>NZ_JBICVY010000009.1:0-431024 GCF_043199475.1 Streptomyces sp. NPDC048603 | reverse complement strand
CCGGCATCTACGACCTGACGCTCCTCAACAAGGTACTCAAGGCCGCCGGCAAGCCCGAGGTCTCCGACGCCGGCCTCGGCGCCAAGTAAGTCCCCGCAACGAACTCCCAGGACGCCTCCCTGACGGCGTGGCCGCCGCGATGTTCCGACAGCGCCGGCGGCCACCCCAGGACGAGCGGCTAATTTGGGGCACCCCAAGGCAGAGGAGAGCCCCGTGGGCAAGGTGGTCCTGTACAGCTCGGTGTCAGTGGACGGCTTCATCGCGGACGAGAATGACCAGCCCGGACCTCTGTTCGACTGGTTGTCCAGCGGTGACGTCCCGTTGGACGAGAGCGGCGAGGTGAAGGTGTCGCAGACTTCCTACGACTACACCCGGCCGTACTGGGACCAGATCGGGGCGACGATCGTCGGCCGCCACGTCTTCGACATGACGGACGGCTGGGACGGGAAGCCTCCGGGCGGTATCGACCACGTGGTCGTCGTGACACACCGGCCGGAGCCCGAGGGCTGGGACCCCGGGGCGCCGTTTCACTTCGTCGACGGCATCGAGGCAGCCGTGGCCAAGGCACAGGAGCTTGCGGGTGACCGCATCGTCGAGGTCGCCGCCGGCGACGTCGGTGGCCAGGTGCTTGCCGCGGGCCTGATCGACGAGGTGCGCATGGACGTCGTACCCGTCGTGTTCGGGTCTGGCAAGCGCTACTTCGGGTCGGTCCACGCGCAGCACCAGTTGGAGGATCCTGACGTGGTGATTCAGGGCGACCGGGTGCTTCACCTGCGCTATCGGGTGCGCCGTTGACCGATCCGAGCGGTACACCCAGAGCTCGGAATTCTCCGATGAACGGCGGCCGGCCGCCATGCTTGCCCTTGCGGGCCGCAGTGTCGAGCCCTTCGAGCGCCGACTCCCGGATGTTCTCCCGCTCGGTCCCCGCCATCGCCGCGAAGAACGCGAACAGCGGCTTGCCGGGAACGGTGGGGTCGTAGATGCCGGGCAGGGGGCCCGGCGAGCATCTCCAGGACCAGGCCGTGGGCGGTGAGGTGGTCGGCGAGCGCGGTGAGCTCGGCGGCGTCGCGGCCGAGTCCGGGATCGGCAGGGCCCGGCAGGCCATGATTGATCTTGCTCGCGCAAAGGAATGTTTGTGAGAGACCGGGTCAGCGCGCGCGTACGCCGTCGATGGCGATCACAAGCAGGAGGTCGGCCTCGGCCGGGCCGTCGACGTCCTGCTCGGTGGCCTGTGCGATGGCGCCGACGAGTTTCAGCAGCTGGGTGATGGTGATCCCGGGGCGCACGGCGTCTGCTTCTCGGGCGCGCGCGAGGAGGGCGTCTCCGGCGCTGGTGATCATGTCGTGGCAGGTCTCCCCCAGTGCCGGGTCTGCCTCGCGCATCAGGGAGGCCCCCAGTCCACGGTTGGCCACGGCGTGTGCGCCGACGGCACGAAGCCAGGTGGACAGGGCCTGGCCCGGGTCGGGCTCGGCGAGCAGATCGCCGGCCTTCGCGCACAGGGCCTCCACCCGGTCCTTGAAAACCGCCTCCAGGAGCGCCTGCCGGGACGGGAAGTGACGGTGCAGGGTGGCAGAGCCGACTCCGGCGAGGCGCGCGACGCCCTCCAGGGAGGCGTCGGCGCCGTGCTCGGCGATCAAGGTTCCGGCGGCGGCCACGATCTTCTCGACGTTGCGGCGGGCGTCGGCGCGCATCGGGCGGCGCGGCGGGGTGGCGGCGTCCCTGGGCACGGGCACGGGCACGGGCACTCCTGACGGCTTGAAAAGTGGGGTGGTCCTCCATATCGTAGCGAACAAGAAACGGAGGGCCACCCCACTTATGGGATGGCTCTCCTTCCGCACGCACGCGATGGAGAAGACTTCGTGAAGCTGACGCAGAAGACCGTCGTGGTTGCGGGTGCGACCGGCCTGCAGGGCAGGGCCGTGACGCATCACCTGCTCCGGGACGGCTGGCAGGTGCGCGCACTGACGCGCGACCCGCACGGGGGCCAGGCCACAGCGCTGGCGCGGGCCGGAGCACAGGTGGTGCGGGCACAGATGGAGGACGTCGACTCCCTGACCGCCGCGGCCGAGGGTGCCTGGGGCCTGTTCAGCGTCCAGCCCACCGTCGGCTCGCCCGGCACCGCGCCGGACTTCAGCGCCGAGGACGAGGTGCGCTGGGGCGTGAACGTCGCCGAGGCCGCGCACGCCGCCGGCATCGGGCACTTCGTCTTCACTTCGGTCGCCGGAGCGGACCGGCACCTTGACGAGAAGCTGCCGGTGAACCTGGTCAGCAAGTGGCGGATCGAGCAGCACATCGCCGCGCTCGGCCTTCCCGCGACCATCCTCAGGCCGGTGTCGTTCATGGAGAACTTCACAGGCGGATACGCGCTGCGGAACGGGAACCTGTCCACCGGGCTCGCTCCGGAGATCCCGCAGCAGATCATGGCCGTCGACGATGTCGGCGCGGTGGCCGCCCTGGCGTTCTCCCGGCCGAAGGAATGGATCGGCCGGGAGGTCTCCCTGGCGGGGGACGAACTCACGCCGGTTCAGATCGCCGCGGCCATCGGGAAGGCGCTCGGCATACCGCTGCCCTACGTTCAGGTCCCGATCGATGCGATCCGGGCCCTGAGCGAAGACTTCGCCTATGCCAACGAGTGGCTCAACGCAGACGGCTATCGCGCAGACATTCCCGCCACCCGGAAGATCCACCCCGCCGCGATGGACTTCGGCCTCTGGCTGAAGCGAACCGGTGCGTCCCAGATCGCCGCTTTCCTGGACTCCACGCGCACCGCAGGGCAGGACGCGTGAGGTCGAAGATCCTCATCAAGGACGAGGACGTCGCCCGCCTCTCCCCGCTCAAGGACCTCGTGGAGCCCTAAATGGCACGCTCCTGAGCGGGATCCCGGGATTCCTCGTGCTCTGCAACATCGGCGGGGGCGGCGGCACGCAGCGCCGCCTCGACCCGGCGGTTGCTGGTCATGGTCGCGGTGACGGTGGTCATGGTGAGGAGGAGGCCGGCGGCGGTGTAGAGCGGGGTGCGTACGTCGTAGGTGGTGGCCAGCCAGCCGCCGAGGAAGGCGCCGAACGGGGCGGCGCACATGGCGAGCATGCGGGAGGTGGAGGCGACCCGGCCCATCAGGTGGGCGGGAACGATCGCCTGTCGGAGGGAGGGGCCGAGCACCATCGTGGCGCCCATGCCCGCTCCGCAGACGGCGAGTGCGAGGCCGGCGACGTACGGGTTGGGGGCGGCGGCGAGGCCCAGGATGGCGAGTCCCTCGACTGCGGCCGTGCAGGTCAGCGCGGTGCCGGTGCCGAGTCGTCGGCCGAGGAAGGAGGCGATGGCCGCGCCGAGCAGACCGCCGGTGGCCTCCGCCGTGAGGAGCAGGCCGAAGCCGAAGGTGTCGATGCCGAGACGATCGTGCGCGAAGAGGGCGAGTACGGTCTCCACAGCGAGGAAGGCGATGTTCCCGACCGCCGGACGCAGCGCGAGTCCGAGCAGCAACTGATCCCGGAATACGTACGAGGCGCCGGCCCGCGCCTGCCGCAGCAGCGGCTCACGGGCCTGCGGTACGGGCCGGGGTGCGGCAGGCAGCGACCGTACGAGCAGTGCGGAGAGCGCGAACGAGACCGCGTCGGCGAGCAGCGGAACCGTCCGCCCGAGCGCGAGCAGGGCACTGCCCGCGGGCGGCCCGGCGAAGCCGGACGCGGCGGTTTGGGTGCCGCGCAGGCGGGAGTTGGCGCGTTCCAGGAGCGCGGGGTCGCGGCCGAGCAGATCCGGTAGGTAGGCCGTGGCGGCCGTGTCGAAGAAGAGTCCACCGAGGCCGAGGAGGAAGGCGACGGCCGCGAGCAGTGGAATGCTCAGCACGTCGAGTGCGGCCGCTGCCGCCGGTATCGCGAGCAGCACCGCGCGCGCCGCGTCCGTGACCCACATCGTGCGCCGGCGGTCCCAGCGGTCCACAAGTGCACCGCCGAGCACCCCGAAGAGCAGCCACGGCAGGGTTCCGGCGGCCGTGACGACGGCGAGCGCCATCGGATCCCGCGTCAGCGTCAGCGCGAGCAGCGGCAGCGCGGCATGCGTCACCCCGTCACCGAGCGAGGACACCGTCTGCGCGGTCCACAGCCGTCCGAACCCGGTCGGCAGCTTCCGAACGTCCGAGGTCATTTGGCGTCCCCTCCGGCCTGCCGGCGCGGTGCCGGGTGGAACAGTGCGAAGACGAGTGACGCGTCCGGCAGCGACGGATCGGACAGCTCCCGGTACTCGTCCGCCAGTGCCTGCAGCCGCGCCCCAAGCTCCGCGAACTGCTCCTCGGTGAGCCGCAGATGCGCCATCCGCACGTGCCGCTCGGCGTCCACCGGCGCCGCCTCCAGGTCCGCCACCGCATGCCGCATCAGCACATCCGGGCCTCCCTCGCCCGGATCCGGCAGCACGATCGCCCGTGCGGCCATGGCGTAGTACCGCTCGGTGACCCCCCGGACCTTCCGCGTTCGTACCACCTTCACCAGGCCGGCCCGCTCCAGCAGCCGTACGTGGTAGCTGGAACTCCCCTTCGCAAGGCCCACTCGCTCGGCGATCTGCGTAATCGTCGCGGGCTCGAAGCGGAGCACGGCCATGATCCGGTGACGCGTGAGATTGGAAACGGCGCGTAGCTGCTCGTCAGTGGTGACGTGGAACGTCTCGGGAAGATCATCGGTAGGCATGCCCCCAATGGTCAACACTTCTTGACCATTAGGCAAGGGGTTTTCGCAGATCGGATACGCGCGCGTCTCCACCGACGGGCAGAAGCTCGAACGGCAGCTCTACGCCCTCACCGCCGCCGGGTGCCGCAAGATCTTCGGGAGACCCGACCCCCAGGGGTCTTGTCGCCTGGGACCTCAAGACCGTCGACCCGGCCGGGGACGTGCGGGCCGTGGCCGCCGGAGGGGCCATGCGGACGGCGTGGCGTGGTCGGGGCGCCCGGGGGCTGGGTCATGATCGGCTGCGTGAAGACTTCAGGACGTCTGACCGCCCTCGTGGTCGCGGGCCTGCTCGCCGGGCTTCCCGCGTGCTCGGAGTCCGACGGCCGGGGCGGTGGTGGGGCGGGTGCCCGTACCGGTGCGGACACGAGGGCGGGTGCCGGTCCCGGCGCGGACACCGCTCGGAAGGGGGCTCCCGGCACGGTGTTCCGGGGCGGGCGTCCTGCTGCGGCGGGCGCCGGTGACCCGTACTTCCCGGAGCTCGGCAACGGCGGCTACGACGTCACCCACTACTCCCTGACCCTGGCGTACGAGCCCGGCAGCGGCCGCCTCACGGGCACTGCGGAGATCACCGCGAAGGCCACGGAGGGGCTCAGCGCCTTCAACCTCGACCTCCTCGGCATGGAGGTGCTGAGGGCCACCGTCGACGGCCGCGACGCGCGGGTCCGGCGGGACGGGCAGGAGCTGACCCTGCAGCCGCGCGATCACATCGCGAAGGGCGCAGCCTTCCGCAGCGTCGTGCACTACGCGGGCACGCCGGAGTCGATCACCCATGACCACGGCTGGCGCGAAGGCTGGCTGCGGACGGACAACGGAGCGGTCGCGTTCGGCGAGCCGACGGGCTCGATGTCCTGGTTCCCCGGCAACCATCACCCCTCGGACAAGGCCTCGTACGACATTGCCGTCACGGTCCCCAAGGGAGTGCAGGCGATCTCCAACGGGCAGCTGCGCGCCCGGCGCACCAGTGGCGACCAGACCACCTTCCACTGGCACCAGGCCGAGCCCATGGCCAGCTATGTGGCGACCGTGGCCATCGGCAGCTACGACATCCGGACCTCCCGGACCCGGTCCGGCGTCCCGGTCGTGACAGCGATGGACACGACCGCGGGCGCGGACGAGGACGGAGCGGTCCTCGGCAGGTTCCCCGAGATCATGGAATGGGCCGAGGCAAGGTTCGGCCCCTACCCCTTCTCCTCCGCCGGACTGATCGTCGACCAGGCGGCCGACGTGCCCTACGCCCTGGAGACCCAGACCAGGCCGACCATTCCGGCCGGCGTCTTCCACACCACCAACGTGGTGCACGAACTGGCCCACCAGTGGTTCGGCAACTCCGTCACCCCGCGGACCTGGCGGGACATGTGGCTGAACGAGGGCTTCGCGACCTATGCGGAGTGGCTGTGGACCGAGGACCACGGCGGGGCCAGTGCCCAGGAGCACTTCGACCGCAACCACGCCAAGGCCGCGGACGACGACGAGTGGGACTTCCCGCCCGCCGAGCCGCCGAGCGCCTCGGACATCTCCCGCCAGCCGGTGTACGTGCGCGGCGCCATGGTGATCCACCGGATCCGCCAGACCGTGGGCGACGAGGCCTTCCGCTCGCTGGTGCGGGGCTGGCCCCTGCGGCACCGCCACGGCTACGCCTCCACGGCCGACTTCACCGCGTACGCGGAGGCGAAGGCCGGCCGGGACCTCGACTCGATCTGGGACTCCTGGCTCTACGGCGACGGCAAGCCCGCGTGACGGGGTCGACGCGGTGTCAGGTCCTGACGCGCCGGCGGGCGGTCTCGACGAGCTTCATGTACTTGTCCCAGTTCCACCTGTGCCCGGGGTCCTCGTGAGTGGACTCCGGGACCTCGACGTGGCCCAGGATGTGGTCCCGGTCGACCGGCACGTCGTACTTCGCGCAGATCGTGGCCGTGAGCACGGCGGATGCCTGGTACATCGCGTCGCTGTAGACCGCCTGGTCGACCCAGCCTTCGTGCTCGATACCGATACTCCGGTGGTTGTACCAGACGCTGTTGGAGTGCCAGGCGACGTCGCGCTCGCGCACGCACTGGGCAATTCGCGCGCCGGTTGAGCTGATCATGTAGTGCGCCGACACCCTCTCGGCGGGGTCCTTGAACGTCCTGAGCATCCTTGAAAAGTGGTCCGTTGTCAGGTGAATGATGACGTATTCGATGGGATACGCCTCGGGACGATCGGAGGACGAGTAGTTGGACTCGTCGGCTTCGATCCAGACAGCGGGGGCGTAGTCCACCGAGGTGTCCCGCCGCACGGCCGCAGGCGGCCCCGCGGCGGCGCGGGCCTTGCGCACGGGGCTCGGCAGCGCAGGCTTCACCTTCTCCTCGGGCCCCATCAGCTGAGGGAGCCCGGCAGTGGCCAGAGCCGCACCCGCCACGCCGGCGGCACCCCACAACAGTCGTCGACGGCTGAGCGGATTCTCTTCCATGACCACTCCTGATCAGGTGGAGGTCGAGCAGACAGAGGACAACGCGCCGCGCATCGTCACGTTGAGTGAGATGAGCGGCACGCCCTGTGATCTGATCCTCGACCAGCGCCCGCACCCCGGCAAGCCGGTCCCCCCACCAATCGGCGCACACCCTCCCCCTGACCAGGCCCGTCCCCGTCAGTAGACGCCACCCCTTCCACCGCCATACGGGGTCCGCCGTGCCGCCGCTGCAGGCCCTTCGCCCGGCGCCGTCGGCCGATACCCGCGCGCAGGCGCGCCCGTCAGTCAAATGGCGCAGTCAGTTCCGTTTCTCGGTCGCTTCGGTCGCTTCGGTCGCTTCGGCTGCTTCGCCTGCTTCGGCCGCCACTCAAGTCCCGGGCCGCACCGCCGCGGTCCGCAGCAGTCACCGAGCGGCGGTCGGCTTCTCCGGCTCCAGCGAGTTGCCCGCAGGAATCCTCCCGCAGTTGGTGGGGGCGGTCCTGCCCGCGAAGCGGTCGTCCAGCCAGGCCATCGCGCGCGGCGCCCAGTACGGCATGGCTCCGACGTGGCTGAGCAGGTTGTACTGCTCGTACTTGATCGAAGTGTTGCCGGTGGCGCAGTACTGCCGGGCCAATGCCCGTACGTCCCCGGCGACCATGACGCCGTCGCCCGTGCCGATGCCCCGCGGGTTGCCGAACGTTCCCTCGAGCAGGCCGGCGTTCCCCTGCCCGATGAACCCGGGGACGGTCGGGGTGGCGGCCTGGCCCAGGTTGATCTTGTTGACCGCCTCGACGAAGGACGGGATGGAGTTCGGGTCCTTGTACTCCGGTTTCACCATGTCCTTCCAGGTCATCCCCGGGTGGCGGCCCAGCGCGTCGACGATCGAGCCGCGCTCGAGGTCCTCGAAGAGCGCGCGGCCCTTCGCGCTGAGGTAGGGCGTGAGGTCGATGTCGTAGGAGCGGGCGACGCCGATGAGCGCCATCGGGATCACCCCGTTCCACACCAGGGCACCGTCGACATACCTGAGGTTGTGCGCAGGGGCGACGAGCAGCCCGCCCTCGGCGAAGCCGACCAGCTGCTTGTTCACCTCGGGTGCGTACGCGGGGGCCAGGGCCGAGGCCCAGTTGGTGGCGATGGCCCCGCCGGAGTAGCCGAACAGGCCGAACCTCGTACCGGCGTGCAGACCCGTCTCCTCGGCGCGGACGGCGGCCCGGATCGAGTCGAGAGTGTTCGTTCCGTACTCCGGACCGGCCGCGAAATCGGCGTTCTGGCCCTCGGTGTCCGGGATGACCAGGTCGTAGCCCTTGAGCAGCAACGGCGCGAGGATGAGGGATTCGGCGTTGGCGATGACGCCGCCGAGCGAGACGTCACCGGCGATGGCCCGGGAGGGGCCGTCCTCCGGGTCGAGGGAGTCGTAGAACGACTGGTACGACACGGCCTTGCTGCCATCGCCGTGGGGGCTGCGGACCACCGTGGTCACGTTGGCCGAGGGCCTGCCCTGGGCGTCGGTCGAGCGGTAGAGCAGCTGGACGGCCTTCACCGGTGTCGGGATACCGAAGACGTGGTAGTCCAGCGTGCGCCTCTGCAGAACGTCGCCCGGCCGGTACGACGCCAGCGGCTTGCTGCCGTCGTAGCGATAGAACGGATCGGACGCCGCGGCCGTCGGCCGGGCAACCGCGGCGGGTGCGGCCGACGCCGCCGACGCGGCCGACGCTGCCGACGCCGTGCCGACGGTGACGGCAGCCACGATGGCGGCGCACAACAAAGCAGTGGTTCTACGGTTCATGACTCCCCCGGTGTCTCGAGCAGGACATTTAACCCGGCGGTAACTTACTGGAGGTAACACCGTCGGGCATAGACGCGGCACGAGTGAATTCCGGGAAGCACCGGGCAGGGGCGGCAGACGTGGGTCCCGGGCCGGGCGGTGCGTCCGGCAGCGCCCTCCCCGCCCAGGGCGCATCGGTGGGAGCCGCCGTGCGTCCGGTCTGTCCGCGACCGGACGCACGGCGGTCAGCGCAGTGCGGAGCAGGAACCGCCGGTCAGCACTCGTAGGCGTAGTCGGCGCGGCCGTTCGCCCCGTCCCAGTGGATCGTCGCCGTGCGGCCCGCGTTGATCGGGATACAGGTGGGGTCCCACGCCCAGTCGACGGACACGGTGGCAGTGATGCGCCAGCCGCAGTCGTTCTTGATGTGGGCCCAGCCGTAGCCCTGGTCCTTGAGCGTGGCGCACCCGGACGCCGTGCCGGTCGGCGCCGACGCTGCTGCTGCGGGGGCGACGGCGAGCCCGCTCAGCAGGAGCGCGGTGCAGGCGGCCAGCGCCGCCTTGCGGTGCATGCGATGCGTCCGGTGTAACGGAGTGGTCATGGGCTTCTTCCCCTCGTCCGTCCTTCTTCGTCCAGGGCACGCGCTCCGGCCGGATCGGCATGGGACAGCCCCTGCTGTCTCTTGGCCTGTCCTCGCCTTCACCTGCGGCGCGCTGTCGCTCCAGACTGCCGGGGGGTCCGACCGCCCGTCTTGTACGAAGGCGCACCGCGTTCCCGGGCTTGCCGGTTCGGGGCGGGGCGTGCCGGTTCGGGGCGGGGCGTGTCAGTTCGGGTGGAGCGCGGCCCAGGCGGGGGGACGCTGATGACGGGTGCCGATGAGGTGGGAAGCCTTGAGCGTCCTGCTCCGGCCTGGTTGCGTGGCCGGGTGGTGAAGTACCGGGGGTACCGGACGCCGGGGGGTGGGCCCGCCCGGCTCAACGTGCCGGCCGCCACCGTGACCCTGATACTCGGTTGGGGTGAGCCGGTGCACCTTCGCGCGGCAGGGACCGGCGGGGAACCGGAAAGCGGTGTCTGGCGCTCGGTCCTGGTGGGCCTGCGGACCTCGGCGGTCTTGGGCGCCTACCCCGGGGCCGGACATGCCGTCGAGGTGGATTTCACACCGCTGGGCGCTTACGCGTGTCTCGGTATGCCTCTCGTCGGGCTCGCCGGAACACAGGTCGCGGCCGAGGATGTGCTGGGCGTCCGGTGGACGGCGGTGTTGACGGAGCGTTTGGCTCTCGCCCCTGACTGGGGCACCCGCTGGGCGATCCTGGACGAGGCACTCTGCCGGCGGCTGACGGCCGGTCCGGCACCGTCGCCGGTGGTCACAGAGGCATGGCACAGGCTGCGCGCATGTCACGGCGGGATGCCCCTGCGGGACCTGGTCGCGGCGACCGGCCGTGGCCGCAGGCGTCTGCAGGCGTTGTTCCGGGAGCAGATCGGGCTCCCGCCGCAGTCCGCGATCCGTGTGCTGCGCTTCCAGCGCGCACTGACCATGCCGCCGGGCTCCTTCCGCTCGCTGGGCGAACTCTCCGCGGCCTGCGGCTACTACGATCAGGCGCATCTCAACCGCGATGTCCGTGCTCTGGCGGGCCTCACTCCCACGGAACTGGGTGGGCTGTCGGAACGGGCCTTGCGCGAGGGAGCCGGTGTCGTGGACGGCCGCCTGACGGGCCTGCCCACCCGGAACAGGCCGCCGTGACCACCGGGGTACGAGCCCGGACCGGTGTCCGCGGCCGGGGTCAGACCCGAACGGGCCGCCGGCCGCCTCGCTTCACTCGCGGCCCACCCGCTCCCCGAAGACCCCGGCCGTTGCTCGAAGATGGCGATACGGGCAACGACGAGGACATCGCCCCGCCGTACGAGCGCATCCCTCCGCACAGTTGCTCCGCCGGGGTGCCGGGATGCCGGCGGTCGGGCTTACCAGCCGTCGTTCGGGGATGTCTGGTCGGGGTGGTCGGCGGGCTGGGCGTCGTGGACGCGGATGGCTTGGGCACGGGGGTGGTTGAGCCGGGAGTGCAGTGGGTGGAGCGGGCCGGGGAAGTCGATGGCTTCGGAGAAGGACTCGGAGGAGGACTCGGAGGAGGAGAAGTCCGCTGATAGTGCGGGGGTGTGTCCGGACGGCTGGTGCGGGGGTGTGGTGGGGAAGTCCGGAGGGGTCGTTGCGCGGGCGGACCAGTCCGCGGGCGGGCCCGGGTACGGCGTGGGTGCGGGCAGAAGCTGGGTGCCAAGCCCGTAGGCGTGCTCGGTCGGCGGGTGGAGGTGCCGGGTGGGGAAGGTGGGTGGACCTGTGGTGCCGGTGCCGTCGAGCGCGGGGGCCTGTTGGGCCGGGACGGGGTCCGGGTCGGCTTCGGTGCCGCGGCCCAGGTGGTTGAGGAGGTAGTTCAGCAGTACGGCGACCAGGCAGCCGGCGGTGATGCCCGATCCCAGGACGGTGGCGACCGGGCCGGGCAGGCCGTCGTAGAAGTCCGGGTTGACGACGGGGGCGAGGCCGAAGGCGAGGGTGACGGAGACGATCAGGCTGTTGTGGCCGGTGCCGAGGGCGGCCTTGGCCAGGGTGCGGATGCCCGCGACGGCGACGGAACCGAAGAAGACCACGCCGGCTCCGCCCAGGACGGGCGGCGGGACGAGCGCGACGAGGGAGCCGAGCACCGGTACGAGGCCCAGGAGGACCAGGATCGCACCGCACACGGTGACCACGTAGCGGCTGTGGATGCGGCTGAGGGCGACCAGGCCGACGTTCTGCGCGAAGACCGTGGGGGTGAACGCACCCAGCACGCCTCCGAGCACGGTGCCCAGGCCCTGGGCGCGCAGGCTCGCGGTGATGGTGGGGCCTTGCGTGGGACGGCCGGAGACCGCGCCGAGGGCGAAGAGCGAGGCGGTGGCTTCGGCCATCGAGACGATCATCAACACCACCCCGGTGGCGATGACCGTGGGCACGAACTGCGGGGTGCCGAAGGCGAACGGCTCGGGGAGGGCGAACACGGGCGCCTGTGTGAGGGGATCGAGATCGACCTTGCCCAGGGGTACGGCGATCAGGGTGCCGGCGAGCATGCCCAGGAGGACGGCGATGCGGCCGAGGAACCGGCCGGAGAACGCACGGTGGATGGCCAGGGTGATGGCGAGGGTGGCCGCGGCCAGGGCCAGGTTGGAGGGCGAGCCGAAGTCCGGTGCTCCGGTGTCGCCGCCACGGGCCCAGGTGCTGGCAACCGGCAGGAGCGAAAGCCCGACGAGGGTGATGACGGTGCCGCTGACCACGGGCGGGAAGAACCGGACGAGGCGGTTGAACGCGGGAGCCAGCAGGATGCAGACGGCTCCCGCGATCAGGGTGGCGCCGAAGATCTCGGGGAGGGCGTCCTCCCGTCCTCTGGCCGCGATGGTGGCCAGGGACGCGGAGACCACGGCGAAGGAGACGCCGTTGGTCAGGGGCAGCCGGGCACCGATGCCGAACAGGCCGAGGGTCTGGGCGATGGTGCCCAGACCGGCGACGAGGAGCGAGGCGGCGAGCAGCGCGGAGAGCTGGCCTGCCGTCAGGCCGAGGGCTCCGCCGATGATCAGTGGTGGTGCGGTCAGGCCGGCGTACATGCCGGCGACGTGCTGGAGCGCGGCGGGCAGCAGGCGGCGGGTGGGGAGGATCTCGTCGACCGGGTGCGTGGGCGCACCGGGCGTTCGGGAGGAGGCGCGGGGCGACAAGCTGAGTCCTTGGGACACCGCCCGCGGAACGCGGTTCCGGGGGCGTGCGGGTGGAAGGGTGGGCGGCCGCCGCCGTGGGACGGCCGGCGCCGGGCGTTGCAGGAGGTGCGGTGCTGCGCGAGGTGCGGTGCTGCAGGAGGTGCGGTGCTGCAGGGGTGGGCAGCACGGAGCCGCTGACTCTTTCGCATCACGGAAGAATTCTTCCGTTGTTAACGGGACGGGACTCTAGGTAGCGGTTCGGGCACTCGTCAACTCCCCCAAGCGGAAGGGGTGGTTCACGAAAAACTTTGGAGGAAATGCCAGACGGGCGCGCCCCGGATTCCACATCAGGAGACTCCTGAAACAGTGAATGCGCAGGTCGGAGGCGCGCCGTTTCCGACAAAATCGCCGGGCTTCGGTGGGGCGCGAGAGACCGTTCGAGCAGGGGAAAGTGCGTACGGACCGCGCGTTCCGGACCTTGGCGAACTCCCGGTGGATCTCTACGGTTTGCCGCTATGTCCTTCGCAGAGGATCCATCGGTCCTGCCCCCGTTCGAGCCGGCCCGTGCCAGAGCGGTCCGCGGCCGGCTCGGGGTGACAGTCGGTCAGGTCGCCTACGCCGTCATGGCCTATCAGGGCAGGCCCTTCCCCCCGGCACTGCTGGAAGCCTGGGAAGCCGGCACGGTCGTACCCGACGACAGCGAGGTCAAGGCGCTGGCCGCCGCGCTGTGGTGCTCCCCCGTCGATCTCGTCGGAGAACCCTCGACGCTCGCCCAGTGCCGCACCGTGGCCGGGCTGTCGATCAGCCGGACCGCTGCCGAACTGGGGATGACGCGGGACCGCTGGGAGGACGCCGAACGCCGCAACCGCTGGCGGGGCAACGCCGCCCAGACCGATGCCCTGCTCCGCGTGCTGCGCCCGCCACCGGCCTGCTTCGTGGCCGCCTGTGGCAGGTCCCGGCAGTTGAGGAACCTGCTCAGGGAGGCGGTGAACGGCTGGTGGCCCAATCACGTCACCGCGGTAGCGCGCATCGTGCCTGTCGAGGAGGCGGTGCTCCGTCATGCGCTGGAACAGCTGCACGTGTTCTACCAGCAGCTGGAGGGGGCGGTCGGCGCCTCGTCCTGGGCCGCCGCCGCGGCCGAGGCGCAGGCCTCGGACTTCCTCGAACGCATCGACCTGTATCTGTGGCAGCAACTGCGCGCCACGGGCAACCCGCCGCACGCGCGCGCGTAGGTGGCCACGGGGGTCAGCCCCGCAGCGTGGCGATGGCCTTCTCGACGCGCCGTCGGCGCGTCTCGGGCCTCTTCGTGCTCTCGATGGCGCGCACGTGCTCGTGCTTGCGGCTGCCGCTGCCGCTTCCGCTTCCGCTTCCGCTTCCCGCACCGGAACCATCGCCGTGTCCTGGACGGCTGTGAGGCAAGGGATCTCGGTTACCCTGCGTAGGGCTGGTCGCTTCCCGGGGCGCCGTGGCCGAGACTCCAGACATAGCCGTCCGGGTCGGTGAAGGCGTCGCCGGTGCCGCCGGTGCCGCCGGTGCCGCCGGTGCCGCCGAGGACGATGCGGTGCGAGCCGGTGCCGTCGGCGGGGACGCCGAGGTCCTTGGCCAGGGCACGGCGCTTGTACAGCGCCAGCTTGACGGGGCCGGGCCGGCCGGGGGCGGACTGCCCTGCCGCGAACTCGACGTACTTGCTGCCGAAGCTCTTGGCCACGGTCAGGCCCCGGCCTGCGTAGAACTGCCTGGTGGCCTTCACGGCCTCGACGCCGAGCAGCAGGACGACCTCGTCGATCTCGCGGGTGGCGGGGCCGGTGTCCTTCTTCGCCGAGGTCGCGATCTTCCAGATCGTCCCGTCCGGAGCCTGGACGACGCCGCCGTAACCCCACAGCGACTTCGAAGCGGCCTTCAGCACGGTGGCGCCGGCGTCCACAGCGGCGCCGACGAAGGCGTCGACGGTGGCCGGCCCGGACACCGTGAGCCCCAGGGTGAAGCCGCGGAATCCGGTGGAGTGCGCCTCGGACGCCCGCAGGCGTATGTACACCTCCACACCGAAGGCGGCGTAGAAGCGGCGAGCGGCATCGAGGTCGTCCACCTCAAGGGTGACGGACGCGAGGGACGTGCGGGCCGTGGTGGGAGTCGTGGTTGCCATGACCATCACGCTAGGGGCAGAGCGGCGGCCGGGGCTTCTCGATTCCTGACCGGTCCGGAGACGTGTGAGTGAGTTAGGCCGTAACGGGCATTCGCTTCGCCCGTACGGCCCCCGTCCACGGGTCTTGGGGCTCGGGCCGGGGAGGCGCTTGGCGTCGGCTGCGGCGAGCACCAGCGCCGCGGCGGTCCAGGACATCTCCGGCAGGGCATGCGCCGCCGCCTTTGATCCCGAGCACGGAAACGGCATCTCGGTGTCTGCGTGCGCTGCAGGAGGTCTTGATGTCGGCTATCTCAGTGGCGAGGGCGCGGAGGCAGGGAGGGGCGACGCGAAGTCGCGGGGCCGGCCGGTGTCCTGGGACACGACGGGCTCACCCTGAGTGCCTGTTTCTGGACCCTCGGACTCTGCGGGGTCGGTAGCCGTGCAAGCTGGCCGGGATTGGACTATGCCCCCTAAGCGAAGCCCCCGAGGATGGCCGGAAGTCTTCGAGCGGGGGGAACTGATGAGGCGTCCGACAACTGCTGTGGCCGCGGTCGGTCTGGCGCTGGCTCTGACGGCCTGCCAGTCGGGGGCCGCGTCCGGCAAGGTCCAGGGCACCGACGCCGAGTTGGCCTGTGCGGCCGTGAGCCGACTGCCGGAACGGATGCCGGGCACCGACGGCGGGCAGGCCTTCGACATCGTGGTGGCGCGCCTCGTCGGCGCCGAGGAACTGGCCAGGGCGGCTGCCCTGGCGGACGCCAAGTTCCAGCCGCTCGCCGACGCCCTGAAAGAGGCGCAGCAGCTGCTCAGCGTGACCTCCGACCTCCAGCAGGCCGAACCCGCAGTCAAGAAGGCCCGGACGTACTGTTGAGTGCCTGTTTCCGAGCCCTCGGACTCTGCGGGGTCGGTAGCCTGGTACCAAGTGAGTCGAGAGCCAAGTTGCTGCGGGGCAACTTGAGAACGGTCAAGGCTGAGTCGGTCCACCGACCGCGTTCGCCGACCTCCGGGTGAAGGTCTCCCCGAAGACCGCCCCGCGCGTCCCACACACTCCAGCAGTTCCGTTCGCCGAACGGTCACGGTGACCGTTCGGCGAACGCTTCCGCAAACTTCGCATTCCGGGCACTGGCTGGTCGACCTGCTGCTCTGGGGTTCAGAAACAGGCACTGAAGGCCGGGCTGACCACCGCCGACGGGCCCTTGGAGGGCGGGGCCATCGAGTTGCGAAGACCCGGACTGCTTACCGCTGTGAGCGTGCTGGTGTACGCAGACGTCAGCCGTGGGCCCGGTGCCGGCCGGCCCGTGGACGAGGAGGTTCCGGGCGGGCCACCGCGCATGCGGGCTGTTCGCGAGCCCGCACGGTTCAGCCGAGCACCGCGGTCACTTCTCGGCGGGTCGCCTCCGACAGGAGGGGGGCCCAGCGCGTGAAGAGCTCGAGCAGGTCCGCCCCGTTGCGCTCGCGGAAGGACGCGTTCACCTTGGCCAGGTCCAGTTCGTTGGCCACCGTGAGCTCGGCGAAGTCGCGGCGCTGCTGCAGGGACGGGGTGAACTCCTCACCGGTGAAGCGGTCCCGGAAGGTCACCGACGCCTCGTCCGGAGCGGCCAGGCTGGGGTAGGAGGCCTTGCGGTCGCAGCTGGCGTAGAAGTACACGAGCTCTTCCGCCTCCGCACCGATCGCCTCGGCGAGGCGGGCGCGCCCGGAGAGTTCCAGGAGGCTCAGAGGCAGCCCGTCCGTGCCGTAGAAGGCGTGGCACAGGGCCGCCGTCTGCAGGGCGGGACGGGCGCCCCACGCGGCGAGCAGCGCCTCGACACGCAGCAGGTGGGTCAGGAGCGTACCGCCGGAGTGCTTGGTGGTCTCGGCTCCCAACTCCTTGAGCAGGGCGATCGCCGGAGAGTCGGTGTGCTTGTCGTCGCTGTGCATCATGCGCACATCATGACGAGGTCCCCGCGCCGGCGTCCGCCGGGACCGGCATACGGACACGGGGGCCACCACGGGGACCACGTCTTGCGGACCAGGTCGCCGGGGCCCAGGTGTGCTGTCCGGGCGACATCCCGGCCGAGTGCGGGAGGCCCTCGTGCCCCACGGTCATGCCCCGCTGACCGAGACCGGCCGCTTGCGGCCAGCCCGCTGTGTCGTCGAGCGCGATCCGCCTACCGCAGGCCGGACCGCGACGACAGCGGCACTCCGGAACACGACGAAATCCACGAGGCGGTCCTCGAACGCTTCACCAGCACCGACCCCGCGGGCCCGGGCAACTGGCTCCCGGGGCCGCCGCCGCCTTCCTTGACCGCCGGCCTCGGCCCCTCGGACGCCCCGGGGCGGGCCCGGCCCGGACCCGCGCCTTTTCGTCCTCTTGACGATATCAATACTTCGCGGTTATCGTCATGGTGACGAAATCAAGGGGGTTCACTCACCATGGCCGACATCACCCGGCGCTTCGGCTGGCGTCATCTGCGATCCGCGCCCACCGCACACATCCGCCACCACAGGCGCGGCCGGCTCGTTCACGACGGCCGCGGGCTCAGCTTCTGGTACCGGTCGCTGTCGGCGGCGCTGTCCGAAGTACCCGTCGACGACCGAGAGCTGGCCATGGCCTTCCACGCCCGTACGGCCGACTTCCAGGACGTCACCGTGCAGGCCACCGTCACCTACCGGATCAGTGACCCGGCCGAGGCGGCGGACCGGCTCGACTTCTCCGTCGACCCGGACACCGGGAGCTGGCGCGGCGCGCCCTTGGAGCAGATCTCCACCCTCCTCACCGAGACCGCGCAGCAGCACACGCTCGACGTACTGGCCCGGACCCCGCTGGCCGTCGCCCTGGTCGACGGCGTCGCCTCCGTACGGCAGAGCGTCGCCGCCGGTCTTGCCGCCGAGCCCAGGCTCCCGGCCACCGGCATCGATGTGGTGGCCGTACGCGTCGTCGCGATCCGGCCCGAGGCCGAGGTGGAGCGCGCCCTGCGCACACCGGCCCGCGAGCAGATCCAGCAGGAGGCGGACCGGGCCACGTACGAACGGCGGGCCGTCGCCGTCGAGCGCGAGCGCGCGATCGCCGAGAACGAGCTGGCCAGTCAGATCGAACTGGCCCGGCGCGAAGAGCAGCTGGTCGAGCAGCGGGGCATCAACTCCCGTCGGGAGGCCGAGGAGAAGGCGGCGGCCGACAGCGTACGGACCGAGGCCGAGGCGGCCCGCAAGGTCGCTCTTGCGCGCGCGGACGCCGAGGCGGCGCGCGAGACCGGCGCGGCACGTGCCGAGGCCCAGGCCGCCTGGCTGCGGGTGCACGGCGAGACCGGCCCGGGCACGCTGTACGCCCTGGCGGCGACCCGGCTGGCGGAGAACCTGCCGCGGGTCGAGAGCATCACGCTCACTCCGGACGTCCTCACCGGCCTGCTCGCCAGGCTCGGGCGTCCGGATTCCGGGGCGGACGCGTGAGCCTGGCCCCGCGGGCAGTGCTCGTGCACCGCAGGACCGAGTACGAGGAACTGCTCGACCGGCACGGGACGCACGGGCAGGCCGCGTTCTTCCTTTCCAGCCGGGGCCGCTCGATCGACGAGGTGGTCGACCGTCACGACCGGACCCGGCAGGCGTTGCGGGAGGTGGCGGCGGCGGTACCGCTCACCTGGCGCAGCTCCCGGGTGGAGCGGGCGGACCTGGACCGCTTCCTGTTCGCGCCGGAGGACGTGGTGGTCGTGGTCGGGCAGGACGGTCTGGTCGCCAACACCGCGAAGTACCTCTCCGGGCAGCCGGTGGTCGGCATCGACACCGACCCGGGACGCAACCCCGGGGTCCTGGTCCGTCATCGCTGCGCCGACACGGCCGCCCTGCTGCGGGCCGCGAGCGCGGGGGGCCGGACGGAGGACCTGACCATGGTGGAGGCCGTCGCCGACGACACCCAGCGCCTGCTCGCACTGAACGAGATCTACCTGGGCCCACCCGGCCACCAGACGGCCCGCTACCGCCTGGGCCCCGACGACGAGAAGGGCCCGGGCGAGGCCCAGGCGTCCTCCGGGGTACTCGTCGGCACCGGCACCGGCTCCACCGGCTGGCTGCGCTCCCTGTGGCTGGAGCGCGGCAGTACGGCGGAGCTGCCCGCCCCGTGCGACCGCCGGCTCCTGTGGTTCGTGCGCGAGGCCTGGCCATCGCCCGCGACCGGAACCTCGAGGGTCTCCGGCCATCTGGAACAGGGGCAGGGACTGCGGCTGACCGTGGAGTCGGACCGGATCGTGGTCTTCGGCGACGGGATGGAGGGCGATTCCCTCCAGCTGTCCTGGGGCCAGAGCGTACGACTGGGCATCGCGGCGACATCACTGCGCCTGCTGACGTGAGCGCCTGCCCGGCCGCAGGGGGAGACCCGCGCCACGGACTGGGTTACGGTCGTTCCCCGTGAACCGAACCGATCGTCTGTACGCCCTGGTGGAAGAACTGCGCGCGGCCTCCCCCCGACCGCGCAGCGCACGCCGGCTGGCGGACCGGTTCGAGGTCAGCACCCGGACCATCGAGCGCGACCTCGCCGCCCTGCAGCAGGCCGGAGTCCCCCTCTACGCCGAGACCGGCCGCACCGGCGGCTACGTGCTCGCCAAGGACCGGACCCTCCCGCCGCTGACGATCACCTCGGCGGAGGCGACCGCGCTCGCGGTTGCCCTGCACGCCCTGGCCGGCACGCCGTTCGCCCGGGACGCCCGGTCCGCCCTGCAGAAGGTGCTCGCCGTCATGCCGCAGCGCGAACGGCACGGCGCGGGCGAACTGGCCGGCCGGGTCCGGCTCGCCGCGCCCGCCCGGCAGCCCGCCGGCATGCCCCACGCACTGCGCGAGGCGCTCTCGATGCGCCGGGTCCTGCGCCTGTCCTACGCCGACGCGCAAGGCGCCGCCACCGACCGCTGCGTGGAACCCCAGGGCTTCCTCGGCGGCGACCACTGGTACCTCATCGGCTGGTGCCGACTGCGCTCCGCGGTACGCGGCTTCCGGCTGGACCGCATCCGGTACGTCGAGGTGCTGGCCGATACGGTCCCGCCGCGCGTGCTGGACCTCGCCGAGCTCGACACACTGGGCTGGGAGTTCGTCGGCCTCGATGAACTCATAAACACCGACAGGGGGTTGTCGCCCGAGGCGTAGAGGCTGGTGCCCGACCCGACGACAGGAAGGCACTGCCCCATGTCCCGTATGACCACCACCACCGCCGATTCGACGGCCGCGCCTACCGGTACCGGTACCGGTACTGGTACCGGTACGTCGACCGGAACGGACCCGCTGACCCGCGCACAGGGCACCGCACTGCTGGACGGGTGGACACGGCTCTGGAACGGCGACCTCGCCCTCGCCCCGGACCTGATCGCGCCCGGCTTCCGGCTCCGGTTCGGCAACTCGGTTCCCGGCACCGGCCCCGACGCCACGCTCGACCGACCGGACCTGACCGCGTTCATCCGCGCCCACCGACAGGAACGCCCGGGGCTGACGTACGCGG
This sequence comes from Streptomyces sp. NPDC048603, assembly GCF_043199475.1. NCBI lineage: Bacteria > Bacillati > Actinomycetota > Actinomycetes > Kitasatosporales > Streptomycetaceae > Streptomyces > Streptomyces sp. NPDC048603. The sequence continues at coordinate 410,837 of NZ_JBICVY010000009.1, read as the reverse complement.
TCGACGGCACGCCGGTGGTCGACCGTACCCGTGCGGAAGTGGCCGCCCGCTGGACCGCCACGTACACCGACGGCTCGGGCGGTCCCGTCACCAAGAGCGGCATCGACCTGCTGGCGATCGCGGACGGCCGCATCGCGGCTGTGTGGTCGCTCACCGGAGACCGCCGCTTCGCGCCGTGACGCACCGACCGCCCTGCCGGGCTGGCGGCCGGGTGGATGGGTGCGCGAGAGGCTAGGCCGGGGTGCGCGAGGAACTAGAGGGTGCGCAGCCCTGCCAGGAGCCTGTCGAGCGCCTGTTCCGCGGCCTGCGGGTCCCCGCCCCGCGCGATCCAGAGTGCGGTCTCGTTCATCGCTCCCGAGAGCATCCGGGCCAGCGGCTCCACCGGCTGATCGGCGATGATCCCGGCCGCGGAGAGCGCCGTCAGGGCCTCCGCGAGGTGCCTGGCGGAGGACTCCTCGTCCAGGGCCCGCCACTCGTCCCAGCCCAGCACGGCCGGCGCGTCGATCAGCAGGATCTGCCGCACTGCCGGGTCGGTCCCCGCGGCAAGGAAGGCCCGGCAGCCGGCCCGGAGCTGTTCCCAGAGGTCCTCGTACCGGTGGGCTGCGGTCGCGACCCGCTCACCCAGTTGCTGCTGGACCTCTGCGAGCACGGCCCGGAACAGCCCTGCCTTGCTGTCGAAATGGTGGTACGCGGCCCCCTTGGTGACCCCGGCGGCCCGCGCCACCTCGGAGAGCACGACATGGTGGTACCCGTCTGCGGCGAACTGCCGCTGCCCTTCGGCCAGCAGCGCCCGCCTCGTGGCCTCTCGTTGCTCCGCCCGCTTGAGCGCCATCGCGCGCACCGCCCTTTCCATTTCGCATACCCAAGGTATGCTAACTCTCCGGTTCGCATACCCCAGGTATGCGAAATGGATCGGAAGGGCCTCCGCCATGACGAACGAACGCACCACCGTGTCGACCACCAGGCTCGGCGGCTTCTACCCGGTGCTCGCCACCCGGGACGTGGCGGCCTCCCGCGATTTCTACACCCGCCATTTCGGGTTCGAAGTGACCTTCGCGGCGGACTGGTACGTCAGTCTGCGCCGCCCCGACGCCCCGCAGTACGAGCTGGCCCTGCTGGACCACACTCACCCGACCATCCCCGAGGGCCACCGGGTCGCATGCCGTGGCGGCTTGCTGCTGAACTTCGAGGTGGACGACGTGGACGCCGAGTACCAGCGGCTCGTGGTGGAGGCCGGACTGCCCCAGCTGCTGCCACTGCGCACGGAGGAGTTCGGCCAGCGCCACTTCATCCTCGCCGCCCCCGACGGCGTACTGATCGACGTCATCACCGTCGTCCCTCCCAGCGGGGAATACGCCGCCCGGTACGCCGATGCCTGCCCCCGGGGCACCGACGCCCCGGCCGACTCGATCAGGAAGCGAGCCGCTGCAGGCAGCCTTCCTGCCGTCGACGGGGCTTCCCGGTAGCCGCCCCGGTGCCCGCGCCGCACCCGCCCCGGCCATGATCCGCCGGACAGACCCTAGCGGGACTGGCTCATGTTTCCTCGGCCACGGTGTCGCCGGAGGACATGGCCGCCCTTCCCCTGCGGTACGCGACCACCCCGCACACTGCGAGGAGGAGGACGGCCACGGCGGCCAGCCCGAGGGCCGTCCGCTCCGCGAAGAGCCTTCCCAGTACTTCGAGCACGCCGAGCCCCGCGGTCGCGTAAATCAGCGCCCAGGCCGCTCCGCCCAGGAACAGGGCGGGGAGGTAGCGCTGCAATGGCATGCGCATGCTGCCCGCAAGGAAATTGGCGGCGGTCTGGAAACCGACGGTCAGGAAGGAGACGGCCACCACCGGCGCGCCCCACCGCTGGATCGCCCGCTCGGCGCGCAGGAATTTCGCCGAGGAGATCCGCCCGGCGAACTTGCTGCGCCGGGCGCCCGCGCCGGTGAGCCACCCGACGGCGAACGTCCCTCCGGCGCGGAGCAGGACGATGACATACAGGGCCCCGGCCGTGAGCGCGATCTTATCCACGACGCCTCGTCCCGAGCGCCGGGCCGGAACCCGGGACGCCCGTCACCCGCAGGGGCGTCCCGCCCCGGCGGGCACAAGCCCGGTCACCGTCTCTCATGTGCGCCCCGCTTCTGCCCGTTCCGTCCTATGGGTTCCCACCTCTGGTGCCAGAACCCGAACCTGTGCCCGCACGCCAGGTAAGGCCAGCCTAACCGAACGCGCATACGGGGTACAGGGCGCCGGACCGGGCGGGCCTATGGGGAGCCATCGGGCACCTGCGGCCGGGCCTGCGGCAACCGGACCCGGGAAGCCGGGTGGGCGTAGACGCCGGGCGCGAACCGGATGTCCCTACCAGTCGGTCAGGTCCACGAGGAAGTCGCAGTGCGGGTCGTCGGGGGACGGCTGATGGTACTGCTCCTCCTCGATGAGGGCCGGGAGGGAGGCGGTCAGTGCCGTGGGCGTTCCGGTGCAGCGGATGTCGACGCCGATGGTGCCGGGGTGGTCGGGGCGCTGCACGTACAGGCGCAACAGACCGTGCCCCAGCAGCAGGAAGCCGACGACGAGGGCGTTGCCCTCGTCGCCGGAGTCCGACAGGGCGCGCAGGACGGCGAGCGCCTGACCCTGCTCGGGTTCCGGGTCCGGGGTGATCTCCTCGGGACGGAGGCGGATGACGGTCATGCCCATGGCTTCCCCGATGTCGCTGCTGCTGTAGAGCTGGGTGCCGGCCAGGACGGTGCGCAGGATGCCGGGGATGCGGCAGGGGGCGACGGTGCCGTGGGGGATCTCGTACAGGAACGTGGCGCCGGCGTCGTCTTCCCCGGCCTGGATGGCGATCCTGGCGGCGCCCGGGGCGGGCAGGACTCCGCGCAGGCGGCAACCCTCGGCGATGGGCCCGTTGAGGTAGTAGAGGAGCAGACGGCTGACTGCAGCCTGCCGGTCCCGGTCTTCGCGATCGGTCACTGGTTCGTCCATGTGGGGCACTTGCTGTTCGGCTGGTTGCGGGAGAAGGATCGGAGATGCCCCGGACGTTCCGTTCCGTTCCGTTCCCTTCCCTGGTCCGGCCTCGCGTCCGCGCCGTAGGGCTCCGAACGGGGAACCGTGGCAAGCGGGGCCTCATGGCCACTGTCCCGCCGGCCCCGCGTGCCCGGCGGTCAGGGGACGAGGGTGAGGGCGAACCGGTCGAAGATGTCGTACACGTCGATCCAGCCGACCGCCCTGCTGCAGAGCGGATACCCTTCGGCGTGCGTGCAGCCGAACCCGACTGCGACCATCCCGTTCAGCTGCCGGGAGTTCGGGTCGTTGACGGTGATCACGGGGCCGCCGCTGTCGCCCTGCTGCGCGACCCATCCGCCGTTGTGCGGTACGCCGATGCTGCCGAAGACCGTGATGCCGTCGATGACCCAGGCGGCGTCGCCGGCCTGCTCGGTGCGGATGTTGCAGACGACCTTGGAGCCGTAGCCGAGCTGGCAGACGAAGTCGCCCACCGCGATGTTGCGCGTGCCGTTGAGGGAGCGGGTGTATCCCTGGGCATCGGTGCCGTCCCACGTGTAGCGGCTCGTGCGGGCCTCGATGAACGCCGAGTCGATGTCGGCCAGCTCGGCCCTGACCGGGCCGATGAACGTGCCGCCGGCCGTGGTGACGGCTTCGCCGACGTTGTAGCAGTGGCTGGACGTGACGAGCCAGTGGCGCTGGTCCACGCTGCTGATGGCCGGGATGCCGGTGGTGCAGGCCGCTCGCCCGCTCGCGCTCACGGGCCCGAGCGCGGCCCCGGCATAGAACGGCGAACTGTCGTCCCACCGGCTGGCCAGCGGCAGCATCGCGGGCGAGTGGCGGATGCGGACGGGCGTCGCCCCCGCTTCCGCGCGTTCCTGTGCGACGGCCGGGCGGGCGAGGTACTCCTGTGCGGATTTCGTGTCGTCCACGCCGAGCTCGATCGCGCTGCCGTCGACCGTGCTGTTCGCCCTCTCGATCTTGAACGGCAGGTCGCGGCGGTCGGCGAAGGCCTTGATCTCCTTCCTGAGCTGCTGCCGGGACTTCACGCCGCGGCGTACGTTCAGCAGATCCGTGTCGGCCTTCGGGCCGGCCCTGCGCACCGCGTCGAGGAAGGCCGCGCTCCGGCCGGGATCGGTGAGGTAGACGTTGACGGACCGGTAGTCCGCGGCCATCTCGACCTGGGTGTACACATCCGCCTGGCTACTCCGGCCCACCCGGGCCACGGCGTCGGCCAGCACCCGCAGCGGCTCCAGCACTTCCCCCTGACGCTCCGGCGTCATAGCCGCCACGACGTCGGCGGACAGCGGCTCGGGCGTCCTGGCCTCGGCGGACACCGCCATGAGCGGCAGGACGGCCAGCACTGCCGCGAGCGCGACCGGGCGCCACACAGCCTTCTTCATCGATCTCCCCTGGTTACCGTACGGATGCATCGATTACGGTGCGTGACGCTATGGAGTGCCGGGGTCCACAGCAAGGGGGCGCGGGGGGGCGGCGGAGCCATGTGAGGCCGCCGCAGGGCGGCGCATGGGGGTGCATACGGCGCGCAGGAGGGGCGCGCGTGCTCCTGACCACCTCGATCAAGATGCGGTGGCACGCGTGCTGCCGGAACCGGATGTGCGAGCCGTGCCGATCGGCGAAAAGCGTGCTGCGGCTGAGCATTCACCGCCGCAAGGGCGGCAAGTGCGTTCAGGACAACCTGATCGACTTGCACCTCGAGGGACCCCGGGCCGACGAGGGAGCCGCCCTGGTCGAGGGGCACTGCCCCCTTCGGCGCACGGGCCGGACAGGGCAAGTTCGAGAGCCGGGACCGGCGCGGCGGCGAAGGACCGGCTTCCGTCCATGCTCGCCTACCTGCCCCGGGTCCTGCAGACCCCGACGATCGGAGCGTTCTGGGAGGAGCTTGCCGAGCAGGCGCGGGACGAGAACTGGTCCCACGAGGAGTATCCGGCAGCCTTGCTGCAGCGGCAGGTCGCCGACCGGGAGTCCAAGGGCACCGTGATGCGGATCCGCACCACCCATTTCCCGCAGGTCAAAACGCTGGAGGACTTCAACCTCGGCGACGTCGTCGGCCGGCCCCAGCCGCAGGGCGTCCAACCGCCAGGACCAGGCGCCCGTCGGCGGCGCCGGGCTGCGGCAGCCCGGCCGGCACCTGCCGCAACCGCGGCACATCGGCGTTCCCCCTGTTCAAGGCTTCATGCATCGTGCCGTGCCCGCGCCGGTGCTCGGCCGTCAGCGTGAGATCCACCGGTGTGGTCACCGGCCCGTCCGCACAGCAACGCGTCGGTCAGCTCGAACAGATCAGACGAAGGCCATGTTCACGTCCCCGGAACCCGCCGATTAACCGAGCTGGTAGTCGAACCAGATGCGATGCGTGCCGTCAGCATCGACGGCCATCCCTCCGGCCCCGGAGATCCCTACCAGCTCGCCAATGCCGCTTGAAGGCACGATGGTGAAGAACTCCGCTGTACGGTCACTGCCGGAAGTTGTCGCCGAGTGCACGAAGTTGAAGGCCCCCTCCCGTCCCTGCAGCGAGCCTTCGAATGACTCCATGGCCACATAGGTGCCAACGCCGGTCGACTGGTCGAACGCGGCAGTGAACAGGGTCGCCGAGCGCCCCACGACCTCTCCCTCGAAGTGTTTCTCCATCGTCGCGACACCTACCGGCAGCCCAGTGGACACGGCAGGCTCGGGCTTCAGCTCAGTCGGGACGAACGCTTTGACGGTGAAAGTTGCCGTAGCTCTCATGCGCCGACCGTACCGGGGCGGTCTGACAGACGCGGCTGGACCATAGGCAACCCCGGCGCCGGGAGAGTCGCGGCGGGCAGACCGCACCCGCCGGGGCCGCGCCCCGGGCCGCCGGCTCCTCGCCGAGGGTGTGCCGGCTCCTCGCCGAGGGTGTGCCGGCCTGTGTCCACGGTCGGCTGGCCCGACACCGCATTCGGGCGCCGGGCGGGCGCCGCGGCCGCTGGGACGGCGAGATCCTCGGCCGCGCCCTCGGCCCCGGCGGGCTTCTGGGGTTCCTGCGGCGGGCCGGTGCTGGCACCGGCGGAGAGCGAGGCGACTTCCCGGCTTTGCCTCGCTAACATGCTTGCCCCAGGGGGGAGTTGAGGATGAGTGGAGAGCGTGAGACGCCGCAGCAGACCGATGGGGACGGGGGCTCGCGGGGTCGTCAGCCGAAGTGGGCCTGGTGGGTGATCGGCATCGTGGTTCCGGTGGTGGGGACCCTCGCCACGGTCTGGGTGACTGCGGTCAAGGCGGACAAGCCGTCGGCCGCACCGCCCGCCGCGACGGCCGGCCCGTCGGCAGTCAGCCCGTCGACAGCCACCCCGTCGGCGGGACCGACCGGTCCCTCCCCCGCCGAGGGACCGGGTGGAACCCCCGCGTCCCCGGGGCCCACGCCTTCCACCGCTCCCGGCGCACCGGGCGCGCCGCGCTCGCCCGCGCCCGCGCCCCGGCCGAGCGGAAGCGGGTACGGGCCGTCGGAAGCGCCCCGCACCACGCCCCCGCCTGCTGCTCCCGGCCCCCGGAAGCAGCCCGAACAGCGGGCGTTGCCGCTGCCCCCGGGAAACGCCGCCCTGTTCCGCAATGACGACAGCGGCAAGTGCCCGGATGCCGCGTGGAGCAAGGACGACGGCAGCACGGTCGTCCAGTGGGACTGCTATGGCGGGGCCACCCAGCAGTGGACGTTGAAGGAACGACAGATCGTCAACGCGGACAGCGGCAAATGCCTCGACGCCTCTTGGAGCGTGACCAACGGCACCCCCGTCGTCCAGTGGGACTGCTACGGCGGGGCCACCCAGCAGTGGACGGTGGTCCCGGTCAACGGCAGATGGGCGCTCGTGAACACGCACAGCAGCAAGTGCCTCGACGCCGGATGGAGCAAGGACAAGGGCGCCGTCCTCGTCCAGTGGGACTGCTACGGCGGCACCACTCAGACGTGGCACAACCCCTGAAACCGTTCTCCCGGGCCGCTCGCGCGAGGCGGCGGGTGGGCCGGTTCGGCTGTCCGCGGCGGGTCAGGGGTGGTGGGGTGGCGGAGGGGTCAGGCCCAGGGACGGGAGCAGGGCCGCGTCGACGAAGCGGACCAGGTAGTCGGCGTCGGCGTAGCGGCCTTCGAGGAGGGGGCGGATGCGCAGGACGCCCATCAGCTGGGCCGGCAGGAACTCCGTGGCGGGATGGTCCGCGCTGATCTCGCCCCGTTCCACCGCCCGCTCGATCATCGCGTCGTAGGCGGCCAGCTCCGGCTCCACGAGCGCTTCGCGCAGGGCCGACTGGAGTTCCTCGTCGCAGAGCACGGCGTGCCCCAGGGCTTGGGTGAGCCGGGTGTCGCGGCCCGAGGTGAAGGCGGCGATCCGGGCCGTTTCGCGCAGGTCGCCGGCCAGTGATCCGGTGTCCACCGCCGCCACGGCGCCCTGGCGGCTGGCGCGGAGCGCCGCGGCGACGAGTCGGGGCTTGGTCTGCCACTGGCGGTAGAGCGTGGACTTGCCGCAGCTCGCGCGGGCTGCGACGCGTTCCATCGTCAGCGCGTCGTAGCCGTGTTCGCGCAGCTCGTCCAGGACCGCCTGGAAGAACTCCTGCTCCCGCTCCGGTGTGATCTTGGAGCGTCGCCCGCTGGTCGACGTCATGGGGGTGCGGCTCTCCTCGGGATCCCTCTGCGACAGGTTCCGCACGCAGTCTAACCGGAACATCCGCGTATCGATACAGCCTCGTATCGATACGCTAGTGTACCGATACGCAAGTGTTTCGATTTTGTTCAACGGTTTGTGCAACAGGAAGAAGGGCCGGCCATGACCGCCCAGGGCATCGAGGCCGGGCCACCGGCCGGGCCGGGGGCGGCGCGCCGCCGCCTCATACGCGAGGCGGTGCTCGTCGCCGTGCTCTTCGCCGTCTACAAGGCGGGCCGGACTCTCTCGGCGGACCGCACGGACGATGCCTTCCGCAACGCCGAGTGGATCTGGGACGCCGAACGCGCCCTGCGCCTGCCCGGCGAGGGGTCCGTCCAGGGGCTGCTGCTGCACGGGGATTCGTTCGTGTACGCCGCGAACTGTTACTACGCGGCCGTCCACTTCCCCGCGACCGCGCTCTTCCTGGTCTGGCTCTACCTGCGCCGCCCCGCCCACTACCTGTGGACCCGCCGGGTGCTGACCCTCCTCACCGGCGCCGCCCTCGGCCTCCACCTCGCCCTCCCCCTCGCACCCCCGCGGATGCTCCGCGCGACCGGTCTGATCGACACCGCGCAGGTCTACGGGCCCTCCGTCTACGGGGCCTCCCCGGCCGCCGACACCACGGCCAACCAGTTCGCCGCGATGCCGTCGCTGCACTTCGGCTGGGCCTTGATGCTCGCCCTCGGGATGATCGCCGCGACCCGGTCCCGGTGGCGCGCCCTCTGGCTGCTGCACCCGCTGGTCACCCTGCTGGTGATCGTGGGCACCGCCAACCACTACTGGCTCGACGCGCTCGTGGCCACCCTGCTGCTCGGCGCGGCCCTGCTGTCGGTCCCCCGCCCTCGGCAGGCCGGCGGGGAACCCGTCGCGACCGGGGCCCATGCCGGGAGCAGGGCGCGGAGCCTGGCACCGGGCGCACCGGGTGTACCCGGCGTACCGGCAGTACTGGGAGTACCGGGTCCCCGCAACGCCCCCGCCGAGACCGTGGCAAGCGCCGCGGCAGGGGACGTGGCAGGAGGCGTACGGTGAACGCCACCGCCCTCGCCATCGGCCTGAGCCTGGCCTCCTCCCTGGCCTACGCCTCCGCGGCGGTCGCGCAGGAGCGGCTGGCCCGCACCTCCGTCGCGGGAACCACCCGTGCTCTGCTCGGCAACGGCGCCTGGTGGTGGTCGGCCTCGCTGAACGCCGCGGCCGCGCTGCTGCACGCCGCCGCGCTGCGCTACGGCCCGCTCACCCTGGTCCAGCCGCTGGGCGCGCTCACCCTGGTCGCCGCCGTGCCGCTCGGCGCACGGCGGGACGGCCGCCGGGTCACCGGAACCGAATGGCGCGGCACCCTGGCGACCGTCGGCGGGCTTTCCCTGCTGCTGCTCCCCGCATCCGGGCCCGCCCCCGAGGACACCCTCACCCTCACCGAGGCGCTCGCCGTCTCCGGGGCGACCACCGCCGTGATCCTCGTACTGACCGCCGCCAAGGCCTCGCGCTCCGGGCTGCGGCACGCCACCGCCTCCGGACTGGCCTCCGCCGTCGCGTCCGCCCTGACCCAGACCGTGGCCGTGGCCGCCGGGCGCGACGGACCGCTGCCCGCTCCCCGGGTCGTCGGGGTGGCGCTGCTCGTCGTCTTCTTCGCCGTGGCCGGCCTGCTGCTCTCGCAGCGCGCCTACCGGGGCGGACTCGGCGCGCCCCTCGCCGTGGTCAACCTGGCCAACCCGCTCGCCGCGGCCGCCGTCGGCATGGTCCTGCTCGGCGAACGGCTCCAGGGCGGGGCCACAGGTCTGCTGCTCTCCATGGCCGGCGCAACGGCGGCGGCCCGCGGGGTGCTGCTGCTGACCCGGGTCCGTACGACACCCGGCCCGGCGGCAGTCCCGGCAAGCGGCTCGGCAGCCGTCTCGGCCCCTGTCCCGGCAGTCGGCTCGGCAGCCGTCTCGGCAGTCGTGCCGCCGACGGCCTGACTTCGCCGCCCACGAGTGGAGCAATCGCCCGGTTCCGTTGCCCCACCGGCGACACTGGTGTGCCGCGTCCGGCGGGCTCGGGAGCGCCCCGCCGGCCGTCGTCCCGGCCCACAGCCTCATGCGCCTCAAGAGGCATGAGGCATGAGGCATGCCGCACGCCGTGGGGGCGCTGCGGTGTGGTGGTGCGGTGGCGAGCGGCGCGTCCCCCGATCAGACCTGGAGAGGAGGGCGGCACCGCCGCCATCTCACGCGTATGACACCCACCGAGCAACGCGCAGAGGGCGCGGGACCGTTCACCACCCGGCTCACCTGGCAGCCTCCCGGTGGCGGGACCGCCGTGTGGGAGTCGCGGCCCGCCCGCCGGCGCGGAGTCATCGCCATCCGCCCGCCCGGCGCTCCCACCAGCAGGCGCACCAGCGCCGACGCGGTCTCCCTGCGCCGGCTGCGCAGGCTCAACACCGTTGCCGCGACCGCCTTCGTCATCGGCGGAGCACTGTTCGCGGCCGGCGCCGCGGTCGCCCAGTTCGGCTCCGCCGACGCCATCACCTGCGCCTCGATCTACTTCGCCGGGGGTCTCTTCTTCAACACCGGCGGCTTCATCTCACTGCTCCAGGTCGTCAACAGTCCCCGCCACGTGCCCGGCGGCGAGGGCCGGCTGGTCACGCCCGGCTGGCGCTGGTGGAGCTACGAGCCGACCCGGGTGGACTGGCTGAGCACGTTCGTCCTCTTCGTCGGCACCCTGGTGTTCGCGGTCGATCTGCTGGACTCCTTCCTCCAGGGGCTGACCGTCCAGCAGGTCAACCGGCTGATCTGGGCGCCCGACGTGATCGGCTGCGCCCTCTTCCTGATCTCCGGCCACCTGGGGTTCGTCGAGATCTGCCACCGCCCGTGGCCCTGTCTGCGCTGCCGCAGCCTCGGCTGGTGGATCGTCGCCGTGAACCAGCTCGGCTCCGTCCTCTTCATGGTCTCGGCGCTCGCCGCGTACACCCGGCCCGCCACCGGCAGCCTGATCAACACCGACATCACCAACTGGGGCACCCTCCTCGGCGCCGCCTGTTTCTCCCTCGGCGGCCTCCTTCAGCTGTGCGAACGCCCCTGACCTGGTGTTCGGCCACCTCCTCGGGACCCGTCACCGCCGCACCGCCGCAACGGGTTCCGGGGCAGTCGCACTCAGTGACGTCTTCGTGATCATTTTCCGTACAACCCCTTGGCCCGGGCGCGGGTTGATCAGGGCATGGCCCCTTCCTCTCAAGTCCTCGCCGAACGGGACGCGTTCGCGATCCTCGGACCCGAACGCCTGACCATCCGGCGGGACCGGCGGTCCTCGGCGATCTCCCCCGCGGCTCCGGCCCGGATGACCGCGGCCCGGCAGTGACGACCGCCCACACCTGCGACGGCCGCGCACCCCCCGCCTTCCTTTCCTTGCGATCCCCTGCGCCCCGAATCAGCCATGCCCGTACTCAAGCACCCACATGGAGAGGATCCGAATGAGTCACTACCAGCCGTCTTCCGGCTACGGATATCCCCAGCAGCAGCCGCAGCAGCAGCCCGCCGGCATGCCCACGAGCAAGAAGATCGGCATCGGCTGCGGTGGCCTGCTGGGTCTGCTGGTCCTGCTCGCCGCGTGCGGCGCGATCGTCGGCGGGGACACGGACCCGAAGAAGGATCCAAAGCCGGTTGTTTCCGCCGGCGCCACCGCCACCACCACGGCGCCCACGCCGGCACCGAGCAGTACCCCTTCGCCCGAACAGACCCGGGAGAAGCGCTCGCAGTCGCCGGCGCCCCGTGTCTCCACGCAGGCACCCCGTCCGAAGGCGACACCGACCCCGACCCCGAGACCGACCCGCGAGAGCGGAACGAGCGGCGGCAGCGGGGGAAGCGGGGGCGGCAGCACCAGGATCGTGACCCCGGGTTCGTTCTGCTCTCCGGAAGGCGCAACCGGCCGTACGAAGGCCGGGACGCTGATGCGGTGCAAGAAGAAGGTGGGCGAAGACCAGGCCCGCTGGCGCGCGGCGTGACCGTGACGGTGGTCCGGGGTCAGGCTCCGGCCGGTCCCGGTCAGCCTCGTCGTCCGCCCTTCGCCACGGAGGCGATCAGGACAGAGAGGGTGTAGGTCACCACGAGGCTCGCCACCATGACCATGCCCACGCCCACGGCGAACAGGCCGCTGGCGTCGTCCGACCAGTCGTACCAGGCGGCGGCGGTCAGGCCTGCCGTCGTGCCGAGAACGGCCGCCGTCACATACCCTCGGGAGGCCGCCCAGCACACCGGTGCGAGCAGGGTCAGCACCAGCCCGATCACCTGCCAGGCCTCGTACGGGCCGGTCACCGAACCGTCGGGGTGCACGTCGCGGTGCTGGTCCCAGCCCAGCCAGGCGGCCCATGCGGCAACCGGTACGAGGAACAGCAGGACGGAGGCAGCGGTCTTCCCCGCTCTTGGGTGCATGTCCCAAGCGTCCCGCCCGGCCCCGGGCGCCGCGCAGCGCGCACGTACTCACCTTCCGCTGAGTAGTGCCCGCGGCGGCGGGGCGTTCGCCGTGGTGCTCGGTCAGCATGGTCGCGGAGGACCGGGCGTGGCGGGTGAGCGCGTCGGGCCCGGGACGGTTCGAGGCGGAGAGGGGCGTCAGCATGTCGGAGGACAGGCCGGACGTGCCGGCCGAGCTGGCCGAGGCACAGCGCGAGCACTGGCAGCGGACATACGGCGACCATCCCGGCATGTACGGCGCTGAGCCGTCCGGGGCGGCCGTCCACGCGGCCGGGGTGTTCCGGGCCGCCGGTGCGCACAAGGTGCTGGAGCTGGGCGCCGGGCACGGGCGCGACGCGCTGTACCTCGCCCGTGAGGGATTCTCCGTGCTGGCCACCGACTTCAGCCCGGCGGGGCTGGAGCAGCTGCGTGCGGCCGCCGCCGCGCAGGGCGTCGCCGAGCGGGTCACCACGGTGGTCCACGACGTGCGCGGGCCGCTTCCGCTGACGGATGCCTCGGTGGACGCGGTCTACGCGCACATGCTGCTGTGCATGGCGTTGTCCACCGAGGAGATCCACGCCCTGGTCGGAGAAGTCCACCGTGTTCTGAGGCCGGGCGGCACCTTCGTCTACACCGTCCGCCACACCGGCGACGCGCACTACCGGGTCGGCACCGGGCACGGGGACGACATCTGGGAGCACGGCGGGTTCGCCGTCCATTTCTTCGCCCGCGACCTGGTCGACGCCCTGGCCGGCGGCTGGCACCTCGCGGAGGTCCACGCCTTCGAGGAGGGCGGGCTCCCGCGCAGGCTGTGGCGGGTCACCCAGACCCTGCCGGGTGAGGCGGGTTCGGCGGGGGCGGGCGGCGTGCTCGGCTGATCGGCCGACGTGGCGCGTTGTCCTGCCGGGTGTCGCGGGCACCGGGGGTCCTGGTGCTGTGACCATGGAGTGTGGAGTGTGGAGTGTGGAGTGTGGAGTGTGGGGTGATGGGTGGTGCGTCGCCTCCGAGTGACGCTCGCCCGGACCCGCTGTAGGTGATGTGGTGGATTGGTTGGCCTCGCTGCCGACGGTCGTGCTGACCGTGGGCTGGCTCTGCCTCGCCCTGCTGGTCGCGGCCGTGGCGCGGGCCGGCGTCCGGGCACTCGTACCGGTCGAGGAGCAGGATCGGGTGCCGCAGATCGCGATGCCCCTGATGCCCACGCTCGGCGCCGCCTTCGCTATCTTCGCGGCACTCTCGCTGGCCAGCGAGGCCGGCTACCTGCGTGCGGCGGAAGGACTGGTGAGCGACGAAGCGGCTGCGGCCTCGCGCCTGGCGTGGTCGGCGACGAGTCCGCAGGTGCGGTCGGAGCCGATCCAGTCGGCGCTGCTGGACTATCTGCGGACCACACGCGCCGGTGAATGGGAGGCCGGGACGGCGGCGGCCGGTGACGACCGGGCCACCGCTCGCGCGATCGCGCGGCTGGAGCGGACCGTGCGTGCCGAGGCGGCCCGGCCCGAGCTGGGAGGCCCGGCGGGCACGGAGCTGTTGGTCTCCCTGGACGGCGTCACCACCAGTCGTCGCGCCCGCATCGCGGCTGCCTCTCGCGACGTTCCCGCGCTCTACGCCGTCACGCTGATGGTCGGCGGACTGGCCTTGCTCGTGAACGCCGGCGCGCTCACCTTCCGCAGCAGCCTGCGGACGTCACTGCTCGTCCTCGGCATCGCGAGTGTGGTCGGGCTGAGCCTGGCGTTGCTCTTCGCACTCACCGCGCCCTGGAGCGGACCGCTCACCGTGAGCGGTCATCCCCTCGACGTCATCGTCGGGGACCTGAAGTCCGGCTTCTTCCAGGGCGGGGGGTCCTGAAGCGCATCGCGGTGGCCGAGGCGGTTTCACCGCCGCCGAAGGCAGCGGGCGGGCGGCGCGCGGGCCCCGCGGTGCGGACCGTGGGGCCGGGGCGGCCGGCTCAGGTGGTGCGGCTCTGCCGGCGTTGGGCGGTGATGGCGAGGAGGGGGATCGGCACGACCAGGCAGAGGAGCACGGCCTGGGCCGGCAGGGAACCCACGAGGTACAACGGCTGGGTGACGATCGCTCCGGCGCGGACGATCGTGAACGCGGCCACGGGGACGAGCCACCGGTAGTCGCCGGTGGCCGCGGTCAGCACCCACGCGGCGGCGAGCATGGCGACCTCGATGACGAGCAGGCCCCGCTGGAACCACGGATCACCCGAGGTGATGTGCAGGGCTCCGGCCACGAACAGGGCACCCGCCAGCGGGACGAGCCAACCGTACGAGCGACGGCGCATCCCGCCCGGGCGGTAGGCCGCCGACACCGCGCAGGTGAGGCTCAGGACCCCCGAGAGTATGAGGTCGTGGGCTCGCAGCGGAGCGGCCAGGCCGTAGTAGCCGACGCCCACCACGCCCTCGTCACCGAAGAGCGTCGAGCCGGCGACCCCGGTTCCGACGCAGACCATCGCCAGCGAGGCCGGCAGAGCGATCCACGCCCGGCCGCGCAGCAGCGCGACCAGGCAGACCAGCGGGAGCAGGCCGTAGGGCAGGAGCCGCGTCCGGGTGTCGGCGCCCTGTGTCCACGGGAACCAGCCCACGCGGTCGAAGCCGGTGACGTGGCCGCCGGGTTCGATGCGCAGGGCCCAGTCCCACACGTCCTGCAGGTACGGCACCAGGGCCAGGGCGGCGAGGACGAGCGCGGCCAGGTGGAAGCCCTCCAGCCACCACGGCCGGCTCTTGTCCTCGCAGGCGGCGCGGGCGTGGGCCTGCACCCCTCCGCGCAGCAGGGCGACGACTTCCCGCGGCGGTGGCCAGGAGCGGCCCGGGTACGCCTCGGCCAGGCAGCCCAGGACCTCCTCCCCCTGCCGGGTGCGGTACTTCTTGGGATAGGCGGCGAGCAGGATACGGTTCATGCCCGGGCCGCCCTGAGGGAGGTACGGCCGATGACGACGGCCGCCGCCTTCTGCATGCGCAGGGCTTCCTGCCGGAGCGTGCTGTCACCGTCCTCGGTGAGCCGGTAGTAGCGCCGCGCCCGGCCGTCGACGATCTCCTCGTGATCGGCTGCGACCCACCCGGACCGTTCCATCCGGTCCAGCGCGCCGTAGAGGGTGCCGACGGCGATCGTGAGCCGTCCGTCCGTGACCTGCTCGGCGGCCTTGATGATGCCGTAGCCGTGCAACGGGCCCTCCTGGAGGGCCGCAAGGATGAAGTACTGCGATTCCGTCAGAGACGGTGATCGTTTCGTCATGATCGCGAGCATATATCGTTCACCGATATATGCGTCGAGCGGGTCGAGGTGGGATCGCTCGCCATGATGGGGAGGAAACTCCTGGAGACCTGAGGGCTCGGCCCCGTACGCTCGGGCGCATGCCCCGCTCTTCGAAGAAGCCCCGCCGGCTCGTTGCCGACGGCCGTGCCTACATGTGGACGGTTCGCCACGGCCACTGCGTGCTGGAGAACGGCGGCTGCCGCAAGACGCTCACCCTGCGCTCTCACCCGTCGGGCACCGGCGGCTTGCTGCGGCTCGTCTTCGACGAGGGCAGCGGCCGGTACGTCTCGGGCTTCACCACGGGGTCGGGGGAAGTGGGGGCCGTCGGCATCGGCGCCCTGAACCTGCACGAACCGGGCACGGTCCGGTTCCTGCTCGACACGGCGCTGGCCCGCGGATGGGAACCGGGAGAGAAGCGGGAAGTGAAGGTCGACGGCTGGACCTTCCTCGAGGCGGCGGTCGCCGCGCGGGGCTGACGCCGCACGGGCTGACGCCGTCGCCTCCTGCCCGGACATCCTTCCGGGCCGCGCGTGAGTCGCATCTTCCGACATCCGCAGGCATCCGCAGGCACCGCGCCGGTGCGTGGCCCGGCGGTTTCCGCGCCGGGCCACGCGCGGGTCAGGCGAGGCCGAGCTGCTTGTAGAAGGTGTTGTTGTCCCAGAACAGGAACTCCTCCTGCATCACGCCGTCCTTGTTCCAGATGCCGACCGTGACCATGTTGACAGAGAACTTCTTGCCGGTCGGCTGGATGAAGCCGCCCTTGCCGTCGGGCATGGGGCGGGTGAAGGTGCCCTGCATGACGCCGGTCACCGAGGTCAGGTTGCCCTTGGCGATGCGGTTCGGGTGTTCGGTGATGCGCGTGTCCGGCGCCCAGACGAACTGGCTCTTCATGTCGGCGATGTGCTGGTCGATGCCGTCGGTGTAGTGGCCGTCGGGCCAGTGGACGCGGATGTTCTTCGCGTGGCTCTCATCGATCCGGTGCCACTGCTGACCGGAGTAGACGTTGAAGTCCAGGTCGTCGAAGGCCTCGAGGTTCTTGCGCTCCTCGTGGGTCAGGTTGGCCGGCCAGGACGACTCGGCCTGCGAGGTGGAGGCCGGGTCTCCGATCGGTTCCGGGTCGCTCGCGGCCGAGGCCGCCAGGCCGGTTCCGGTGGCTACCGCGGTGAGGACGAGGGCGCCCAGGGCGGCGGCGCCCGCACCCTTGAGGATGTTGCGGCGGTTGATCATGTCGAACTCCTTGTCTTGCAAGATCACGCTGGGGGGAGGGGTGGGGCTCAGAAGGCGTAGGGGCCGAAGCGGCCCCAGGCCACGACGGCGGCCAGGACGAGCAGGACCAGGGCGACCGGAAGGGCTGTCGCCTCCTTGCGGCGCAGGTGCAGCACGGTGGCGCCCAGCATGGTCGCCACGAGTCCGAGGGCGGCCCAGGCCGCCAGGGCCGGCGCGACGCCGAGCGCGGCCGGGACGACCAGCCCCACGGCACCGAGCACCTCGAGGGCGCCGACCGCCTTGACGGCCCCTGGGGAGAAGTCCGCGGTCCAGGCCATTCCAGAGGCGGCCAGCTTTTCTCGCGGCTGGCTGATCTTCATCAACCCGGCTGCCAGAAACACGAGCGCGAGGACACCGGCAATGACCCACAGGGCGGCGTTCATCAGGGGACTTCCCATCCGTTGACTTGAACCTTCAAGTTCGAAGCTAGCGCGCTCAACTTGAAGCGTCAAGCGTGGAGGGTTGAAATTGACTTGAAGGATCAAGCTAGAATGCGGTCATGGATGCGCATGAACCCCGCTGGCTGAATGCCGAGGAGAGGCAGACCTGGCTCTCCTTGGCCGCCATGGTGATCAACCTGTCGAACGCGCTGGACACCCAGTTGCAGCGCGACGCCCAGATCAGCCACTTCGAGTACCAGGTCCTGGCCACCCTGTCCGAGGCCGCCGAACGCACCATGCGGATGAGCGAGCTGGCGGTCCTCACGAACGGCTCGCTCTCCCGCCTGTCCCACGTGGCCAAGCGCCTGGAGAAGCAGGGCTGGGTGCGCCGGACCCCCGACCCGGACAACGGCCGCTACACCTTGGCCGTCCTCACCGAAGCCGGCTGGGAGAAGGTCGTCGCCACCGCCCCGGGCCACGTCGAGGAGGTCCGCCGCCTCGTCTTCGACCCGCTCACCCAGGCCCAGCAGCGCACCCTGCGCACCATCGGCCACCGCGTCAACCAGGCCATCGCCCCCACCGACAGCTGCCCCGAGTGACGGTGAACCCTGACGAACCCTTTCTCCGGTACGACTGTTCCACCGTGCGGGTGGATCACCCGCCCGACCGTCACCGTCCGCACACGACCCCTCGGTAAACAGGGGGTGCCATTCGCCCCCCACCGTTGACTGATGGGTCGTCATACCATGTTGAAGGTCGCCCTCCGGGTCCTCGCCGCTGCCCTCATGCTGTCCGCCGCCGTCACGCCGTCCGCCACGGCAGCGCCTGCGGCCGAAGACGAGACCACCGCCCCCTGCGGCCCGGTCATCGACTACCGGGCCGGGGACTGGTGGCGCACCACCACCCTGCCGCAGATCGCCCCCACCGTCGCGGACACCGCGATCAGCGAGCGATGGCAGTGGCGCGAGGACGTCAACACCCTGTGGCGCGGCGACACCAGGGAAACCGTGGACGAGATCTTCCGGACCGGTTTCACCCCGCGCGGGGACCAGGTCACCCCCCTGGCGGAGTACATCGTCAAGGGGGGAGGGCAGCAGAGTGCCCACCTCAGCACCAGCTGTGACCAGTCGGTGGCCAAGAGGTTCGCCACGTACGGCGCGACGCAGACCGGCTGGGTGTACGAGATCTACGCGCCCGGCGGGATCGACGTCAACGCGACGGCGCGGGTGAACAACTACCAGTCGCCGTACCTGTGGAACAAGGAGATCGACTTTCCTGGCGGGGTCAAGGGCCAGTTCATCAAGGGCGCCTGCAAGTACCGCCTGACCGGCACCGACCCCGTCACCAACGAGAAGACCTGGGTGAACCTGGGCTGCAAGGACAACCTCGGCTTCGCGCCGTACAAGACCCAGCCCACCCTTCACGCCCTCGCGCGCTGAGCCGGACCGCCACCGGCCGTCGTACGGACCGTCCCGGGGCAGTCCGTACGACGGCCGGGGCAAGCCGGGTGCAAGTGCCCTGCAACCGGGGCGCCGAAGACTGGGGTCATGACTTCGAGCAGCACTTCCGACCCCACCGTCCACCCCTACACCCGCGAGATGGCGATGATCCACCAGGTGTTCCGCCGTGAGTCTCGCCTGCTGGCCGAACTCGTCCAGGACGTGCCTCCCACCGACACCGCGCGCGCCCGGATCCTCGCCGAGCACTGGCGGCTGTACGCCGTGGGCCTGCACGCCCACCACACCGGCGAGGACGAGGTGCTCTGGCCGGTGCTGCTGCCCCACCTGGACCTCGATGCCGAGCAGGTCCTGGCGATGGAGGCGCAGCACCGCGAGCTCACCGAGGGGATCGCCGAGGTCCAGGGGCTCATGGACCGGTGGCAGGCGCGGGCCCTGGCCGAGGACCGCGACGAGCTCGCCGAGGCGCTGCGCAGGCACCACCGGCAGCTGTGCGCGCACCTCGACGAGGAGGAGCGGGAGGTCATGCCGCTGGTCGCGCTGCACGTGACAGAGAAGCAGTGGCACGCGGTGGGTGAGCGGGGCCTCGCCGAGACGCCCCGGAACCGGCTGATGATCGCTCTGGGCGCCATCCTGGAGGACAGCTCTCCCGAGGAGCGCCGGGAGTTCATGGCGCGGCTGCCCCTCCCGGCCCGGGTGATGTGGAGGCTTCTCGGGCAGCGGCAGTACCGGCGTGAGACCGACCGGATCCGCGCCGGCCGGCGCACGGCCGTCTGACCTGCCGTCTGACCTGCCGTCAGACCTGCAGTCAGACCTGCTGTCTGACCCACCGTCTCTCCCAACGGCTTCCCGCCCCGTAACCGATCGAGGAACTCTCACCGATGCGCATCGGATTCTCCGTCCCCCAGTTCGGCCCGTTCGCCGATCCCGGCCTCACCGCCGGAATGTGTACGGCGCTGGAGGCCCTGGGCTGTCACAGCCTCTGGGTGGCCGACCGGCTCCTGGCCCCGCTCTCCTCCCCCGACGGCTATCCCGGCGGGAAGGAGATGCCCGCCCGGTACGCCACCCACCTCGACCCGCTGCTCACTCTGGGCGTGGCGGCCATGGCGACCGAACGGGTACGTCTGGGCAGCAGCACGCTCAACGCCCTGTGGCAGCCTCCCCTCGTGCTCGCCCGGGCGCTGACGACCCTCGACCTGATCAGCCGCGGACGTCTGGACGTGGGGATCGGGCTGGGCTGGATGCGAGAGGAGTACGAGGCCGCCGGGGTGCCCTGGCAGGGGCGCGGCGCGCGGCTGGAAGAGACCCTGGACGTCCTCGATGCCGTGTGGCGGTCCGACACGGTCGTCCACACCGGTCCGCTGTGGACGATCCCCGAGTCGACCGTCCTGCCCAAACCCCTCCAGGTTCCGAGGCCGCCGATCCTGCTGGGGGGCTTCACCCCGCCCGCTCTCGAGCGGGTAGGCAGGCGCGCGGACGGCTGGCTCGCGGCCTCGATGCCGCTCCCGTTCTTCGGCGGTCTGTGGGCGGTCGCCGTCGAGGCCGCCGAACGGGCGGGCCGGGACCCGGCGGGGCTGCGCCGGGTGTTCCGGGTGAACCCCGAGGTCACCGCGGCGGAGGCGGCCCCCGCGGAGAGCCACCACCGCGGGACCGTGCGCCAGATATGCGACCACCTCAGGACGATGTGCGAGGCGGAGACCGACGAGGTGCTGGTGGACCTC
Organism: Streptomyces sp. NPDC048603; assembly: GCF_043199475.1. Lineage (NCBI taxonomy): Bacteria > Bacillati > Actinomycetota > Actinomycetes > Kitasatosporales > Streptomycetaceae > Streptomyces > Streptomyces sp. NPDC048603. The sequence goes on along the minus strand of NZ_JBICVY010000009.1, from coordinate 390,697 downwards.
CAGTTGACGACGGACTCGCCCGAGGAGTTCCTCGACCTGGCGGCGGCGTTCACGGCCGAACTGGCCGGGGGTTCCCCGGCCGCGTAGGGCCACCCCTGCACTGAGGGGTGGCCCTACGCGGGCGCCGGCGGAAGTCCGGCCAGGGCCGTCCGGGCGGCGTCCGCCCAGAGGGGCGAGTCCCACGCGGCCGCCACTCGCTCGGCTTCCAGGTAGTGGCGCCGGGCCTCCTCGGGGCGGTCCAGGAAACCGGCGAGTTCGCCCAGGGTCTGCGCGACGGGCCGGAAGACCAGGCTGAGGCTGCTCGCGCCGCCCGCTAGCCCCCGCAGGGGCAGCAGGTCCTCGTACACCTCGGCGGCCGCCGCCGTGTCGCGGAAGGCGATGGCGGCCACGCCGCGCAGCCCGGCCAGGATGGGGTAGGCGAAGTCGCGCCGGAGCGGTACGCGTTGGCCGAAGACCTCCCGGGCCTCTTCGGGGCGGCCGCCGGCCAGCAGCGCGAGCGCGGCGAGGGCTTCGTTGTGCGGCTTGTACTGCTCCCACACCGCGAGCAGTACGGGCAGCATCTCGGCGAGCCGGCCCTGCTGCAGGCGGATGCACCCGACGCTCAGGGCGGCCAGCCCGCTGAGGTCCACCGCCCCCCGTGCGCGCAGCTCCGCCACCGCCGTCACCAGGCCCTGCTCCGCCTCCTCGAAACGCCCCTGTGCCATGGCGAGCATGGGTCGGCGCAGCCTGGCCACCGCGAACGCGCCCTGGAGCTCGTACCGGCGGGCGATCTCGTCCGCTCGCACGAGGCAGCGCTCCATCTCCGCCGGGTCGTTGCCGGCGGCCGCGATCCGGGCGGCGATGTAGGCGCTCATCCAGGAGTACTCGGGGTTGTCCTGGGCGTCTGCCACCTCGGCGAGTTCCCGGTGGAGCTCCTGGTAGGCGGCGGGTTCGAGTTCCCCGTCCACCTTGCGCAGCAGCGACGTGAGGGTCAGCCCGCGCAGCCGGGGCTCGCCCGTGGTCCGGGCGAGTTCCACGGCGCGGCGCGCCACGGCCACGGCGCGGGGATCGGTGTCGTCGAGCGCGTCGGCCAGCTGGTCGAGGAGCAGGCAGCGCTGCCGGTCGTCCGGCCCAGGGTCCTCCAGCAGCTCCCCGAGTTCCCCGACGGCCTCCGGGTCGGACGCCGCGTACGGTCGGACCCGCCAGGGCGTGGGCTCGGTCCAGGTCGTGTACGCGGCGGTCAGCAGGTCGGCCCGGCCCTCCGCGCGGGCCACCCGCACGGCCTGCTCCTGTGCCTCGCGGGCGGGGACCACGGCCCCCATCCGGATCCGGCAGTCCACCAGCTGGCCCAGCAGCATCACGCGCAGCAGAGCGGCGTCCTGGTCGGCGAAGGCGGCCGGATGGTCGGAGAGGAGGCCGAGGGCCGCGCTCAGCAGGGCTTCGGCGTTCTGCGGGGCGTAGCGGCGTACGGCCTGCTCGCACGCCAGCCTGGCGTGGTGGACCGCGGGCACGGCGTCGGCGGTCACCACCGCGGCCGCCCGCAGGAGGTGGTGGGCCGTGGCCGCGACGTCGTCCGAGCCGAGGGCGATCAGACCCCTGCCAAGCCGGGAGTGCATCCGGGCCAGCCGCAGGCGGGTGAGGTCGCCCTCCAGGGCGTCCCGGACGAGGGCGTGGGTGAAGCGGACGGTGCCCGGACGCGGCTCGGTGAGCAGTCCGGCGGCGACCCCCGCTTCCAGGGCGTCGAGGAGCTGTTCGGCATCGCTGTCCGCGGCGTGGACGAGGAGGGCCACCGGAGCCTCGCGTCCGGCGACGGCCGCCAGCCGCAGTCCGGCCGTGACGGTCGGCGCGAGCAGGGCCAGCCGGCGCCGCAGCACGTCTCGGACCCCCTGCGGGACGCGGGCCAGCGCCTGCTGTTCTCCCTCACCGGCCAGCAGGAGCGAACTCTCGCGCAGGTAGAAGGGGTTGCCTCCGGCCCGTTCGGCCAGGGCCGCCGCGGCCCGATCGCTCATGCCGGTCGCGCCGCGCCGCAGCAGTTCCTTCGCCTGGGCGTCGGACAGCCCGCCGAGCGCCAGCCGCAGGGGTGAGCGGGCGGCCAGGCGCGCCAGTGCCCCGGTCAGGTCGCCCTCGCCGGTGCGGTACGAGCCCACCAGGAGCAGCGGTACGTCGCGCAGCTGCTCGGCGCAGAGCAGGAACAGCTCGATGCTCTCCTGGTCGGCCCGGTGCAGGTCGTCGAGCACGATCGCCAGCGGCTGCCGCAGGGCCGTGTCACGGAGCCAGCCGAGCAGCGCCCTGTGCAGGCGGAAGCGCCGGGCCGGGCTGCCGTCCGGCTGCCCGGAGTCCCGCTCCGTGCCGGGGGCCAGGAGCGGAGCGAGCTCATCGGTGTGGGGGCCCGGTGGCGCGGCCTCCGCCAGACCCGGCAGCATGTCGAACCAGGCCCGGCCGGGCGGGGCGCCGTCGGTCTCCGGGCACTGCCCGGAGCCGACCAGCCAGTCCTGCTGCGGCAGTTGGCGGACGGCGGCCTCCAGGAGACTCGATTTGCCGATGCCGGCCTCGCCGGAGACCAGGACCACCTGCACCGACCCGCCGCGTGCCCGGTCCGCGGTGGCGGCGAGACCGGCCAGCTCCTTGTCGCGGCCCAGGAGCCGGTCCGCCGTGAGCACTGTCGGCACCGTCGGCGTTCCCCGTGTGACGGCCGCGACCGGGCCCGGTACCGCGGGCGCGGCGGCGGCCGCCGTGGCGCGCACGGTGACTGCGGTGGGTGTCCCGGTCGCCTGCCGGAGCACGTCCAGGTGCTGGTGCAGCAGGGCCTCCTCCAGCTCCAGCAGGGCGGGCCCGGGCTCGACGCCGAGTTCCTCGCCGAGGACGTGCCGGGCCCGCCGGAGTGCGGCCAGGGCGTCCCCCTGCCGGTCGCGGGCCCACAGCGAGAGGGACAGCAGCCGCCAGCCCTCCTCGTGCAGGGGCTGTTCGCGGGTCAGCGCGGTCGCGTCGGCGAGGGCCCGGTCGGCCTGCCCGGAGCCCAGCCGTGCCGCGGCGAGCCGCTCGCGGGCGGTGCGGTGCACCTCTTCCAGGCGAGCGCGTTCACCGGCGGTCCAGGGCTCGTCCGAGAACTCCGCGTACGGCGGCCCGCCCCAGGAGGCCAGCGCCCCGGCCAGGCCCTCGGCGGCGGCGTGGGCGGGCAGCCCCGCCGCCGAGCAGGCCGCCACCCGGGCCTCGAACGCCCAGGCGTCCACCGCTTCCTGCTCCAGGGCGAGGGCGTAGCCGTAGGGCGCGCTGACCAGCAGCCGTGCGGGTGTCCGGGGGGCGCGTCCCGGTTCGAGGACGCGCCGCAGACGCGCGACGTAGGCGTGGAGCGATGCCTGCGCGCTCGACGGGACGCGCCTCGGCCACAGCCTCTCGATGATCCGCTCCGTGGGCACGACCGCCCCGCGGGCGAGCAGCAGTTGGACGAGGACCATCCGCGCGAGCCGGCCGCCCGCGTCGACCGGGCGGCCGTCGACCTCGACCCGGAACGGGCCGAGCACCTTCAATGTGACCATGACAAGAACATCGTAAGCGGCGCACCGTGGGCCGCTGAGCCGGCGAACCGGCGAGTCGGTGACTCGGTGAGTCGGTGAGTCGGTGAGTCGGCGTCTCAGCGGTCGACCAGGGCGTAGAGGCCGGATATCGCGGCGCCGCGCCGTCGTTTGGCCTCGATCGCCGTCATGCCCGCGTGCAGGGCGGTCGTGCCGTGGACGTAGGCGTCTTCGATGGGCAGGTAGTACATGAGGTTGAAGTACAGGCCGGGCGCCGGATGCCGGCGGTCGGTGGCGACCGCGCGGATCCATGTCGTGGTGCCGTAGTGGTAGTAGAGGCAGAAGCCGATCATGCGCCCACCGTCGTGGGCGGCCACCACGCGGGCCTCGCCGCCCATCGCCCGCGCCTGCCGTTTCAGCAGGGCGGTCATCGCGTCGATGCCGTCCCGGTCGTGCCCGTGGTGCTGCTGGTGTCCGGCGAGCAGGAGACCGGCCTCCTCGTGGCAGTCGGCGAGGGGCCGGTGGCGTACGTCGAGCCCGGCGGCCGCGAAGTCGCGGCGTTCGCGGCGTATGCCGACCCGGCGCCGCGAGGGCAGGGAGGCGATGTAGTCGTCGATGCCCGCGCCGGGGAGCGGGATGAGGGCGTCGTCCTGCAGGTGGAGGGGGTGTCGGGGGTACAGGGGGGCGAGTCGGTCGGCGGCCTCGGCGGTGAGGTAGGGCCACCAGTGGGTGGTGTCGTTGCGGTCGGCGAACCGGCGTGCGGCGTCGCGGAGGAGGGCGAGGCAGGCGTCGCGCCGCGCGGGGTCGAGGCCGGGGGCGGTGAGCGGGGTGTTGTGGTAGCCGCGCCGCGCCCCGGCGATCACCCGGGGCCGCAGGGGCGGGGGCAGTACGGTGCCGGGCTCGTAGGAGTCGTTCGGTTCCTCCCGCACCAGATGGAGGGGCGTGGCGGCGAGCAGGTCGCCGGTGTGGTCGCGTACGAGCGCGTACGCGCGGGTGGCGGTGGGGTCTTCCTCCTCGCCGGCGAGCCACTGATGGCTGAGGTAGAAGCCGGCCGGCCGGGCGAGCCACTCCCACTCGGCGGCGGGGACGGTGTGGATGGATTCGGCGATGCTCGTGATCAACGGCGTTTCCTTCGGCGGGGGCTGCCGGCCTGCTTCAGGGCGGGGGCGGCGGCCATGGCGATCAGACAGGCCGCGGCTTCCACGCCCCACGGCAGGAGGGGCCCGGCTTCCAGGAGCAGGGTGAACAGGGCGGGGGCGGCGACCATGCCGATCGCCCAGGAGAACTGGTACAGGCCCTGGGTGAACCCTCCGGCGGCCTCGGGTGTCAGACTCACGGACAGTTCGCTGAGCGCCGGGCCGAGGAGGATCTCCGCCACGCTGAACAGCACGATCGCCAGGACGAGGGCGGCCCAGGCGGTGGCGGCGAGACGGGGCTGCGCGGGCAGCGCGAACGCCGCCATTCCCGCGGCCATGACCAGGTATCCGACGGCCACGGCGCGGTGGGGCAGCTTCGGCGCCAGGTGCGCGGTGACGGCCGTGGAGCATGCGGAGACGATGACGGTGTTGACGACGAACAGCACGCTCGCCGCCGAATCGGGCAGGCCCAGGGTGCGGACGGCGTAGAGGGCGACCAGGACGGCGAGGATGGCCTGGGCGAGGACGTAGGGGATGTTCACGGCGACGAGAAGGAGGTAGCGGCGCGTGTGGTGCGGCGGGGTCGCCCGGTCCAGCCGGTTCGGCTGGTTCACCTCGTTCACCTCGTGCGGCTCGTGCGGCTCGTTCCGCTCGTTCGCCTCGTTCGGCGGGCCGTCCGGCAGGGGGCTTTCGGGCGGTGGCGGGGTGGTGGTGAGGGCGGCGAAGCAGGCGGCGGCCAGCAGGTAGGTGACGGCGTCGACGGCGATCAGCCACCGCAGCGAACCCGTCCCGAACACGGCCAGGGCCCCTGCCGCTGCGGCGGCCCCCGCGGCGAGTCCGATGTTGCGCAGCGAGCCGGTGAAGGCGAACCACGACCGGCGCTCCCCGGGTTCGGTGACGTGTGTGATCAGGGTGCGCTGCGCGGTGAAGTACATGTTGATCCCGGCCTGCACCAGCAGGTACACGCCGGCGACGTGCCACAGCTCGCCCGCGCACAGGAAGAGGGTGAACCCGGCGGCGGAGAGGATGTTCGCCCAGACCACGACGAGTTTGGGACCGGCGCTGTCCATGAGGCGGCCGGCGAGGAAGGTGACCGGCAGGGCGATGGCCTGTCCCACGGTCATCGCCACGCCCACCTGCGCCGGCGGGAGAGCGTGTACGTCGGTGAAGTACAGGAGCCCCAGGGGCAGGAGCATGCCGTTGCCGACGGAGTCGATCAGGTTGCCGGTGATGAACAGGCCGTGGCCGCGCAGCGCGGGCAGGCCGAGGCGGTCCGCCGTACGGAGCCGGGGACGGGGGCGGGGGCGGCGCGTGTCCGTGGTCATGGTCACGGGCCCAGCAGGGAACGGATCTTGCCCAGGACACCGGCCGCGGGGAAGCCGGTCGCCTCGTGCAGTTCCGTCAGGGCCCTCACGGTCTTGGCTTCCTCGCCCTCGGCGAGGGTGAACACGACGATGTCGCCGTGGGAGGTGCCGTCGATGACCAGCTCGTGCGCGGTGACCACCGTGACGCGTTCCCGGAGCCCGGCGACCACCGCCGGGGGGATGCGGCCCTCGGCGAGGAACTCGATCGCCCAGCCGGTGCGTCGTACCGTGCCGCCGCCGGGCACGAGAAGGGCGGGAAGGCCGCGGGCCATGCGGGTGAGGGCGGTGAAGGTGTTGGTGCCCGACGCGGCGCACGACAGGGTGGTGGCGCCGCCGATGCGGGGGTTGACCTCCAGGACCACGAACCGGCCACCGGTGTGGACCATGTCCACGTTGACCGACCCGTACACGCCCAGGTCCCCGCACAGCCTGACCAGGGTGCGGGCCACTTCGGCGAACGCGGCGTCCGCCGGCTCCCGGGGCCCGCACCAGCGCAGGTCGGCGAAGGTGAACACCGGCTCCGCCCCGGCCCGTCCGGTCCAGCACAGCGGCAGGACGCGGTAGGAGCCGGGCCGCCCCACGATGTCCACGCTGCAGAGGTCGCCTTCGACGACCTCCTCCACCACGGTGGAGACCTCCGGCGGGGACGCCAGGAAGGCGTCGAGGTCGGCGCGGGAGTGCAGGGTACGGATGCCCATGCTGGTCGAGTCCCACACGGGCTTCGACATCAGCGGATAGCCGATCCGTTCGGCCTGGACGCGCAGCGCGTCCCGGTAGCCGGGCGCGGGCAGGCCCCGTCCCGCCAGCAGGTCGGAGTCGGCACGGAACCCGTCCGGCACGTCCAGCCCGGCCCGCCGGCAGAGCTGCTTGGTCTCCCACTTGTCCACGAGCAGCACGGTCGCGGCGAGCGGTGTCATGACCGTCGGGATGCCGGCGGCGTCCAGGAAGGCCTTGGCCGCGGCATCGCGCAGCGCGTTCTCGCAGGGCAGCGAGATCGATACCGCCGCGTCCGCGCCCCAGGCGGCGACCGCATCGGCGAGTCCGCGCGGTGTCACCCCCCGGTCGAGCCTCTCCCGGTACCCGGGGAAGTCGCCGTCTCCGGCGGTGCCGCTGGTGTGGAACAGCCCGGCCTCGATCCCGTCGGCCGCGAGCCCGCGTACGGCCTGCTGGATGTAGGGATCGGCGCGCTGGATGGCCGCCGACCGCAGGAACGCCATCCGCTGTGTCTTCCGCACCTTCGGCAGGCCCGGCACCTCTGGCATCTTCAGCACCTCCGGCACGTCTGGCATCTCCAGCAACTCCGGCACCTCCGGCACCTCGTTCCGCACGTTCCCCGTCTCCCGTACGTTCCGCACCTGTTCAGCTCACTTCCACTCGGGACCGGGCTGCCACCCGGTCCGCCAGGCCGCGTGCCCGGTCGGCCGTTTCCGCGCGGGCCACCACGTGTCCGATCCGGCAGGCCGAATCCGCCGGTTCCGGTACGGAATCCCCGGGCCGGAGGTGCAACTCGCTGTGCGTGCCGGGCGTTTCCGGGATGGACACCTGCCGGAGCACCCCGCCGCGCGCGGGCAGCAGGAACCGGATCGCCGCCGCGCCCGTCACGGAGGGGACGGTGTCGGGGACCCGGCCGAGCACGGCCTGGAGGTAGGCCACGGCCTCGCTGACACCCGTGGCGGCCTCGACGACCTCGCACAGGTTGTCCCCCGGCAGGCGGGCGCCGGTCTCGATCACGTACGGGGTCTCCGTGCCGGGCGGGATCTTCACCTCGGTGTGGGCGATCCCATGGCGCACACCGACGGCGAGCGCTGCCCGCGCCGCGGTGTGCTGCACCTTCCTGGCGAGCGACGGAGGCAGGCCGGAGGGGCAGCTGTGTCCGGTCTCGATCCGGTACCGGCCCTCGGTGGTGTCCTTCCTGACGACCGGCAAGGGGTAGGCCACCCCGTCCGCGATCACCGTGTCGCAGGAGTACTCCTCTCCGGGGATGTACTCCTGCACCAGGGCCCGGGTGTCGAGCTTGAGGCCGTGCGGCTGGGCGTACGCGTACTGCCGGGCCGCGGCGACGGCGGAGGCGAGCTGGTCCGGTACGCCGTCCTCCGCGGCATGGACTCCGCCACCGGCGTCCACCACGGACACCCCCCATGAGCCGCCCTGCTCCGCGGGCTTCACCACCAGGGTCCGGCCCAGCCCGGCCGACCGCACCGCCCGGTGCGCCTCGGCCGCGTCGCGCACGACCGTCCAGCGGGGCGCGGGGATCCCGGCCGCGGCGAACGCCTCACCCATCAGGACCTTGTTCCTGGCGGCCCGCGCGAGCCGGGGATCGTTGCCGGGGAGACCGACCCGATCGGCGAGCAGCGCGGCGAGCGGGGTGAACAGCTCGAAGCAGGCGGCGACACCCGCGATGGCGTGCTGCCGGCAGAAGGTCTCCATGTCCGCCAGCGCCCGCGGGGTGTCCGTGAGGTCCGTCGCGCACACCCCCGCGAGGGCTGAGCGCAGCCGGTCCGGGTAGCCGTCGTGGACGTCCTGGTGCGTGGCCGCGTACACGCGCAGCCCCAGCCGGTCCGCGGCTTCGAGGAGGAAACGCCCGGCGTTCCCCATGGGCTCGATCACCAGTATTCCCGGCCCGTGCGGGCTCGCACCGATTGTCATTCGATCAGGAAAGCCGCGGAACGAGCGCAGCGACTATCGGCCTGACCAACGAAAATGACCCGCCCCGCAGCACCGGGCTTTGGAGCAAGGTCCAGCCAACTGACCAGTAGCAGCAGGGCATTTGGTGTGCACAGCCCATGGAACCGCACGAGCGGCCCGTGGTCGGATCGCCTGGCCGGGAAGTACGCAATCGCTGACCCGAAACGGGGAACGAGCATCGTGACCAGCCTGCGCCAGCAGCTCTCCGACCACATCGACCAGGGCGTCATCCCGCCCTACCAGTACTCCTACCCGCCGCGCTCCACGTACCGCCCCCTCCCCGAAGGCAAGTGGAGCATCCCCGAGGTGTGGTCGACGGACCTCGCCAACCACCAGGTCCCCGAACTCAACCTCTACCTGCACGTCCCCTTCTGCGACCGCAAATGCGGCTTCTGCAACCTCTACACCGTCATCAGCACCGACGAGGACGTCTTCGACGCCTACACCGACGCGTTGTGTACCCAGATCCGGGACCATGCCGAGATCATCCAGGCCCGGCGCCTGCGCACCGTCTACATCGGCGGCGGCACCCCCGCCCTGCTCAAGCCCCGCCACTTCGAGCAGATCTTCGCCACCATCGGCGGCATCTACCCCAACTGGCGGTCCACCGCCGAGGAAGTGGCCGTAGAAGCCACCCCGTCCTCCATCGCCGACGCGCCCGACGAGTTCAAGGCCCTCATCGACATGGGCCTGACCCGCGCCAACGTCGGCATCCAGTCGCTCGTCCCCCGCGAGATCCGCGCGGCCGGCCGGGGCGGCGAGGACGAGGACGTCATCCGCCGCGCCATCCGCACCGCGCACGAACTCGGCCTGCCGGACCTGTCCACCGACCTGATCATGGGCTTCGCCGGACAGACCCCCGAGACCTGGCGCCACAGCGTGGACGAGCTGGCCGCACTGCGGCCCACCACGATCAGCACCTACTTCCTCACCGTGCGGCCGGACGCCTGGTTCTCCAAGACCGGCGCCTACCAGTACATGTGGCAGCCGGAGCTGTACGACCGATACGACTACGCCCGCCAGGTCTTCCTCGACCACGGCTACGTCCAGGAGGGCTCCGTCCGCTACAAGAAGCCCGGCCGCGGCGGCTACGCCCAGAAGGTCCTCACCTTCCACGGCGTCCCCCTGCTCGGTCTCGGCGTCGGCGCCCGCTCCTACACCAGCGTGCTCGACTACATGACCGGCAGCGTGAAGCCCTCGACGGCCGAGGTGGCCGACTACATCAGGAAGGCCGGGAACCACGAGATCGTCCCCGTCACCGGCATCGAGCTGACCGGCGAGGAGCTCGTCCGCAAGCGCCTCGTCCTCGACACCTTCGACCTCGACCTCACCGAACTCGACCGCTTCGGCTACCAGAAGCACGCCGCGGAGTTCGAGGCCGTCCTCGACGCGGCCGAGGCCAACGGGCTCCTCCACCGCATCGGCCGCCGCGTCCAGCTCACCCCCAAGGGCTTCAAGTACCGGGACGTCCTCTCCTGGATGTTCTACTCCGAGCACGTCAAGGGCCTCGACCGCGAGTACTACGAGAACCTGCACGCGGCGAACGCGCGCGCCAGGAAGAACATGGGAGCCACCCCCGTGCGCATCACCGGCGTCGACCTGCGCGAGGGGGCGGCGTGACCGACCTGTACGTCGCGGCGGGCGGCGGAGGGGACCCCATCGGCACCCTCATCGCCGCCCGCACCATCACCGTCGACCCGGACCCACCGCTGATCGCCACCTACGCGTGGGAACGGCCGGAGGTCGACCCCACGCCGAGGCCCCTGGGGGAAGGAGACTTCGCCGGGCTCGTCCGCGGGGTGGGTGGGGTCACTGGGGCTGGTGGGGCCAGTAGGGCCAGTAGGGCCAGTAGGGTCGGTACGGCTGGTGCGGCTGGTCGGGATGACGGGGCCGGTGAGGCTCGGAGGTCCGGTGGGGCCGACGCCGCGGCGGTGTTCACGCCCGCCACCCGTGCCCGTCCCCCGGCCGGATCCACCATGCCCGGACTCGCCAGGGACATGCCCGTACGGCTGCTGCTGCTCGACCCCGCCCAGGGGCTCTCGGCCCTGGCCCGGCGGATCGCATCCATGGCCGGAGCGGCGGGCGGCCGGATCCGCATCGTCGACATCGGCGGCGACATCCTCACCCACGGCAACGAGCCCACCCTGTGCAGCCCGTTCGGGGACGCCCTCACCCTCGCGGCCTGCCACCTCACCGGCATCCCCACGACCGTCTACGTCGCGGGCCCCGGCCTCGACGGAGAGATCCCCGAACACCTCCTCCTCGAACGCCTCACCGGCTGCCACCCCCTCACGCCCGGCGTGGACGCGGTCACGGCGGCCGCCCGCGCGCTGGCCTGGCACCCCTCCGAGGCCTCCGCGCTGTGGGCCGGGGCCATCCACGGCGCCCGCGGCACCGTCCGCGCCGTCAACCACACCGTCCGCCTCACCGAGGCCTCCCCACGCCTGTACCACCTGCCGGCCGAGGCGGCGATCGGCCACAACCCGGTCGCGCAAGCCCTCCTCGAGGAGCGCCCGGCAACCCTGGAGGCGGCGGCCGACCTCTCTCACCGGCTCACCGGCATTCACGGGCTGGCGCACGAACGCAGCCGGGCACCCCGGCACGAACCGCCCGCCGGCGGTACCGCCTTCCTCGACCGGGACGGGGTCATGAAGACCCTCCGCGAAGCGGCCGGCGGGGCCGACCACGCCACCTTCCGGTACGCCGCCCGCACTCTCGGCCTCATCTGGACGGACATCCCGGCCCTGCGGGACGTCCTCGGCACCGGCGCCCCCCTGCTCCGGCTCACCTGAACCACACGCCTGCGGGGCGATCGGTCAGACCCGGCAGGCCGAAGCAGGAATCCGCGAACGGCCCGGGGGCCCGCCGATGTCTCGGCAGGCCCCCGGGCCCCGGTCCCCGTGGTGCGCAGGTCAGTTACGCCCCTGCGTGTCCTGGGCGACGATGAAGTAGATGCCGCAGTCGCCCCCGAACGCCCAGCGTCCGCGACCCACCCAAGCGCCGTAGATCGTCTTGCCGTTGCTGCAGTCGGTGACGGCGCGGGCCTGGCCGCTCCTGACGGTGCAGGTCGCCGTCCACTTGTTGACCTTCTGATTCCAGTTCGTGCAGCTGTAGTTGCCGGCCGCCGAGGCGGGCGAGGCGACGGCGAGGCCGCCGAAGAGGAGCGAGGCGGTTGCGGTGGCGACTGCGGCACGGCGCAGGACTGTGAGCTTCAAGACGGTCTTCCCCGAAAAATGCCCTGTCGGGCGATGGAACAATGGTCATGAACGCCCATAAAAGGCGTTCAAGATCATCATATCCCAGGGCCCGCACCCGAGCGGCCCGCCCGGAGTACCGCGAGAGCAGGGAGCCCGGTGGTCACAAGGAGTCCACGAGACCGCCGTCGATGACGAAGTCGGCACCCGTGATGTTCGCCGCGCCGGGACCGGCGAGGAACAGCACGAGCTCGGCGACCTCCGACGGGCTGGTGAACCGGCCGGTCGCCGCCTGGGCCGCGGCGGCGCGGGCCACGTCGCCGGGATCGACGCCGCGGGACTGCCCGACCGTGGCGGCGACGCCGCCGGCTCCACGCCACAGCGCCGTCTCCACCGGGCCCGGACCGATCGTGTTCACCCGCACGCCGCGCGGCCCCACCTCCTTGGACAGGGCCTTGCAGAAGTTGGTCAGCGCGGCCTTGGCGGCGCCGTAGTCGATGACCAGCGGGTCCGGCAGGCGCGCGTTGACGGAGGAGACGGTGACGACGCGTCCGGCGCCGGAGGCGAGCAGGTGCGGCAGGGCCGCCCGGGTGGCGCGGACGGCGGACATGAGGTTGACGGTCAGGGTCCAGTCCCAGTCCTCGTCCGTCACGCTCAGGAAGCCGTCCACCCGCGGCCGTACCGCCCCGACGTTGTTCACGAGGACGTCGAGGCCGCCGTGGCGCGTGGCGGCCTCGGCGACCAGGGCGGCCGGACCGTCCGGCGTCGCGAGGTCGACCTCCACGACGGTGAGGTCCGCGCCCTGTCGCACGTACGTGTCGAGGGCCTCGGTGCGTTCCCGCGATCCGGCGACGACGCGGCAACCCGCGGCGAGGAACGCCTCGGTGATGGCGAGCCCGATACCGCGCCCGGCCCCGGTGACCACCACGGTCTGTCCGGCCAGGCCCCGGCCGACGTCGGGGGCGCCGGCTCGCGGCGGGGCGGGAGGGGTGGTCATCGCCCGGCCTCCGCGGTCCGCGTCCAGGGCTGCCGCCACCCGAGCGTGGTGTCCGCCACCTCGCGCCGACCGCCGACGACGGTGAGCGGGTGCGGGCCCCTCGGGGCTGCGGCGCGTACCGGCGGCGGCGCCGGAGCCGAAGCCGCTGCGCGGCCGGAATCCGCGGGCGGGAGAAGGAAGGTTGAGGTGATCACGGCTGATACCCCTCCACAGGGACACAGGCGGGCACTATGACCCAGTATGTCCACACCCAGTGGAGACCCTGGCGGACACGCACCAGGAAGATGCCCCCTGGTGCACGGTCGGACGCAGAGCGACACCGGCCTGGCCGGGGTCGGTGCTCACCCGCTCGGCGGGCGAGCCGGGTACCGGTCCCCCCGTTGTCGGCCGGCCCGGTTGCCTCGGGAACCTGGTGCCCGCACCTGCCGCGCTCAGGCCTCCCGGAAGATCAGAGCTGCGCCGAGTGCCGCTTCGGACGGGACGAAGGGTTCGCCTCGGGTCGTCTCGCGTACGGGCAGTCCGTTCTCGGCGAGTAGGGCGCGTACCCGAGCGATGTCGCGTACGGCGACCGTGCAGGCGACGAGCGCCGGGAGCGCGGGCGGATCCTCACCGGGCAGCAGGTCCGGGAGGTCTGCCCCGGTCAGGAGGGTGACCGGCCCCTCCGCAGGGATCTGGCGGCCCAGAAACCGCTCGTACCGCTCGCGGAACAGGGGAAGTTGTCCGTCGGGTACGCACAGCACCGCCTCGACGAGCTCCTGCGCCCCATTGGGGTGGTCGAGGTGACGGGTGTGCTGGAATTCCGGGTCCAAGTCGGCGACGACGCCGACCCGGCCTTCCGGCGTTCCGTCGATCTCCAGGTAGCGGACGGGTTCCGTGCGCACGCCGTCGGGGGTCTCCACCGGTCGGCCGACGGTGTTCACCCCGCCGTGTCCGACGCCGAGAGCGGTCAGACTGTTCGCCGCGCCGTCGATGTCCGGCGAGGAGAACATCACTATGTGGAGCCCTTCGAAGCGATCAAGCCGGCCGCGGAGCCGGTTACTGGCCGCGTCGATCCGCGACAGGACCAGAGGGAGCGCCTCCGGAGGCACCTGGAGCGGAACGATCCGCGCTTCGGACGGCAGGCCCGCCGTGTTCCCGGGCTTCACCGGAGTCACCAACTCCACGAAGCTCCGGGAGAAGTCGGCGTGGGTGTTCGCCGCCCCGAAGGGCTCCGGGGCGGCACCCTCACGGGGGGCCAGCGCCGGCACACTGGGTGGCGGGACGTGAAATCCGAGCCGCCGGTAGAGGGTCATGGCCCGTGCGATGTCACTGACGACGTGTCCGACGTGATGTAACCGCGCGATGTCGTGAGGCATGACCTCACCGTACGTCCAGCGCCGAATCACCGGCATCCCGCTCCGGCTCGGTCACACCGACCTCGATGCGGTTCCCGTCGAGGCCGTTGACGATGCGCAGACAGGCCGTGGTGCCGCCGGTCGGGCGGTCAGGCGTGGTGGTGGAGGTCGGTGAGGAGTTCGCGGGCGGCTCGGGTGCCGGAGGCGAGGGCGCCCTGGAGGGAGCCCGTGGCGCGGTGGTCGCCGCAGACGTAGCGGGCCGGTGCGAAGCGGGTGGTCCGGGAGAGCTGAAGGGGCGGGAGCATGGCCGGGAGGGCGTCGTGGACGGTGACGCGGTGGACGGGTTCCCAGGCCTGGGTGTCCGTGCCGTACACCTCGCCGAGGGCGGCGCGTACGGCCGCTTCCCGGGCAGGGTCCGGGGAGCCGAGGACGGAGGTCGAGACCAGGGCCCGTCCGTCCCCGGAGTAGCCGGGGTGGACCTCGGTGAGCACGCAGGTGTTCAGGAACCTGCGCCGGGCGTCGACCACCAGGGTGGGTTCGGGCAGAGGTGAGCGCTCCGCCGCGTGGTAGAGGGTCGTGACCGTCCGGGCGCCGGGTACCTCGAGGCCGGGGAGCAGGCGGGCGGCGGCCTGCCGGCCGGTGGCGATGACGACCGTGCGGGCGGTCAGTTCGCCGCCGTCGGCGAGGGTGACGCCGTCGGCGGTCAGGCCGGCGACCGGTGCCCCGGTGCGCAGGACCCCCGGAGGGAGCCGGGAGGCGAGCTGGGCGGGTACGGCGCCGATCCCTTCGGCCGGCAGGCACGCGGTGCCGCGGAGCAGGGACCGCCACACGAGGTGGAAGAAGCGGGCGGAGGTGTCCAGTCGGTCTTCGAGGAAGACTCCGGACAGGAAGGGCCGGAAGAAGGTCTCCACGAAGCCGGGCGTGAAGCCGGCGCCGGTCAGGGCCGTGAGTGTGGTGGTGTCCGGCCGGGCCTTCAGGCGGGTGGCGGGGGGCAGCATGTCGCGCGTGGAGAGCAGGGCCAGGGCCGCGAGGTCGCGGCCCGAGGCCAGCCGGCCCGGCAGCAGGTCGCGGCTGTGGCGGAGGGAACGCGTGGGGTCGCTGAATCTGCGCAGCCCGCTGCTGCCGGTGTGCACCAGCACGCCCGGTGTGAAGCGCCTCAGGCGGAGGGCGCGGAGGTCGAGGCGGTGTTTGACCTGGGGGTAGGAGGTGTTGAGTACCTGGAACCCGCGGTCGGCGGTGAAGCCGCGGACCCGGTCGGTCCGCATCCGCCCGCCGGCGGTGTCATCGGCCTCCAGCAGGCTGACCCGCAGCCCCGCCGTGACCAGGTCCGTGGCGCAGGCCAGTCCGGCGGCGCCCGCCCCGACGACCACCACGTCCGCTTCCGGGCGTTCTGCCTTCCGCATCCCGCCAGCGTATGCGGGGGCGGGTTCGGCGCCGGGCGCGGCGCGCGCAGCCGGCACGGGTTGGGTTCCGGACACCGGACACCGGACACCGTGGGCGGTGTTTCGTCACGCGCTCCGGGCATCATTCCCACCGGTGACCGAACCCGCCGCTCCCGGAGGGTGAAGAGCGCTCCGGCGCCGTTTCCGGGTGGGTGCCCCGGGGTGTTGTCGAGGGCGTGAGTACCGTGACCAATGCACCCTCGCCGGCGATACTGACCCCATCGACCGCTCGCGTGCCGTTCGGCGGCGCGGAGGGCAGCGGCCCCCGGGCCTTTCGCTGACCTGCCGCTCAGGCCTGTCGGCTCTCGTGCAGTGCATCGGCCGAGGCGCGGGCGGCCCGCCGGGCCTCGGCGACGGCCGCCGCGTGCTGCTGCTCGTAGTGAGCGGTGAGCGCTTCCATCTCCTTCCGGCCGGTGCCGCACATTATCCGAGGCGAGACGCGGCGTACCACCGCCCCTCGCCTGACCGCATGCAGAATTCCGGCCAGATTCTCGGGAGTTCTAGACGGGGCGGCTCCCGTCCGGCACGCTCGGTTCATCCAGAACCTGCAGAACCTGGCAAGAATTCACCGGGGGCTTCGTGAAGATCACCATCGAAGGGGCCTCGCCGGAGTTCGAGCGGAAGCTCCTGGCCCTGTACGCGGACCACCGCCACGAGCTGACCCTGTCCGTCGGGACCGAGTGGGACGTCGAGCGGGCCGTGCTGTACCTCACCGACCTGCCGGCCAACGCGCGGCGGTTCGCCGAGCTCGTCGTGGAGGCCGGCGGCACCAAGGACGCCGCCGAACTGCGCGCCGAGTTCAACGACCAGCTGCGCGGCCCGACCATCGCCCTGTCCCGCGCGGTGCCCCGCGGCGTGCGCATGGGCTGGTGGCCTGAGGGCACCACGGCACCCATCGCGCCTCAGTACGACCCCGACCACCCCAGCTGGCAGAAGGCCATCGCCTACCGGATGAACAACGAGAACCTGCCCGTCTTCCGTACCGCCTTTGAGCAGCTGGCACACGGCGCCGCGCGCGGTTCCCTGACGGCCGACGCCTCCGGCGGGCGGACCGTGCCCCGCCCGCACCGGGATCCTGCGGGCGAGGGCGAGATTTCACCTACCAAGGAGGAACACCGATGACCGACAACGGCATCTCCGTCACGCACCAACTGGAGCCGCACGACTGGTCGAACGAGGAGACGGCGGCCTATGAGGCCGCCATCGAAGCGGTGAACGGCGCCGTCGGCGCCTACAGCGCCCTGATCGCCGCGGAGAAGGGCAAGACCGACCCTGACCAGGGTGTGATCCAGCGCGCCCGCGCTGCACGGGCCCAGTTGGCCCGGGAACGTGAGGGCCTGCGCCCGGACGACCGCGAGCAGATCGCCGCGGCCCGTCGGCACTACGCCCAGGTGGCCCACGACGTCCGGGGAGACATCGCGTGATCGACCCCACCGAGGTCGAGCGGTACCGGTTGACCCCAGCGGAGAACCGGCAGATCTTCCACGAGGAGATCGTCCCGGAGCTGCTGGAACGGCGTGTGCCCCAGGAGAAGCCCACCGTGGTCTTCCTGGTCGGGCAGCCCGGCTCCGGCAAGAGCCGGGTGACCAGGATGGTGGCCAACGTTCTCGATCAGCAAGGTGGCTTCGTCGACGTCGACAGCGACCTTTACAAGCCCTACCACCCTGCCTACGACGCCCTGATGGCGCAGGACGACACCCTCATGGCTGCCTACACCCGGGCCGACGGCCGCGCGTGGATGGCGCAGGCCGAGGAATACGTCCGTGCCCACAAGCTGCACGCGGTCGTTCAGGAGACCTCCCAGGACGCGTCGGCCGTGGAGAGCAAGATGCTGGCGTACCGGCGGGCAGGCGCGCGCGTGGAGGCGTTGTTCATGGGCGTTCCGCAGGCCATGAGCAACCAGGGCATCATCAGCCGGTACTTCGAGCAGGTGGCCGACCGGGGTCAGGGACGGCTCACCGTGCAGGCGAACGCCGACGAGTCCTACCGCGGCATCCTCGAGTTGGCCGAGGGCATCGACGACGGCGTGCTGGCCGATCTGGTGAGCGTCTACCGGCGCGGCGAGAGCAAGCCGAGGTACAGCAACACCGTGGCCGGCGACGACTGGAACGGCCCTCTGTCGCTGCGGCAGGCCCTCGAAACCGAGCGGAACCGGCCCTGGACGGCCGCCGAGAGCGAAGCCTTCGTCGCCACGCAGCAGCAGCTCCGCGAAGCGATCAGCGGCCTTGGACCCGAATGGCCTATGCGGCTCACCCGGATCGAACAGCAGGCCGCGCCCCTGCTGACGCCGTCCGCCGCGCAACAACTCCCTCCGCCCCAACCCGGTGAAGTCGCTGCAACCAACGCGACGGCAGCCGCCTTCCCCTCAGAGTCGTCAGGGCCTCCGGCACCTGGCGTCCCGCCTGACGACCTCGTCTCCACTGCGGGGGAACGGTCTCGCCAGGCAGCAGCCGGAAACGATGCCAACCGCGCCGCGGCTCCGGCCGCGTATGCCACGGTCGCAGCTGCGCGCCAGGCCGGCGAGGAGGTCGCCCGGTCCTTCCAGGCCTGGGTACAGAGCGACATGGGCCGGGAGCTGGCCGCCTCCCCCCACCCGCGGATCAGCGCCCTGCGCGAGGCGTGGCGGCAGCTGCCCCCGCACGACCTGCCGCACGGCCCCGGCTCGGCCGCGGCTCCGTACCGGGCCGTGGCCGAGCGGGCCCACGCCGCGGTCACCGCCGCCGTGGCGGAGAACCGCTTCGCTCCAGGAGACGTAAAGGCCCTGCTGGCTGTGGCCCTGGCAGCCGGTGCCCATTCCGCGCGGCTGACGGCAACCCAGCCGGGTGCAGCCGCAGCCGGCCGACAAGCCGCGCAGCGGGTGGCGGCGCCGGCACCGCGCGCCGTGACGCCTCCGCCGGACGCCCCCCGCTCCCCCGGTCTGGGGGCGTAGCCTCCGCCAGCCCTCTTCCGCTGCCTCGGCCTCCTCCATTCGAGGCAGCGGAAGGCGCTGCTGCCCACAGGGGTCGTTGAGGGCGCCCTGGCAAAGACGCTGTCCGGTGGTGACGGACGTGCGATGCTGCCGCAAGATCATCGGTTTGGCGGGCGCGGGATGTGGAGTGGACATGCAACGGGTTCAGCGACGGTTAGCACTGGTGGCGCTGCTCGCCGTCTTCTGTGCGGCGGGGTGCGCGTCGGAGGATGGACAGCGAGCTGACGATGCCGTTCCATCCGCTCAGCCTTCACCTGCGGTGTCGGCCTCGGCAAGTACTGCCCGGCCTCATGACCCGCCTTCCTGGTTCGACTCCCGGAAGGCGGTCGAGCTGCCGCCTGAGGCCACCAAGGACAGGGTCAACATGCTGGGCAACGTCCTGCGCCCGCTCCCCGTCGCGCTCTACCGGACCACGGCTCTGGTCGCGTCGGTTGACCGCCTCCAGGCGGTCGACCTGACGACGGGCCGGCTCCGCGAGACGGTCCTCCCCCACGGCACTCCCCGGAACAGCGACAGCATCCCGGACACGACCGCACCCTTGGTCGTCTCGAACGCCGGCGCGGCCGAGGCGGTCGTCCCGTTCCTGATCGTCGAGGGCGGGTCCGGCACGCAGGTCCCGGCGGGGATGCTGGAGGTCGTCGGCGTCGCTGCCGAAAGCGGCCGCGCCGGCTGGCGGATGACTGTCCGTCTGCCGGACTGGGTCAGCTCCTCCTCCAGCCGGGTGGAGGTCTCCGCGGTCGGCGCGCACGCCGGCGTCGCGGTGATCCATGTGCACAACCGGCACCACTCCGTCTCGTACGGCATCGACCTCACCACCCACCAGCTGCGGTGGACGCTGCCGGACATCGCCATCGGAGCTGTGGCCGCGGGCACGGCCGTGGGCCTGGCCCCGGCCGGGAACGACACGCAGATCATCGCCGGATGGGATGTCGGCCGCGGCACCGAGCGATGGCGCGGCGAACCCAGTACCCGTGTCTCCGTGGAGCCGGCCGGCCCTTCCCTGGTCCGGGTCCGGGGCTACCTCGGGCTCACCCGCTTCGACGACCTCCTTGTCGGCGACTCGGGGCAGATCCGGCAGAGCATCGCCGCGCAGATGCGGGGGATGAGCTGCAAGCACGACGCCGCAGCAACCCTGGTCTGTATGGACGGCTTCTCGGTGGCTGCCCTGGATGCGGCCTCCGGCAGCCAGATCTGGGACCTGCGAGAGGGAGACGGCCGCATCGTCCCCATGGTCACCACGGCCTGGCACGGCCGTGTGTACGGAAGGACAGCCAAGCAGGGGGTGACGCTGGATGCGCTGACCGGGAAGGACATGCCCACCCGGCCGGAGGCCGCGCCGGTCGCGGTCAACGAGTACTTCGGCCTGGTCCTCGTCGACGGCCGGCTCCAGGCCTACCCGACCGGCGGCTGAGGTCTGCCCAGGTACCGATGGACCTGGCACTCGGGCGACGCTGGGTATGCGCTGGTGACCCTCGACCCGGGCAACGACTGCGCGGATGCCACTCGGGACAATCAGCTGGTGAACACTCCACCCCAGCGCAGCGTCGGACGCGGCGTCAGCACCCTCATTCCACAGAACGCAACGGACCAGGCGGTGGCCGCCCTCACCGGGCTGGAGACAGTGCCCGTGCACGTCGGGCTCCTCCAGGCAGCAGCGCTGCTGCTGGAGGACGCCGCACGGGGTACGGAGGACGAGGCCAGGAAGGCCGTCATGATCAGGACCGTGGAGATGCTGCGGTCCTCCATGTAGAGCGCGAACACGGCTGCGCCCCGGATCCCACTTCAACGGGCCGGGGCGCTCCTGGCGGACGGTGGCCTACTCGGCGGCGTCCAGCGGCACGGCGTACTGCCCAGGCCACTCTCCTCCCGGACCGTCGGTCTCCACCAACTCCACCTCCGGCACCACCGGGGCGGCGGCCCCCGCAGCCGTCCGGGCCTCGGCCTTGATACGGAAGACGGTGGCCCGGCCGATGCCGTGTTTCGCCGCTGTCTTGTTGGCGCTCAGGCCCGCATCGAGGTCGGCGAGGACGGCGGCGCGGTCGACTTCCCGCGGCCGGCCCCAGGTCTTGCCGCGGGTCTCCCTGCTGGCCCGTGCCGAGGCCCGCCGTTCACGCTGGTAGATGAGCTCCACCTCGGCAAGGAAGGACAGGGTGGCCAGCGCCATCTGGGTCTGGGTGCCTGAGGTCCGGCTGTCGAAAGGCAGGGCGCCGGCGAGCACCACGAGGTGCACTCCGTCGGCGAGGAGCTTCCGCGCTACCTCGCCCATCTTGTGGGCGGTGCGGCCAAGGCGGTCGAGGGAGTCCAGCGCCAGGATGTCCCCGGGGCGCAGCCGGGACAGGACGTCGGCCAGGCCCTCCCGTTCGAAGTCAGTGCCCGTTCTCTTGTCGACGTACAGGTTCTCCGCGGTGACGCCGAACGCGGACAGACGGTCGATCTGCCGGGTGAGGTCTTGGGCCTGGGTGGAGACGCGGGCATACCCGTAGAGGTAGGCGGGGGCGCCTGAGAGGACGTCGGCGGCCTGGTCCAGTGTGCTGTTGGTCGCGGGTGTCGTCATGGCCCTGAGGGTCTCATAAGTTCAGATGTGACAGCTAGCGCGACGGAGGGTTCGAGTCGCCCCAGAAATCACCACAAACCGGCGCATATTGACGGGTCGTGAGACCAGGTCTCGTAACTATGGATATGAGACCGCGCGGCTCGCCGACAAACCGGCCCGTCGCTGGCTTCCCCGGGTGGGCCGTTCGGCTCCGGCGGCGCGATCAGCGAGGCCAGGGCGGCGGGGTCCGCCCGTTCTCGCTGCGCACCGAACCGCGGACCGAGCCCGACCGGATCGCCGCCTTCGGCTACGGCACCGGGGGCGCCGTCGGGCTGGAACTCGGGCGCGGCGGCGTAAACCTGCGCGCGATCGGGACATTCAACGCACTGGCCACGGGCCAGCCGGGCGAGGCGGCGCGCATTCGCTGCCCGGTGTGGGCCGGGGTCGGGCCGGAAGACCCGATCATGCCGCCCGCGCAATGGAACGCGTTCACCGCCGAGATGCAGGCCGCGGGCGTCGACTGGCGTCTCACGGTCTACGGCGGCGCCCTGCACGCCTTCCATCACCCGCCGGTCGGCCACCCCACCGTCGGCTACCACCGACAGCACGCACAGCGAGCCTGGCGCGACGTCGTCGACCTGCTCGCCGAGTGCCTGCCCGTGACGGAGGCTCTGGGGACATGACCCAGGCAGACGGCCCTGTCCTCCCGAAGGTCCGACGAAGTGACAAGTAGCTCAGAGCGACTGGCCAGCATCTTCGGCCTGGAGGGTGGCGAAGTCGGCGTGGGCCGCTTCGACGGCTTCGGGGTACGCCTGGCGCTTCTCGTGCTCGGCGAGCGCCCGGTAGATTCTGGCCCGCTGTGCCCCCGGGCGTTGCCGGGGGCACAGGAACCGGGATATCAGGACTCGGAGCAGGCGATAGACCGCAGAAGTGCGATATCCATGATCTCGTAGTACCGGTTCGACCGGGTTCCGGGCTTATGCGCTGTCAGAGCACCCTGGTCACGCAATGACGCGAGCGCCTTCTCAACCGTGGTGCGACCAAGGCCGAGGGCCTCGGCAATGTCGGCCTGGCTCGGGCCTTGAACGGTCAGCGCCCCACTGGGAATCAGGTGCATGCCGTTCCGGGTCCATCGGACACGGTTGGGGACCGACGGTAGGGGCCGGCGGTACTGCACCAGGTAGTCGAGCAGTCTGGCGACCCTGATGACCGGGTCGGCCTTGGAAGCGGCGTAGACAGACTCAACGGTCTCCGACCGTTCGTTGGTCAGCTGGGCAAGGAGGAGTACCAGGACCGAGTCCTGTTCCAGGAGCTGGCCAAGGGTCCGGGTCGTCAGGCTCAGAACGCAGCCCTGCGTCAGGAAGGTGATTCGGGGCCCGACTCCCCGTGCCGTGCCGCTGGTCCCCCTCTTCAGCATCACTCGGCCGAGGTCGCCGAAGAGGGCTCCCTTCGTCCAGAGACGCTCGGTCCCGTGGGGGGTCGTCTCCTTGACGACTCCCATGGCGACGATGTGGATCCACTCCGGGCCGTACGCGAACACCGTCCCCTTCTCGGGCGCATCCAGCCGTGCAGCTTGGAGCAGCGACTCCACCACCGGCGTGGGGAGCCCGAGAGACTTGAGGTAGATGCCCGCGGCCCGGTAAGGCCAGCTATGCACAGTGCGGCCTTCCGGGTACTCGACCAACTCGGTCACAGAGCACCGCCTCCGGCACCCGCGGAGGATCCGGCCGTGGCCGGCCCCGGGGGATTGGGGTGAGCCGGGGCAACCACCTGGGCAGGCTGCTGTGCCGGGGGCGCCTCGACCAGGATCCTTACGACGGGAACGAGCGCTCCCACCAGGACGGCCAGGGAGCCGATGACGACCGCGATGCGGCCGGCGGTCTTGTTGAGATGGCGGATGGCGAAGCACGCCGCGCCGATCACGATCGCGACGATGACCACCGCCGCGAGAATGCCTTCTGACAAAGGAAACCCCTGCGGGTATGGCGGTCGAGCTGCACTTGCCCGGGGGGAGGCACAGCCCGACCGCGATCTTTGGAATGGTCTCTTGCTGGCGTTACCGGCCGGTAGGAATGCGAACCCTGGCGAGGGGACGCACCGACGCTGGAAACAGATTACGACACACGGGTGACGTAACCCCAACCAAACTCCGGCGGGAGGGAATTGACTCACCAAAACCCACCCAGCAAGGCGAGGTTCGATTTTCAACTAAAGCCGGAACTCTGCCCGTTGACGCCGACGGACGCACGAACGGCGGCCCGCTCCCTGAGGGGTGCGGGCCGCCGTGACGGTGCTCTGTGAGCATGAGGCCGCCCGGGGGAGCCACCCCCGAGACAGACCTCGGAACGCTGAGCGAGACCATTCCAAAGCCCTGTCAGCTGTGATGTAAGTGCACACCATGTCCGCAGCGCAAAAAGCCTTCCCAGAGGGAAAGTGCGCGCCGCGTACGGCAGAACCCCTACGAGCGAGGATTATGCAGCGCAATCAACGGTCAGGCAGCCGGAATCGAGCGCGTAAATGGGCGATAAATAAGATCCACACTCAACCAGCTGGGCACCGCTCAGGAACGCCGGGCGTGTGGCAGAACCCCTACGAGCGAGGATTGTGCAAGTCAATCAACGGTCAGGCAGCCGGAATCGGGCGCGTAAATGGGCGATAAATAAGATCCACATCAGCCAGCTGGGGACCGATCAGGAACACCGGCCACCTCCTGATCGGTGAACCCCGGGGGCCGGGCAGACTTCCGCCATGAGCAGCATGCGCCGCCCGTTGGGCACAGGTCCGTCGATGAGCACCAGGAGCACGGCGGCTCCGTCCTCAAGCACTCGGCGGCTCGCCGCGGAGCGGATCGAGCCCGAGCACCAAGTCGTCGACCAGACCATCGTGCAGGGAAGCCGGCGGGTTCTTGGGTCGGGCGGCTCCGCGGTTCAGGAGGGGCCCGTAGGGGAGTAGTCGGCGGGGGAGTAGTCCGCAGCCCCGCGAACGGCGTCAGCCCCGGGGGATGGGTGGGCGGTGTCCCCCGGCGCGTACGGCGGCCCGCCACGCCGATGTCTGTTCGCGTCGGGGGATACCGACCGGAGCGGGGGGCTACATCGAAGCCCCGAGGTGCCGTCACGACGGCGCCCCGGGGCAGGCCGGTGGTGCCGGGACGCGGTACTCCGGCACCACCAGTGATCTACACCGAGGCCCGGGGGGCGCGGGCGGGGGCAGAGGGAGCGGCGGCGCGCGGCGCCGGCATGGCCTGTGCCGGTGCCGAGGTCGCGGTGCCGGGAGGCAGGGTCACTGCGAGGCGGGCGGCGTGATTCTCCGCCGCCTGCGCCAGGACCTGCAGGGCCTGGATCTGCGCCGGGGCGTGGCGGGCGGACGCTACCGCGAGGTTGACCAGGGCCTGTGCTCGCTCTGCCACGTTGCCGTACGAGCCGACGGCCGGGCCGGATGCGGCCTCCCCCGCAGGCGGCAGGCTTCGCCACGCGTCTCGGAAGGCCGCCACCCGCGGGTGAGGGGAGTCGGCGACCTCCTGCCCCATGGGGCTCTGAATCCACTGCTGGAACCGCGCGGTGACTTCCTGGGCGGCCCGTAGGGCGTCGTCGCGGGTGGCGTATGCCTGTGGGGTGGGCCGCTGGACGAGTCGCTGCATGGGCGGCGCTTCTGCGGCCGGTGCGGCGGCGGGCGGCGCTTTCGGCGTTGCCGCCGCCGTTGCCACGGTGCTGTAGGTGATGGTGGCGTCGGAGAGCTTCAGCAGGGCGTCGGCGGTGGGCAGTGCGGGATTGAGACGCTTGGCCAGTGCTGCGGCCCCGGCCGAGATCGCCTCGCAGGCGCGGATCGAGGCGGTCCTCCAGAAGCCCTGGAAGCGGGCGTCTGCATGGAACCTGTCCCAGGCAGGGCCAGCCTTCTCCTTCATCACCTCCCAGACGTTGCGCAGGGCACCGCCGATGGTCTTGATCTTCTGCCACTCCGGATGGTCCTGGAGGGTCGGCGAGTGGGACTCGGCTGCCGTCGCGGCCGCCTCCACGGCCTGCGCGGCGTCGGCCACGGCCGCGGGTGAGGCCGGGGAAGGCGCCGGTGCGGCGGGCGGAGCGGACGGTGTCGCCGAGCCGGGAGGCGCTGCGGCGGCGTCCGGCTCGTACGGGGCGGCGGCCGCTGTGCCGGCCTGCCGCAGGACCTCCACGTCATCGGCTACGGCCGCGCGCACTTCGGCGGCGGGTGTGTCGAAGACGTATTCGTCCCAGGCGGCCATAGCCTCCTCGAACTCGGCCCAGTAGGCATCAACGGGATCGGGCGATCGATCGGTCCGCTTGGGCGACACCGGGGGATCGGCCGCAATGATCTGTTGAGCCACGGCCACCGGGTCGAAGGCCGCGCCTTCGCCTGCGTCGCCCGCTGGCCAAAGGGGCATTCCTGGCCGCGCCGGTTTCCGGGTGGGGGAGTTCGGCTGCTCTGTCGGTGTGGCCATCGCGGGTACCTCCGGGGTCAGGGGTGCTGGAGCAGCTGCTTCCGCGGCTGCGTCGGGGCGCGGGACAGACGGTTCGGTCTGGGGCGGTGCTACAGGCCGTTCTCCGCGGGGCGCGGGTCCGCGCACCGGCTCCGGCGCCGAGTCCGGCATTGGCTGGGCGCTGGCGTCAGCTGCGGATTCGGCCGGCATGGCGAGCACAGCCTCCTGTTGCGGCTCCTCGGGGTCAGAGCCAGGTGCGGGAGCGTCCTCCCGCACCTGTGTGTCGGCTGGGGCCGCTGTCTCCACCGGCTCTGCGGCATCCGGCTCCGCCTTCGCTTCGGTGGGCGCTGGTGCGGCCGGCGGGTCGTCGCCCGCGTTCTTCTGCGCGGTCCCGGGTTCGGTGCCGAACAGGTCGAGCTGCTGCTCGGTGTCTGGTGCGGGCGTGTCCTCGGCCGACGGGGCCGGAGCGTCGCCGTTTCCAGCCGACGTGGAGGACGCGGCGCCTGCCACAGGGGTCTCCGAAGACGATGCGGGCTGCTCGGGCTCCGGAGCGGCTGCAGTGTCGGCTGTGGCCGACGCGGTGGCGGGCTGTTCCTCCTCTACGGTCATCTGGCCCTCCGGAACTCCCTCGGAATCCGGCGCAGGCTCGGGTCCGGGGTCTTCTTGCGGGTCCGGGGCCGGGATGCGCCCGGGCGGGGTCAGCCCAAACTCGCTGAACAGGTCACCCGTTCCGTACCCGTCGCCGTCCGGCTCCGTGGCCTGCTCCGCAGTCTCCTCGTCTCTGTCGTCAGCGGGTCCCGGTGATGTTTGTGGGGCGCTGTGCCCAGTCGCGGCTTGGTCGCCGAAGCGGTCGACTGGTCCGCCCGCCATGGCTTCGGGTGCTGGCGCGGGGGTGGGGACCGTAGGCAGTTGGGGGGCGGGGGTGGTCTGGTCGTACGCGGCGAGGGCGGCCGCGGCCTGGTCCACCTTGGCCTGGTGGGGTGCGCGCTGCTCGGCGCGCTCCTGGATGGCCTTCTGCCGGCTGTCCGGGGTGCGGTACTTCTCCGGATCGAGCATGGACTCGGTGAGCTCGGGCTGCTTGTCCAGCTCGGTGATGGCCCCGACGACGGCGTCCAGCAGCTCGACGCGGCGCCGGGCATGCTCGATGGCCGGGCCGTAGTCGACCGCGGCCTGCTGCGCGGCATACATGGTGACGGCGGCTTCCAGGACCGGCAGGCGCTCGTGGTCCACGAGCTGTTGGTCTTCGGCCTTCTCCAGTGCGGTTGCCAGTCGGCCGATGATGGTGCCGCCGAACCGCGGGTTGGCCAGGTCGCCGACGGAGCAGACGGATTCGCTGCGCTGCAGGTTGGGGAAGCCGACGTGGGCGCGGATCTCCGCACCGCCGTCGAGGATCTCTGGCCGCACCGCGAAGTCGAGTCCGCCGAAGGAGCCGATCGTCGTCCACGGCCCCATCCCGAGGGTGCTGTGGCTGCGCAGGACGTCGGTGACGGCCTGCCTGAGCACCGGGCCGGCCTCGCCGCGCTGATCGAGGTCGCGGCCGCCGACCCGCATGCGGAAGGCGTCGCCGCGGATGGTGGCGGTGATCTTCGGGAGGGCGGCATCCCGGGCAGCGACGGCGCGCTGGGTGCTGGCGAGTTCGGCCTGGGTGGTAAGCAGCAGTTCGGCCAGGCGGATGCGGTCGGCGGCCGCGTTGCGCCGGTCGCCCTCCAGGCCCCGAAGGTGGAGCTTGGCCTCCTCGAACTGCTTCATGAACGGGTTGTCGGCGATCTCGGCGGCCATCGTGGCGTAGTCCCAGTCGCTCGCGCCGATCTCCTCGACGGTGTCGTTGTCGTCGTCGCCGACGCCGGGCGGGCGCTGGATGTCGCGCAGGCCTTCGGCCTTGGAGGTGAGCAGTCCGACCTGCCAGGCGTCCATGCTGCCTTTGGTGGCCAGGAAGTAGATGCTGACTTCGTCGTGCTGGTTGCCGGGGCGGATGACGCGGGCATTGCGCTGCATCATCATGGCCGGCGTCCAGTCCTGGTCCAGGTGCATCAGGGCGTAGCCACGGTTCTGCCCGTTGAAGCCGGTGCCGAGGACTTCGGTGGAGCCCATGAGGACCGCGATGCCGCCGTTGTTGGCGGCATCGGTCATCGCGGCCTTCTGCTCCGGGGTGTGGTGGTCCTGCGCGAACTGGACCAGCTCGCGGGGGACGCCGCGAGCGGCGAGCAGGTCGCGAAGCTCGGCGTAGAGCTTGAAGTTGCCCTTGTTCTTGCCGCCGGGGGTGCCGCTGTTGCAGAAGACGAAGAACAGCCCGCCGGGGACGGGGTGCGGGGTGTCATCTCGGCTGGAGACGGCGTAGGAGTGGTCCTTGTGGGCGTGGTAGCCGGCCGCGATGATGTCGGCCGCCGTGACCAGTTTGTTTGCCGCTGGTGCGTTGGTGTCCCACAACCGGGGGTCCAGCGCGACCGCGCGGCCCTCGGTGGTGACGGCCAGCATGTTGTCCTCGTCGCGGGTGACGTCGCCGGCGTGGATCGCCTCGCCCCGGACGACCAGGGACAGGAGCCGGGAGCGCTGGTCGGCGGTCGGTTCGATCAGCACCAGTTCGGGAGCGCCGCCGGCCAGCTTGGGCCGTTGGATCCCCACGTCGTCGCCGGTCTTGGTGTCGGCGGCCAGCCCCCACATCGTCTTCATCGTGTACTTCGCGAGGAACCGGGAGAAGCGCTCCACGAAGATCAGGCCGCTGCCGTCCGGCGCCATCTCGACGCGCTGGACCTTCTGTCCGAAGGTCTCTGCCCACAGGTCCGGGCCGTGGACGCCGAACTCGTCCAGGAGCCACGGACAGGCCAGTTCGAGGACCGAGTACTGCTCGAAGATGCTGTTCTCGATCGGTGTGCCGGTGCCGAGGGTGACGGTGGGGCGGCCGCCGTCCAGCTCCGCCATCCGGTGATGCCAGTTGAGTTTCTGGTGGAGGTCCACCCCGCGGACGCTTGCGGTCTCCCCGCCGGCTTCCTTCGACCGGTACCCGATGGCAGTGGAGCGGTGCGCCTCGTCGATGAGGCCGTAGTCGAAACCGAGGTCGTTCCAGTACACCTCGCCCGGTGTGCGCATCGGCGCGTCGGCGCGCCGGATGCGGGCCTCCACGGTGGCCAGGCGCTGTTCGATCTTCATCAGCGCGAAGGCGTTGTGCGGAACCCCCCGCTCGCGCTCCAGCTGCTCCTTGAGCGACTCCAGCTCACGGAAGAGGTAGAGCTCCTGCTCCTCGGGGCTCATCCGGATCGACTGGAACGCCGGCTCGGTGAAGATGACCAGGTCGGGGGTGTTCGCGCGCAGCCACTCCAAGACCGGGCGACGGTTCTCGCCTTCAAGGTCCTGGGAGGTGATCAGGCGGATGTCGGCGTTGGGGTAGAGCAGCTGTGCTTCGTCGAGCCACTGCCGGGCCAGGCCCTGCTGGACGACCGCGAAGGGCTTGCTGATCTGCCCGGAGGCTTTGAGGGCCTGGGAGCCCATCACCATGGTGGTGGTCTTGCCCAAGCCCATCTCGTGTGCGAGGACCACGCCCCGCTCGAACTGCATCCTGGCGGCTCCCGAGAGCTGCCAGGGGTGCGGGGTCCGCTCGGTGGTGAACCCGTCCAGGGTCGGGGCGAGGCCGTCGTAGTTACGGACGACGTGCCCGTTCATCTGCCGGTTGTAGGCGTCGGTGAGCAGCGTGGCCCGGGCGGTGGTGACGGTGCAGTATTCCTCGAACGCCGACCGCATCGCGTCGGCCTTGTAGCGCATCGCGCGGGTGGCGTCCTCGTCCACCCCTGCGCCGTCCAGGGTGTTGACCACCATGGAGGCCCGCCCGAGCAAGGCCTTGGCGATGTGCAGCGCCGGGCGGCGCTCGGTGCCCTTGATCGCGTTGACCGCGTCGGGCACCTTGCCCGCGGCCAGGGACCAGCCGTACCGCTCGTTGTGGCTGACCTGGAGTGTCGGGTCGCCGAGGTACTCCCGCAGGAACTCCTGCACCATCGGAGCGGGGACCCAGTGTGCGCCGAGTTGGACGGTGAACTGACCCAGGCGCTTGGGCGGCGGCTGCACCGCCTCCAGCGCGGCGACGTTCACCGCGTACGTCGGGTCGGTGGCCGCGGCCTCGCGCCTGCTCCAGCTTCTGCCGTACCGGCCCGGACAGGTAGGCACCGGCGTGCTCCGGCTTCCTGGTGACCGGGTTGTCGAAGACCTCGGTGCCCAGGCGGCGGCGGGCCTCTTCGGGCGTGGTGCCGAGCAGTGAGGCGATCAGCGGCAGGTCCACGCCGCCGGTGGCGCCCATCACCGCCGTCAGCGCCGTCTTCGGGTCGTCGGTGGGCTGCAGGTCGCCGCGGCGGACCCCCGGTCGGCGGATGAGGACCTCGGAGGGCACCGGCCGGTCGTTGGCCCGGTCCCAGTGCTCCAGCCCCAGTACGGCGGCAGCGTTCGGGTCCTGGCGGAACCAGCCCCAGCCCGTGGGCAGCCGCTCCTCGGCCTCCAGGACGACACCCGTGTCGCGGGCGGCGGCCGCGGCCTCGTCGCCGGGCAGTGCCATCCGGGTCTGCCGGGGCCGCGACAGCGGCCCGTACTTCTCGGTGTAGGCGGTGTGCAGCCGGGAGAGCCGGCTGCGGACCTCGCTCGCGCGGGCCGGTTCGCTTCCGGTGCGGTCCTGCTCCTGCAGTTCGAGCGCGACGTCGCGCATCGACAGCAGCATCCGCAGCTGCTCGGTGCCCGCGGCGCCGTCCGCGGTGATGACCCGGACCGGGTCCGCGCCGTTGACGTGCTGCCAGATCCGCGCCTGGTCGTCGGTGTAGAGGCGGCCGGTGAAGTCCCTGGCATGCTTGTCGCGGGCGGTCTGCAGCACCAGCGGCGCACGGTCAGGCCCGTCCTCGTGGGGGATATAGCCCAGGCCAGCGGCGACCGCTGCGGCGGCGGTGGTCTCCATCCGCTCCCGCAGCAGCCCCGGGGCTGCGTCCGGGTCGCCCTGGACCGTCACCCTCGGCCCGAAGGGGCCCATCTCGGACGTCAGGCGTCCGAGCACGTTCTCAGGATGCTCGGTGAAGTAGGCGTTCACGTGGAGGGTGTTGCCGCCCAGTTCCCGCTCCGGCGCCTGGATCCACCCCTGGTCGCCCGGCTCCTCGTCCTCGGCTCGGCGGCGGAAGACCAGCACGTCGGCGACGACGTTGGTATCGGCGGTCTCCCCGAAGGTGTCGCGGGGCAGCCGGTAGGCGGCCGCAAGGTCGGCCCAGCGGGCCATGGCCTGGCGGCCCGCGGTGTCCTCACCGTCCAGCGTCCACCGGGACGTGATCACGGCCATGTAGCCGCCCGGCCGTAGCAGCGCGAGCTGCTTGATGATGAACCCGTTGTGCAGGGTCTGCCCGTCCGCGCCGAAGCGGCGTTCGCCAAACGGGGTGTGGTGCGAGAACGGCACGTTTCCGACGGCCAGGTCGAACGTCCCGGTGGGCGCGTCGGTGTCGGCGAAGGACTCGGGCAGAACGTTGGCGTGCGGGTAGATCCGGGCCGCGATCGCCGCACTGGTGGGGTCCAGCTCGACGCCGGTCAGCCGTGCGGCCTGCGGGGCCACGCCGAAGAACGCGCCCGAGCCGCACCCGGCCTCCAGGACCTCCCCGCCGTCGAATCCGTACGCGGCCAGGCCCTGCCACATCGCCTCGGCGACGCCTTGCGGGGTGTAGTGGGCCGACAACACCGCCCGGGACGCCGCCCGCCATTCGAAGGGGTCCAGCAGATCCCGCAGCTCGCCGCGCACCGGGGAGTACGACTCCCAGAGGGCATGATCCGCCTTGAAGCGGCCCTCCCGCTCCCCTCCGGGCAGGTAGACCGGCTCCTCGGGGTCCGGCTCGTCCAGGAACACGGTCGGGACCGAGCCCCAGCCCGACCAGCGGGCCAGGACTCGCTTCTCTTCAAGGGTGGCGCCGCGGCGGTCACCTTCCAGAGTGCGCAGCACCTTGACGGCTTCGAGGTTCGCCTCGGCGCGGGCCTGCGGGCCGCGCGGCAGGTCGGCCGGGTCGGGGCGGAACCTCGCTACAGGTTCTCCAGCTCCCTGCGGATCGCCGCCAGTTCCGCCGCTTCCGGACTCACCGGCGCCGTCTGATCGGCGGTGTCCTCCGGCGGCGGCAGCATCTCGCGCAGCACCTGCTCCCGCGCCGTCGCCGCGATTTGCCGCATCTGGCCGACCCTGGCCTGGTAGTCCGTCTCCGGCGCCAGGCTCTCCTCCAGGTCCTCCTCCGCCGCGGCGATCGCCTCGCTCATCTGCGCCGCCAGCGTCCGGAAGAACCGGTCCGGGTCTTGCATCTGTGCCAGCTCCCGGGGCCGGAACTCCTCCCAGTGTCGGCGCAGCAGCGTCTGGTACTGGCTCGTCGTCATCCGCCTCGTCTCCCTCCTGCTCGCTGACGGTACCGCCCAGCGCGGCCCTCTGCGCCGCAAGCCGGGACTGGTCCACTCCCCGCCGCTCGACATCGCCGCCGGCCTCTCGCACCTGCTCGATCACCGCGTTGATGCCGATGAGCGCGGCGCCCATCGCCGGGATGCGCCGCTTGGCCGCCTCCCTCTCCTGCTTGGGCAGTTCCGCGTTCAGGGACTGCTCGCGCAGATCCTCCGTGGTCCGCTCCGCGATCCGCGCCAGCTCCCCCAGCAGCCCCTCCTCGAAGCTGTACGGGTAGGCGCGCATCACCTGGCCCGTGAGCGGGTTCCTCACCTTCGTCTGCGTCGGCAGCCGGGACGTGAGAATCTCCAGCACCCGGTCGACCTCGCGGGAGAGTTCCGTCGGCCTGCGCCGAAGCCAGGACACCAGCGGGTCGTGCGAGCTGATCGGCAGCGTCACCTGCCGCTCGCGCCCCCAGGTGCGCCGCGGCAGCGTCTCCGGGTCCTGGTCGTAGCGGTGCACCAGGGCGGCCATCGCCGCCGGCCCGGAGTCGAAGTCGCCGATGCTGCTGCGCTCGTCGTAGGTAGCCATGGCCCGGAACTTCCGCCCCTGGCGCACCAGGTAGCCGTAGGTTCGCTCCGAGCCGTCAATCCGAATCTGGCGGCGGCTGCCGAGCTCCGAACCCAGGGCCGCGCGGGCGGCCTCCGGGTGCTGCTCCAGGCCCCGCCGGTCCCACTCACCTTCCACGGCCCGCAGGCGCTCGGCCCGGGCCTCCTTGACCGCTTCGCTGTGGGAGTAGGCGGACTGCTCCTTGCTGGCCCCCACGAGCGACCCCAGGTCGGTGCTCTCGGCTGCCAGGTCCTCCAGCGTCATCTCGCCCACTGGCGTCCGTTCGCCGTAGGACCGAGCCCGCCGCAGGATCCGTTCCTCCTTGAGGGCCTGGCGGCGGTCGGTGACCTGGTCGTGCAGCTCGTGGGCGCGCGGCAGATGCGTCCACGCGGACCCGATCCGCTCGTAGGCGCTCTCCAGCGCCGCATCGTCCAGGTCCGCCACCGCCGGACCGGCCAGGATGCTCCGCGCTGTGCGGACGTGCTGCTCGGCAGTCACCTCCTTGTTGCGGCGCTCCAGCGTCTTGTAACTCTCCTCGGAGGAGTGGAACGGCGACGTGTAGAGCGTGTTCTGTAACCACGCGCGCTCGGCGGCAAGGTCCTCTTCGCTCAGCTCGGTGACCGCCGCCGCCGTCGCCACCCGGTCCATCAGCCGCTGGCCACGCTCCTGCCGCAGCGCCTGATACCGCCGTTCCACCGTGGTGGTGTACTGCCGCGTCCGCTCCGTCTTGGCGGCTTCCTCTGCCGCCACCAGGTCCTCGTACGAGAGGCCGGTGAAGTCTTCCGGCTCCGGCTCCGGCTCCGGCGCGGCGGCAGGTGCTGCGGCCGGAGACGCAGCCTGCTGTGCCGGGACGGCCGCGGCGGGCGCCGGTGAGGCGGTCAGGTCATCCGGCGTCTGGCCCGGCCCCAGCACCACGATGTTGCGGTCCTGCCGGGAGAACGCCGTCAGCACCGCGGCGAGGTTGCGGTCGCGGGTGCCAGGGTTCCATTTTCGGCCCGTCGCCCACGCCTGCCGTTGCCCGGACCAGTACAGATTCCCGGCCTTCACCGCCCGCCGGTCGGCGTCGTTGTCCTTGTCGGTGCCGTACACCGCGGCGACGCCGTCTTCCTCCCACCGCACCCACACCCGGTCACGGACGCCCGGGTCGGCCACCGCCCGGTGATGACGCGCGGCCAGCACCGCGAACGACGTCAGCCGCCCGTCCCCGAACCCGTCACTCACCAGCCGCGTGTCACCGGCCCGGCCTACCAGGGCGTCGCTGTACCCACGGCGGGCAGCGGAGGCGATCTCGGCGCCGTCCGGGCCGAACACGGTGACCGCGCTGCCCTTGATGAGGGCGTGGTAGCCCTCCACCCCCTCCACCTGTTGAGCCCCCTCGGGAAGGGGCAGGGGACCAGACGGCGCGGCTGGGTCTTCCTCGGGCGCGGAGAGCTGCTCCAACGGTCTCCCTCTCTCCTTCGGACAGCGGTGATCTACAAGGGTGCGTTGAGCTCTGCTTCGCGGCGGCTGAGCTCGGCAGCAGCCGGGTGGCCGGCTGGGGCGCTCGCCGCATCAGAGACCTTCACGTACAGGTCGAAGGCTTCGTCCGCGCCGGGGGGTGCGGGGACGCGGGGCGGCGGGTCCTGATGGGTGCCGGTCGCGCAGGCGGGCAGCTTCAGGCGGGGGGTGAAGGCGTGCAGGGTGCTGATCCAGTCGGCCTCGGCCAGTTCGCGGGCCGGCTCGGCTTCACCCGCGTACGTGCGCATCCACCCGGCGTAGAGGGCGGTGAGGTGCTCCACGACCGCGGGGTGGCGGTACCAGCAGTGGGTGATCGTGTTGTGGAGTTCGAAGGTGGTGCGGAGCCACTCCACCCAGCCGGCGAGCTCCGTCAGCCGGATCCGCCGTTCTGTGGGTTCCATGGCGGCCCACACCCACCGCTGCGGTTCGGGTTTCTCGGGGGCGCCGGGCGGCAGGGGCCAGAGGTCTGCGGGGTTCAGGTCGGTCACGTACGCCTCCGGGGGGCGGTCAGGGGAGGGTCTTCGTCCCGGCGTCGGCCAGGAGCTTCTTGAGGTCCTTCTCGCGGAAGGTCAGGCGCATCCGGACCTTGATCGGGGGGAGGTTGGTGTACTGGGCGATCGCGGTGAAGTCGGGGAGTTGCTGGAGGGAGTGGACGGGGGCGAGGTCGGTCTCGGTGGCCGAGGTGTTGGTGGAGTGCTCGCCCCGGGAGCGGCCGTGGCTGGTCTTCATGACCTCGGTGCGGCCGTAGAGGCCGGAGAAGTAGCGGAGGGTCTCCAGGTCGCCGCAGCCGGGCAGCAGCATGCGCAGGCCGCTCGCGGACAGGACTGTGTTGGCCTTCTGGGTGCCGAGGGATTCGCGGAGCTGGGAGAGGTCGTGCCAGACCGTCAGCAGGGTGATGCCCATGCCGCGGCCGGTGGTGAGGATGTTGGGCAGGCGCGGGTAGCGGAGCATGTTGCCGGCCTCGTCGACGAGGATGCCGACGCTGGGGTCGATCGGCTTGCCGGTGGTGTTGTAGCGGGCTTCGGCCGCGTGGATGGCGCCGGCGATGAGGGAGCTGATGAGCGGGGCGAAGCGGTCGGCGTCGGCCTCGGAGGCGATGATGCAGATGGTGCCGTGTTCGTCGAGCCACTGCTCGAAGGTGAAGTCGGAGCGGGCGCAGGTCTCGCGGACTTCCTCGTCGGCGAAGACCCGGGCCAGGACGTTCAGGCTGAACTGGATGGAGCCGACTCCGTCCTCGTGCAGGCGCAGCCAGGGTGAGGCGTAGTCGTCGGCGACCTCCTCGAAGCCGTGGGTGAGGAGTACGGCGCGGACGTGGTCGACGGCGTCCTTGCCGAGCGAGATCCAGCGGCGCATGTCGGCGATGCCGCCGCCGGAGAGGTGGGCGGCGAGCAGGATGCCCTTGAGGACGCTCTTGGCCTGGTCGACCCAGGGTGCGGCCCGTTTGTCGGCGCTGGAGGAGGATGCCTCGGCCAGCCAGGCGGCCATCCGGTCGGCGGCCTTGGCGTCGGTGCAGTACTCGACCGGGGACCAGTGGTCGGTGGCGCGTCCGGGCACGCCGGCGGGGGCGATGACCCAGACGGGGCCGATGGCTTCGCGGCGGGCGCGGATGATGTCGAGGTCGGCGGCCTTGGTGGTGGTCACCACCAGCGGGCCGGCCCATTCGGCGGCGTTGGGCAGGACCAGGCCGGTGGTCTTGGAGGAGCCGGGGACGCCGAAGACGGTGGCGGAGATGTTGGGCTGGGCGGCCACGATCTTCTTGGTCCGCAGTCCTCGCCCGGCGGTGATGCGGTTGGTCCGCTTCGTGGGGTCGGTGTGCGCGGACATCCGCCGTTCGATCTTCCCGCCGCCCCACTGGGCTCCGCCGGACCGCCCGCTGGAGGACAGCACGGAGGCGGCCTTGACGATGACGGCGCCCAGGGCGAGGACCAGCAGCACCGTGAGGGTGTAGAAGAGCCAGGCGGGCGGGGCCGGCTGGTAGACGGAGTCCGGGCCCTTGGCCAGGGCGAGGATGACGGTGGCGGGCACGCTGTCGGTGCTGCGGGCCCAGCCGCCGCCGGACAGCAGGGAGGCGAATGGCCCGGCAAGGTGGACGGCGCCGCCGACGACAAGGACCAGGCCGAAGCCGTAGGCGGCGAGGATGGTGTTGTCGTCAAGGCCGGCGGTGGAGGGCCCGGTGCGGCCGGACATCAGACCACCATCCGTTCGTCGGTCTCGAACAGTGCCTGTTCGGTGTGGGAGAGCATCAGCTGGACGGCGTGGCTGCCGCCGCCGCGGCCGACCTTCCACAGCGCCCGGCCGCGCTGGCCGGCGCCCCAGCTCGCGATCAGGTCGCATTCGGCGTCGGTCAGGCCGATGGCCTCGCGGGTGATGCGCAGGGGTGCGGTGTCCTGGGCGAGCTGGATGCGGGTCTCGCAGGAGGCGATCAGGTCCTTGGCGATGGCGACCGCCTCGGAGCCGGAGGCGCCGACGCTCTCGAAGTCGGACAGGCGGTGGGTGGCCAGGACCTGGATGGTGCCGGTGGCCCGGGAGAGCCGCAGGTCGGCGTCGATCTTGCGGACCATGGCGGCGCCGCCGCTGCGCATCTGCCGCCACAGCTCGTCCCGGACCACGACCCAGGGCCGCTCGCCGGGCCGGTCGATGGCGCTCTGCGCCCAGGAGGAGACGCAGCTGAGGACCATGGCGACGGTGGCGTCGCCGTACTGTTCCAGGGCGCTGATGTCGACGGACTGGATGGGGGCGTCCCAGTCCAGGCCGATGGAGGTCTCCTCGTCGAACAGGCCGCCCAGCGATCCGGTGATCATGCCGCCGAGGGCCGAGCGGAGGGAGGCCATCTGCTCGCGGGCCAGCTGGATGTCCTCGCCGCGGACCCGGAGTTCGCGGGCCATGGCGGTGGTGGGGTCGCGCAGGACCTCGTACACGGCCGGGAGGGTCGGCGTGCTGAGCACGGTCTGGCCGTGCAGTTCGCCGGTCACCTCGCGGACGGCGATGTCGAGACCTTCTTCCTCCTGCGGGGTGAGGTCGCGGCGCAGCTGGAGCTCCAGGAGGGCCTTCAGGAGGGTCAGGCGGCGGCGGTGGATCTCCTTCAGCCGGCCCTTGAGGACCTCGGGGTCGGTGACCTTGTGGAGGTCCAGGCCGAGCGGGCCGGCGTCGAGGGGGTTGAGCCGGCCGGGCAGGCCGGGGCCGAGGCGGACCGGCTCGACGCCGAGGTGCTCGCACAGCGCCTGGTACTCGCCCTTCACGTCGCCGGCGATCAGCGTGCGGTGCCCGAGCGCCATCATCCGGAAGGCGAGCGCCTTGATGTGCGCGGACTTACCGGAGCCGGGAATGCCGGTGATCATGACGTTGGGGTTGGTGGCCAGGCCCTCGCGGACCCAGGCGGCCGGGTGCGCGGAGAACGCCTGCATGGTGAGCGTGTTGTAGCCGATGTAGACGCCGATGGGCGGCAGGGAGGCCGCGTGCAGGAACGGGTAGACGCCCGAGGCCCGCTCGGTGTCGGCGCGGAAGACGTCCACGTTGGCCAGCGAGGCAGCGCGGCCAGCGAAGGGCTGGTTCCATCCCTTCTTCGGAGCCACCCGCATCGCTGTCGACGGGTCCTCCAGCAGCCGGGAGCGGCGCAGCTCCCTGGCGGAGAGCTGCCGGGCCTCCGGCACCTGCCCGCTCGCCTCTATGAACTCCGACAGCGCCACCGACTTCAGGCCGGTGTCTGACTTCCTGCGATTGCCGAACAGACCCATCAGATCCCCACCCGCCGCTCCGGCAGCCCCTGGCCAAGAGGCAGCGCCGAAATCGCGAACGCCGCGTCCTGGGCGCCCCAGACCCGGCGCACCTCCAGGTTGGCGGCGGAGGCGTCCGCCTGGAGCTCGGCGCAGGCGGTCTCCAACTCTTCCCGGTCGGTGACGGTGACCGCGACCAGCGCGGTGAACCGCAGCACGCCGTGACCCGAAGCGCGGGCCGCGTCCTGGGCGGCGGCCGTGGCCGCCTCGCGCCGCTCGTCCTCGGACTCCGCCCGGCCGGTCTTGGCCCGCAGGGCCCGGGCGGTCTGCCGCTTGGTCTTCTCCCGCGCCAGCTCGGAGCGGGCCCGGCCGGGGCCGATCGGCTCGTAGACCAGACTCAGGGTCCGCCGCGCGTTGGACTTGGGCCGCAGCAGCGGCTGCAGGAACGTGGCGTACACGTCGCTGCGCGGGAAGGACCTCACCTGGTAGCTGACCGTCCAGGCACCGTCGTGCCGGTAGACACCCCAGCCGGCCTCCGTGGCCGCCGGGCCCGCCAGTTCCGGGTCCACCCCGCGGGCGGCCCCCTGCCAGGTGGGGTCTTCGGCCTGTGCGGCGCGCGTGCTCAGGGCCTGGTGAGCCTCGGGGTCGTAGGCGGTACGGATGACCTGGGCCATGGCACGGGGGTCGAGCCACTCGACGATCTGGAGGCCTGCGCTGCTCACCGCGCCGTGCATGGCGTTGATCTCGCGGACCAGGACCGCGGCCGCGCCGATCTGTCCGCCGCCGGCGCCCTTGACCGCGAGCCGGGCCCGGGAGGCCGACAGCGTCACCGACAGGTAGGTCTCCCGGACGGTGGCGGCCGGACCGGCTCCCTCCATCAGCTCCTCGAGCGCCTGGACCGCGGCCTCGGGAGCGTCCGCCGAGGTGTGGCGGGCGGTCCAGGAACGCAGGGCGGCGCCGTCATCGGGCAGGGACCGCTGGTGGACGGAGATCCGGACGATCGCCCCGTCCTCGGTGCAGTGGCTGCGCAGGAACGCCGCCCAGCCGGCCACGCGCGCGTTCTGCCGCTCGGTGTCGATGAGCGCGAGCCCGGGATAGGTGACTTTGCACGTCGCGGTGTAGGTGTTGTCGACCGGGTTGTGCATGATCGCGAGAGTGCCGCCCAGTCCGTCCGGCGCCTCCAGCAGCCGGAGCCGGGCCAGGGTGCCGGGCAGGTCCATCGGCTGGGTGTCGTCGGCGCCCCGCCGGGGGGCGAACAGCCCGGAGAAGAAGACGTTCTTGTTCGTTGCCACGGCGATCTGGTGCCTTACTGCGAGGACGATCCATACGTCGGCGGTCAGCCCCAGCACCCGCCCGTAGGCGAGGAGCAGGAGCAGACCGGCCAGCGGGAGCGCGACGGCCGCGCTCGCCCAGGACCGGGTGTAAATGGGGATGAGCGCGATGACGGCTCCGGCGGCCACGAGCGCGAAGCCGAGGCCGGAGAGGTTGCCCATGAAGCCCATGCGCTCGGACTGCCAGCCGCTGTAGACCGACGGTTCGGTGTACGACATCGGTCAGCCTCCGTTCTTGCCGGGGCGGGGCGGGAGTCCGTTGGGCGTGCTGCTGACGACCTCGCCCTTGATGACCTTGGGCTGGCTCGGCAGCTGCGCGGGGGGACTCTGCTCGATCGCAGGTTGCGCCGGTGCCGCTTGAATCGCCGGAGTGGCGGGCGTGCGGGGGCCGCCCTGCTGCGAGGGGATGTCCTTGGGAGGCTGCTGCGGTGCTTCGGTGTCCTGCCCGCCTTCGGGGTTCCGGGAGCGCAGGTTCACGTGCCCGGCGCCCGAGGCGGGTGCGCCCAGGCCGGCGTGCGCGGCCATGTTGGCCATGGCACCCTCCGTCATGTTCTTGCCTGCGGCCGCGATCTGCAGGCCCGCGGCCACCGCCGCGCCGACTCCGGCGCCCTTGCCCGCGGTCTTGGCGGCGCCCGATGCCTTGCCGCCGGCCTTGGACCAGAAGCCGCCGCCACCGCCGCCGCCCGGGCTGTCGGACTCCAGGGCCTTGGTGTAGTCGCTGCCGCCGCCGACGGTGCCCGCGCCTGACGGCGCCGCCGGGCTGCCGCCGAACTTGGAGGAGAGCGAGGAGCCCACGCCGTCCAGGAGTCCGGATCCGACGGAGTTGCCGTCGCCGGCCGAGGTGAAGGTCATGAAGCGTGCCAGGACCGGCCAGCTGACGCCCGCGAGGATGAAGATCATGAGGCCGACCAGGACGTTCTTCACGCCCTTGGCGTCCGTCATGATGAGGAAGCCCACGCTGAAGCAGAGGACGATGACGGGCTTGACCAGGATGATGGTGATCAGGGCGTTTCGGGCCTTGGGCCACCAGTCACGGGTGGCGTCGGCCATCTGACCGGCCAGCACGATCGGCATGCTGACGACGAGCAGCAGGATGGCGGCCTGCCGGACGAGCATCTCGATGTAGAGGGCGCCCACGGCCAGCAGGCACAGGACGCTCATGACGATCACGAAGCCGATGATCTCCGTGGAGACGGCTGTTCCGTGGATCAGGGGCTCAACGGACCCGCCTCCGACGAGCCCGCCGAACATGGTGCCGAGCTTCTCCTTCATGGCCGCTTCGGCGCTCTCCTCGCCGGTGCCGCCGATCGTGAACTTGATCAGCTCTTCCGACAGGGTGTCGGACCAGCTCAGGGCGCTCTGGGTGGCCGCGAGGTAGACGGCCAGGATCGCCGCCCACTTGGCCAGCCCGATGATGGCGGTCGCGGCAGGTCCACCGCTCTGTGAGACCCCGACCTTGCCGAACTGCAGGAGCAGGAGAAAGGCGGCGACGAGTGCGGAGATCCCCCAGGTGATGCCCAGGGCCTTCCCGATGCCCGTGTCGGCCAGCTTGACGGTGGAGATGTCGTTGAAGCCTTCAGCGAACTGGTTCAGCAACCAGATCACCGAGGAGCCGAGCATGCCCGCGGCCTCTTCCAGGGCATCGGCCGCCATCTTCGAGATCTGCCCCTCAGCCCACTTCACGGCCGGCGACGTCGCGAGTTTGCCTGCATCCAAATGGCAGGACTGGAAGGGCTTGCGGTTCTTCTCGACGCACTCGGTGAGGAACGCATTGAGCTTGTCATAGTCCGGGTCGCCCTTGTTCTCCGCGCGCCACCTCCTGAGGCGATCCATGTCCGCCGCGTGCTGGCCCTCCGGGGTCAGTGCATCATCCTCAAGGCAGGGCGAGTGGGCGGGCTTCTCCTCGCAGCCCGTCGGCTCGCGGCACTGCTTGCGGGCCTCCTCGTTCGTGTCCTCCAAGTTGCAGTACTCGCCGGTGACCTTGTGGATGCCGACCCGAAAATGGCGCAACTCCTCCGGGTAGGGGTCTGGTGGCTTCGCTCCGGCGAGCGCTATGGAGGTGCTCGACGTGATCAGGATCAACATCGCGCCGACCACAGCTCCGAGCCTGGCAAGGAACCTAGCCACTGACCCGCCTCCAGCCGTCGTAGAAGGCGTACTTGCTGTCGGGGTAGTAGCTGTTCGGGACGAAGTTGATCTTCGGGTGCTTGGACTCGTCCGAGACCTTCCAGTCACCGTCCTCCCACTTCAGGACCAGACTGGTGAACTGATCCTTCAGCGGGTCATCGTCGACGCCCGTGTTCCGGTTGACGGCGTACCGGTCGTAGACCAGCCAGATCTTCACGACGTCACCACTCTTGTCCAGGCTGCGTGCCAGAGATGCGGTGACGGTGGTGGTGAAGGTGAGCCCGTCCGGGCCGGCGCCGGACGGTGGCAGCCCGGCGGCCTCGCGGATCTTTCGGACCTCGGAGACTCCACGGTCGATCAGCTCGGGCGAGGCTTTGGAGGTGATGGCCTTCCACTGCTGCTCGGCCTGCACATCGTCGATGAAGGCCAAGTCCTGCCAGTAGCCGATACCGGCGGAAAGCGCGCCAAAGCCGGAATGTTCGTAGCCCCTGCCGATGCCCTTGTCGTGGACCGTGGGCTTCAGCGGCTTTACCGGCGGGACACTCGCCGGGGTGTACTCCTTGGTACCGGTCGGCGGCGTTGCGCCGGAGCCGGACGCCTGCGCCTGCCGCCCGGTCGCTGCGGGCCTGGCATCCGTACCGGTCTTGCCTCCCGTAAGAGTGGCGAGTCCGATGCCCCCGGCCACCACGGCCGCGGCTGCCCCGACCGCGATGCCGATCAGTCTCAGGCGGGCCCTGCGCGCCTTGCTCTGAAAGTCCATGCGCGTCAGCCCGTCTTCGTCAGGCCGTAGAAGAGCATGACGAGCGAGGCGGTTACACCGATGCCGCCGCCACTGATCAGGCTCCAGAGAATGGCCTGCTTGCCACGCGCGGCAAGACCGGCACGCTCGGTGTTGTGGCCGATGGCCACGCAGGCCCAGCCGGTCAGGCCGCCCAGGGTGGCCAGCGACAGACCGATGCCGGCCGTCCAACCCAAGATCGATCCGGTCGCTCCGCTGACCTCGGTGGGCACGGTCGGCGTGAAGGTCGGTACAGCGGGAGCCGGTTCGGCGGCGAGGACGAACGTGTTGGCGGCTTCGAGCAGGGCACTCATGCGGGCACCTCTTCTTCTGCAGGGGCGGGTCGGAGGGATAGGGCGACAGGGGCCACCGGAGGCGCCGGCCCCCGGGCCGGGGCGGGGACCGCCGCTGCGGGCAGCGGCTCGCCCCAGGTGTGGCGGGCGGAGGCGAGCACGGCACGGGCGATCTCCTCGCCTGCCTCACGGGTCTTGCGTGCGGTGATCCGGTGACCGTCCGCGAGACCGTGCGTGTGGATGCGGTCGTCGAAGGGCACGTGCACCACGGCCGAGACCTGCGGCTGGAGCATGGCGGCCGCAGCGCGGACCACCGCCGGGGGCCGGCCGCCCCCGAGCTGCACCAGGGCCACGACCATGCGCCGCAGGGGCAGCCCCTCGGCCACGATCGCCCGAATGGCCCGCTGCAGGGCGGCGACACCCGAGCCGGTTGCCGGTGCTGCCAGCACTGGCACTGACATCGGCAGGGAGCACCACTCCGCCGTGAGGGCAGGTGTGCCGAATGCCCGGGCGGCGACGAGGTCGTGCGTGATCGGGTGCGCGGTGTCGGCTACGACGACCTGCCACCCGCCGGCCGCAGCGAGTTGGTGCCACGCGCCCGGCGCGGTGGGCAGGGGCAGGGGTGGCGCGCTCCATTCCTGGTGATCGGTCAGGACGTGCCAGGGCCTGCCCGGCCCGGAGCAGTGCGAGGCTGCAGCACGCACCTGGGCGGGCGTGATCGGGCGGTCAGGCGGTACCGACGCCAGTCCGGCGCCCGGCTCGCTCACCCAGGTAGGCCAGTGAGAGGTCAGCCGGGGGCCGGTGTCGAGGAGTACGGTCTCGGCCGCCGGCGCTAGGGCGGAGGCGAAGAGACCGGCAACTGTGGACCTCCCCGTTCCCCCCGTGGCGCCCAGAACCGGAACAATCAGCCGAGTTCCGTCCGGGAACGCAAAGGAACCCTGTGCTTTTCTCGCCAACGCTCCCCCGTGCATTGCAAAAGTAATCAGATCAGCTCGGTACGACGAGCTGGGCCCCGGCAGTCTAATCGTGATCACCGACAACGCCAGTGGTGCCATTGTTGCTGCTGAAGTGTCAATTCCCCTACAACAAAAGCCAGTTGTCCAGGATAGGGGGGTTTGGGTCATTACTTGCCGCCTTGATCGCTTCCGAAAGGGCGACCGGGCACCCTTTCGCCTGACCCCTTTGGGGTCGGAAACGAGATGTGGCAGGGTGAGCGCGGGGATGACAGCGCAATGTAGATACTTTTCAGCCGCTGTCTTGAAAGCGACGTAAAGCCAAAACGGGGGAGTGCTTGAACGTCAAGCGGGGGTTGTTACTCCTTGCCGTACTGATCGCAGGAAGTCCTCTGGCTCTGGGGCTCGGACTGATCCTTCTCATCGGCGCGAGCGAGGACGACAAGTCCGATCCGGGGTTCGATGACCGCTACGACCTCGTGGCCGGAACGCTCCGGGTCGGCCCCGGCTACGTGCCCGCCAAGTACGCGGGCCTGATCCAGAAGGCGGCCGCGGCCTGCGACCAGGGCCTGTCGGCGGGTGTCCTGGCCGCCCAGATCGAGGCCGAATCGAGCTTCAACCCGAACGCGATCTCGTACGAGGACCCGATCACCAAGACCCGCCCGATCGCTTACGGCATCAGCCAGTTCATACCCTCGACCTGGAGGGTCGAGGGCCTGGACGGCGACGGGGACGGCGACAAGGACGTCATGGATCCGGCCGACGCCATCCCGTCCCAGGGCAACATGATGTGCAAGCTGCTCAGGACGGCGAAAAAGTACCCCCACTACAACGGCAGCCCGATCGAGCTCGCGCTCGCCGGCTACAACTCCGGGTGGGGGTGGGTCGACTACTACAAGGGTGTACCCCCGCCGAGATTCGCGCAGGGCCAGACATACAACTACGTGAAGTCCATCATGAAGGGCGTCGCCCGGCTCACCGCGCCGGACACCTCCGGCCAGCCGCCGATGTACGGGCAGTGGTCCAAGCCGGTCAACGCGCGCATCGGCACCGGCTACCGGGTGCCCGGCGGAATGTGGTCCAGCGGTTATCACACGGGGATCGACTTCCCCGTCGGCACCGGCACGCCGGTGCACGCGATCGGGCCGGCGGTGGTGGT
This sequence comes from Streptomyces sp. NPDC048603, assembly GCF_043199475.1. Taxonomy (NCBI): domain Bacteria; kingdom Bacillati; phylum Actinomycetota; class Actinomycetes; order Kitasatosporales; family Streptomycetaceae; genus Streptomyces; species Streptomyces sp. NPDC048603. Next base: position 346,297 of record NZ_JBICVY010000009.1, on the reverse strand, counting down.
CTCGGCGGGATCGGCCGGCGCGTACGGCAACGAGGTGGTCCTCCGTCACGCCGACGGGATGTACAGCCAGTACGCCCACCTGAGCCGCCTGGACGTCCGCGCCGGACAGCAGGTCCAGGGCGGACAGGCCATCGGCCTGTCGGGCAACACCGGCAACTCCAGCGGCCCCCACCTCCACATGGAGGTACGCACCGGCCCCGCCTACGGGTCGGACGTCAGCCCCGTGACCTACATGCGGTCCAAGGGCATCCAGATCTGACCGTCCCGGCTCATCCGCAGGAGCACCGCATGTCCCATACTTCCCTGGCCGACGACACCGAACTGCTGCCGTGGGGCGAGGTCACGGCCGCGTTCTGGCAGCATCCGGCCGAACCGGCCCCGACGCCGCCCGGGACCCCCGAACCCAGCCAGGAGCCCGGGACCCTGACGACGGCCGAACCCTCCCTTGCCGCACCCAAGGCTCCCGAAAGTCCCGTCGCCGAGGTCGAGTCCGACTTCCCGGACGTGCAAGGAGACGAGAGTGAGGCGGTGCCGCAGGAGTACAGCGGCCGGATCGCCGGCATCACCGAGGTCATGGCCTCGCCCGACGACCGCGACCGCCTGGCCTGGGCGGCGGCGGAGGCCGAGCAGCTGGACCGGGAGCTGGCGGAGCGCTTCGGCGAGGCGCACGCCCACACGATCAATCTCCGTGAGCTGCGCGGCTGGCTCGCTCTCGTCTCCGGGCAGCCGGCCACGGCTGCCCGGTGGTACCTGCACACCACCGGGCTCCACTCTGCCGCGTACGGGCCGACACACCCGTTGACGCACTCTTCGGCCATGCGGGCCCTGCACAGCTGGCGTCAGATCAGGGATGACGAACAGGTACTCGGCCTCGCCTCGGAACTGGAAGTCATGCTGGGGAAGGTGACCGGTGAGGACAGTCGGCCCGTGGAGTTCGTGCGCACCCGCGCCGCCCGTCGGCGAGCCGAGCGGGGCTGATCAAGGGCGCGGCGTCGTGCGGGGCGCCAGAGGCTCGGGCGCCGTGGGTCCCTGCCGGTAGGACGAGGGGGCGAAGTCGCCGGCGGTCGCGGACGGTGCCGGTCGGCTGCCCGCAACGGTGACCCGTTCCTCGGCCTCGCGCGCGTGCCTGAGGGGAGCCACGATCCTCATCTCCTCGCGCAGGGCGCTCTCCTGGTACATCTCCGTCACGGTCTGGCGGTGACGGATGGCCACCATCCGCCGGGCAGCCGCGCTGCCTCGCGCCGCCTGTGCCTCATCTGCGATACCGGCGTCCAGGCGAGCGGCCAGCACGGCGATCCGGTCCGGCAGCGCGGAGTCTGGCCTTCTGCGACGCCGGGCTGCTCGACGCGCTCGACGGCTGGTGCCGCGACGGCCGTACGCTCCGCCACGCGCCACCTCCCGGGCCGTGGCCCGCCTGCTGTGCCTCGACCGGGTGATGAGGGACGCCGGCTCCTCGGCACCGCCCGGTTCCGCCACACCTCCGCCCGCACGGCCGGCCGGGACGGGCGTTGCCGGATCCGGAGGCCTTGGGTCGCAGCGGTACGGGTGAACCGGGTGCGGGTGGGAAACGGGACCTTGGCGTCGATCGCCATACAGGTATGACGGTGCATCAGAACATGCCGCGACAGGCCTCCCGCTCCCTCCCCACAGCGCGCGTCCGGCGACCGTGCGGTCGTGGGGATCGGGCGGGACGGGGCGTGCCGGGGTGTGCCGCCGCGTGGTGCCGTGTGCCGGGTGCGACGTCGGGGTCCGGTCGTGTTCCTGCCGGGCCCGGCGCGTTCCGGTCCGGATACTGGGGACATGCCAGGCCAACTCCGCGACAGAGTCCTGCCGGACCGTCAGCGCCGTTCCCTGGAGGACCTCCAGGAGGATCTCGATCTTTCGTCGGGGGACACCCAGGCGAAGCAGTCGGCCTTCTGGACCATGCTCACGCTGTCGTCGGTCATCGCCGCGGGCGGGATCCTGACGGACTCCACGGCCACCGTCATCGGTGCGATGATCATCGCACCGCTGTCCACCCCGATCATGGGCATCGCCCTCGGAGCCGTACAGCGCCGCCGCACCACCGCCGTGGCCTTCGTGGCCGGGGGGTGTCTGCTGGTGGTCGTGATCGGCGCGGTGGCCTCCCTGGTCGTACCGCCCTCCTACGATCTGCTGAGCAACAGTCAGATCTCGGGCCGTACGTCCCCGGGGCTGCTGGACCTGATCGCCGCTCTGGCCACGGGCTTCGCCGGCGCCGTGGCTCTGGCCCGCAAGGACGTCGCGGCCGTGCTGCCCGGTGTGGCGATCGCGATCTCGCTCGTACCGCCCCTCGTGGTCACGGGCGTCTGCGCCGGGCAGACGGCGTGGTGGCTCGCGCTGGGCGCGCTGGTGCTCTTCGTTTCCAACCTCCTCGCCCTCGTCTTCGCGGGCATGGTCGTCTTCGCCGCCCTCGGTTACACCCGCACGCCGGCACGGCACGGCGGGCGGGCCACGCGCCGCGCCTACGTGATGGTGGGGCTGCTCTTCGCGGCCGTCCTGCTCCCGCTCGCCGTCAACACGGTGACCACCGTGCTGCTCAACGTCTGGACGTACCGGGCCAAGAGCGCCGCGGAGCGATGGCTCTCGCAGAGCCCCGGGGCGGCGGTCACCAGCGTCGACGCGCAGTCCAAGACCCTGTACGTCCATGTCCGCTCCCCCGGTGACCTGCCCCCGGTCAGCGATCTGCTGAGCGACCTCGAAGGGCAGCTCCCGGCGGGCATCTCCGTGGTGGTCGACACCACCCTGGGGCAGCAGATCACCGCCGGTAAGGTCGGGGGATGACCTGCCCCGGCGCCGGTGTTCGGCGCACGTGTCCGGCCAGGGCACCAAGTCCGGGACACGGTGCCTGGACGGCCTTGAGCCGGGCGTGACCGGTGGTGGCGATCGATACCGGGTTCCAGCGGGGTCCACTCAGGACGCCGGTCGCGCGTCACGCGTGCGGCTACCGCCTGCACCGCCTCTCACTCCCGCTTACTCCCGCTGGTTCGACCCGCGATGGGGTCCGGGGCGCCCCGGCGGCGCCTGTTGAAGCGACCCGCCGCGTCTCTCACAACCCGGCCTGCGGAGACCGGAGTGATCGCCGTGCTGCTTGTCCCCCGTTGCGAGCGACTCACCGTCACCAGACAGGGCCGGTGTCCTCCGCGATCCGACGCACCCGCTGATGTAATAATCATTCAGTGCATTGACCTGTTACCTGCGAAGGGGGAGTCTTGCCTTTCTCGCACACGGCCGAGGCCGTACGGGCATGGGTTCACGGATGGTCCGCTTCGCGCGGTGCCGCCGAACCAGTGCCCTCCGCCTGGGGTTTCACCGTCGACGTGGGCCTGTCCGGGCACGTCATGCGTCACGTCCTGCACTCTGCCGACGAAGCGGTCGTCCGCAAGATCACCGAGCATGTCACGGCACCCGGCGTCTGGCTGAAGGCCTTCGTTCCACCGGAAACGCTCGAACCCTGGCTCGCACCCGGCTGGCAGCTCGCCGGCGGAGCCGGCTACCTGATGTCCGCCTCGCTGCGCGTCGTCACCCCCACCCGGGTCCTGGGCCCCGTCCCTGAGGGCTACCGGATGGACGTCTGGACGCGTGATGGCGTCACCCGTGCTCTGGTGCGCACCGCCGACGGCGCTTTCGCCGCGCGCGGCCAGATCGCCGTCACAGGCCACACCGCCGTCGTCGACCAGGTGGAGACGGACCCGGCCCACCAGCGCCGCGGTCTGGGACGCATGGTGATGGACAGGCTCAGCGAGGCCGCCACGGAGCAGGGCGCCACGGCAGGCGTGCTGGGCGCGACGCCAGAGGGTCGGGCCCTGTACGAGTCGACAGGATGGCGCGTACTGGCCCCGCTGACCGGCGCCGTGCGGGGGTCCGGCCCCGTGGACACCTGACGGAACCGCAGAAGTCGTAAGCCGGTTCACCCGGGGCCGCGCGGCACGGGCGGCCGGCCGGCCCGGCCGGCCGGCCCAACGGGTCTTCACACGGCTCACGCTCCACCTGTGACCGGGTCCGGGAAGGCGTTGCGCGGGGTGCCACCGGACCACCAGACCCCGATGGCGAACGCGGCAGCGGCTTCCAGGTATGCCGCGCGGGCCAGCCCGCCCGCCGGCAGGGGCACGCAGCCCATCGACGCGATGATCGCGGCGATCCGCTCCGCGGACCCGGCGTCGTCCGTGCAGAACGGCACGGCCGGCGGGCCCGACGCGAGCCCCTCGAACGTCTCCCTGGACTGCGTCCATACGCTTTCGTGCGCCAGGTTGAAGGCCTTGACCACGTGTGCGTCCGGCGCGGCGTCCGCGATCAGCCGGGCCACGGAGACGCCACCCGCTGTCGTCAGCAGCACGCCGTCCTCGGCCGGCACCAGCGCGTTCGTGCAGTCGACGACCGTCCGGCCGGCGAGAACTCCCGCGTGCTCCGCGGCCAGCCGGGGCGCCACGTCCGCGGGCACCGCCAGCAGGACCACGTCCCCGTACTCCGCTGCCTGCACCGAAGTACCCTGCCCGGCCGCCCCGGTACGCCCGGCCACGTCAGCGGCCCTGGCCGTGTCCCTGCCGCCCACGAACACCTCGTGGCCCGCCCGTACCCAGGCGCCTCCCAGCACCGCCGCCATCGAGCCCGTACCGATGATCCCGATCCGTGCCATGTCTTTCCTCCCCGTTCCGTCGGTGGTGACAGGAACGTACGGGGTCCGATGCACACCAGCCGGTGTCCGACCGCCCGTGGAGGATGGGCAGATGGAGAAGCAGCCGCTCGACCTCCCCGAGGTCGCGTACACGTCCGACTGCCGCGCGCGGGTGGCCTTCGAGGTGCTCGCCAACCGGTGGGATCCGGTGGTGCTGTTCACGCTCGGCGAGACCGGGCCCATGAGGCCGCGGGCCCTCATCACCCGAATCGGTGGCATCAGCCCGAAGGTGCTCAACGACGCCCTGCGCCGACTGGAGTACAACGGCCTGGTCGAACGGCGCCCCTACGCCGAGGCACCGCCCCGCGTCGACTACGCCCTGACCGACGCGGGCCAGGCCCTGCTCGGCCCGATGGGCGCGATGGGCGCCTGGGCCGCCCGGTACACGGACGACGTACTCGCGGCCCAGGACCGCTTCGAGACCCGCACCGGGTCAGCACCCTGACCGTGCGTACCTGTTGGCGGGTGATAGTGCGGGTCCGGCTGGAGTTCGGCCCGGATTCGGGCGACACGGCGGCCGCCCAGGCCCTCAGCGACGAGCACTTCCCCGAAGTGCGTGCCGCTGCCCGAGTCGATCGCCTCGCAAGCGCAAGCAGTTCCGCCTGTGCAGGTCCGGTCGGCGGTCAGTGGTTGTGGTTGTGGTCGGCGGGGGTGGTGAGGGGGCGTTTGTAGTAGCGCCAGGGGAACCAGCCCGCGCCTACGGGGGTCCAGCCCTCCGCTTCCATCCGGCGGTGGCGGCCGCCGGAGGCCAGGGTCACCCGGCAGTGCTCCCACGGGTGGTCGGAGGCCTCCACCTCGTGGAACAGCGCGCCGTAGCCGACCAGGTGCCAGCCCTCGCGTCCGGCTTCCGCCAGGGCGGCCATCTCGTTGAAGGCGGACAGTGGACTGAGGATGCGGCGCTCGGCGGTGCCCGGTCCGCCGGCGGGCGGGCGGGAGGCCGAGGCGTCCGCCGCCTTGCCCGCGAAGCGCTGTTGGGCGGCCTGGCGGCTCACTCCCAGGACGCGGCCGACACTGTCCCAGCTGTGTCCGGCCGCCCTGGCGCCCTGGACGGCCTCGCGGAGCAGCCGGCTCGCCTCCTCGGCGCCGACCCGCGAGGCAGCCACCAGGCGCAGGTATCCGTCGGGGTCGTGTTCCAGGGATGCGGCCAGGTCCTCACGGGCGCCGAGCACCGCGGCCGCGATTCCGTCCCGGACGCGGGCGGTTTCCTCGGGGCCGAGGAGCGGCTCGCGCTCACCGTTCACCGGCGTGCGCCCGCGAGGGGCTCCAGCGCGTCGAGCACCTCCGCGTCGCGGCGCGCCCGGTCTGCGGCCTTACTGGCGGCGGCCGTACGGGCGGCGTGTGCGCCGATGGCGGCGATGAGTGCGAGTTCCGCCACCATCAGCACCGCCCAGGCGGCCGTGCCGAGCCGGTCGGCGAACATCGCGGTGAGCGCGGGCAGGATCGCCGCCACGGGGAGCAGGGCGGTGAACGAATCGGTGGTGGAGGAGGCGCCCTCGTGCGGCGTCTTCTTCGAGTTCAAGATCGACATGCGTCAAGGAAACCTTGACGTGATCATCTTGTCAAGATCTCCTTGACGCCCGCCCGGTGGTGCTCCTGCGGGGCCGCGGTGGTCAGTTGGCACGTGCCGTTCTCGCAGGAACGCTGCAGGCGGCCCCTGGAGAGGGTCTGCAGCAGACCGATCGTCCAGCACATGGGGCATCCGCGCAGCGCCAGTACGCCGACCGGCAACAGCAGCAGAGCGACCGGTCCGACGAGCGGGATCAGCGCCACCGAGCCGATGATCCCGCCGAAGCCCAGCACGCCTCGTACGAGGTGGCGGGGCAGGGAGGAACTCGAGAAGTCGGCCCCTTTGCCGTTGGTTCGCATCAGGATTCCCTCCGGTCTCCGAGTGGGGCCGGGCCGGCCAGTGCGGTGCGGAGCTCCGTGCGGGCCCGGTGCAGACGGGACTTCATCGCGGCCGTGGAGAGGCCCAGCGCGTCGGCCGTCATCCGCCCGCTGTATCCCTGGATGTCCCGCATGACGAGCACGCGGCGCTGGTCCTCGGGGAGGGCGGCGACGGCCGCGGCCACCCGGCCCGCTTCCAGACGCTGCAGCACCTCCTCCTCGGCCGAGCCCACGGCGGCGTCGTACTGCGCGGGCACGGGGTCGTGGAGCACCGTCCGCGCACGCCGGAGGCACTCGTTGCGGACGATGCGGAACATCCACGACGCCAGGGCACCGGACGCCCGCAGCATCCCGATCTTGCGGTACAGGACGATCAGCGCTTCCTGTGCCGCGTCCTCCGCGTCCTGCGGAGTGGCGCAGAGGAAGCGGGCGAAGCGCTGCACGTTCGGGTGGGCGCCGGTCACCAGAGCGGTGAGCGAATCGACGTCACCGCGCTGCGCGGCGACGACGAGCTGTTCCCCGGGCCAGGTCACCTCAGCCACGCGTCCGGCCCCGCCTCCGCAGTACGGCGACACTGCAGGCGCACAGCAGCACGGCCCCGACGGCGACCGCGATTCCGACGATCACGATGTTCTCCCTTCTCCGTACCGGCCCTTGCCGGTACGGAGATAAGAGGCACGGGTCACCGGAAAGGATTCACATCCGTGAGGATCACATCCCGGGGGTGTCCGGGATGGGCATCGGGCTCGGGCTCGGGCTCGGGCTCGGGCTCGGGTTCGGGGCCTTTGGTGAGGTGCTCTCCCTCAGTCCTATGCGGTCGTGCAGGCGGCGCAGGGGGGCCGGGGCCCACCAGTTCGCGGGGCCGGCCAGTCGCATCAGGGCCGGTACGAGTACGCCCCTGACCAGGGTCGCGTCCACCAGTACGGCCAGGGCCATGCCGATGCCGAGCTGCTTGAGGAAGACCACCTGGCCGGTCGCGTAGGTGGCGAAGGAGACCGCCAGGATCAGTGCCGCCGCGGTCACCAGCGGGGCGCTGCGGGCGATTCCGAGCGGTACCGAGCCGAGGGCGTCGCCGGAGCGGTCGTACTCCTCCTTGATCCGGGCGAGGAGGAAGACCTCGTAGTCCATGGAGAGGCCGTAGGCGATGCAGAACATCAGGATGGGGATGCTGGGCTCGATCACTCCGGTGGGGGTGAAGCCCAGCGGACCGGAGAGCCATCCTTCCTGGAAGACCAGGACCAGGGCGCCGAACATCACCGAGAGGCTCAGGACGTTGAGCACGGTCGCCTTGAGCGGGGCGATCACGCTGCCGGTCATCAGGAAGAGGAGGGCGAAGGTCACCGTCACGATCAGGGCCGCCACCAGGGGCAGCCGTCCGGTGACGCCGTCGCGGTAGTCGGTGAGTTCGGCGGGGTAGCCGCCGACCCGGACCTCGAACGGCGCGGCCGTCGCGCGGATCTCGCGCACCAGGCCGGTGGGATCGTTCTCCAGGCGGTCGGAGGTGGGGTGGACGGCCAGGCGCCGGCCTTCGCCGGCGGTGAAGCCGTCCGCCGGTCCGGGGCCGGTCCGCTGTCCGGCCCGGTAGGAGCCTGCCGCGGAGTCCACCCGGGCGACGCCCTCGATGCGGGAGAGTTCGGCCGCGTACGGGCCCACCGCCGCGGGGGTCGGCGCCGTGGCGACCACCTGCACGGCGTCCGCCTCCTCCACGGTGAACCCGGCGCGTATCGCGTCGTGCGTCTGGCGGGCCGGGGCGGAAGCCGGCAGCACCCGGTCGTCCGGCAGCCCGAACCGTACGCCCAGGAAGGGCGATCCCAGGAGGAGCAGGACGGCCAGTGCGGCGCCGCCGAAGGCCAGCGGGCGGCGCATCACCCGGGTCGCGGCGGTGAACCAGAATCCGTTCGCCGGGTCGGGTGCCGGTCCCGGGCGCTGCACCCGGTGGCCGAGGAGGGCGAGCGCGGCGGGCAGCAGCACCGTCGCGCCGACCACCGCGGCGAGGACCACCGCGACGCCGGCGTAGGCGAAGGAGCGGAGGAAGGGGAACGGGAAGACCAGGAGCACGGAGAGGGAGGCGGCCACCGTGCCGCCGCTGAAGAGGACGCCGCGACCCGCGCCGCGCACCGTACGGGTGATCGCCCGCGGGACGCCGTCGCCGTGCCGGAGTTCCTCGCGGTAGCGGAAGACGACGAACAGTCCGTAGTCGACGCCGAGTCCGATGCCCATCACCAGCGCGATGTTGGAGGCGAAGGTGGACACGTCGGTGAACGCGACCACGGCGCGCAGCAGGGCGAGTGAGCCGAGTACGGCGAAGAGGCCGGTGCCGAGGGTGACCAGTGCGGCCGGGATCCGCCGGTAGACCAGCCAGAGCAGGAGGAAGACCAGGGGGAGGATGACGAGTTCGGCGCGCAGGAAGTCCTGCCGGGCCTGTTCCATGGTCTGCCGGAAGACCTCGTCGCCGCCGCCGACCTGGACGGTGACGGTGTCGGTGGTCCGCGTGAACTCCGGGGCGAGGCCGGGGAGTACCTCGCGCCTCACCTGGTTGGCGTCACCGGGCAGCCAGGCCAGCACCAGTGCCTGCCGGCCGTCGCGGCTGCGCAGGGTGTCCGGGCTGCCGGTGCTCCAGTACGACCAGGCCCGGCCGACGCCGGGGTGGGCGGCCAGCTCCCGGTCGAGCGCCCGGCCCGCCTCGGCCACGGCGGCGTCGTCGACCGTTCCCTGCCGGGCCGTGACCAGCAGGGCCAGGTTGGGGCTGCCCGTGCGGTAGTCCCGGGCCAGGGTGTCGCGTACGCGCATGGACTCCGAGCCGGGGGCCTCGAAGCGGCTGAGCGAGAGCGCGTTGAGCGTGCCGGCGGCGACCACGCCGGCGAGCAGGGTCACGGCGATACCGATCGCGACGATCCACCTGGCCCTCTCCACGATGAACCTGCCGAGCAAGGGTCCCCCTCGGATAGATTTTGCGAATGATGATTCGTGTTTGCCGCGCGCCGAAAGATTACGAATAATCATTCGTGTTTTCAAGTGGTGCCCGGTGGGCGGACTCTGACGGAGGATCGGATGACGGCAAGGACGGCCGAGGGGCAGGCGACACCGCCCGCGCGGCGGCGGCAGGCACGTGGCGAGCTGCGGATGGCCCAGATCCTCGACGCCTCGGCGGCGGTCTTCGCGCGCGCCGGCTACGAGAAGACCACCACCATCGCCATCGCGGCCGAGGCGGGCATCTCACCGGGCTCGCTGTACCAGTTCTTCTCCAACAAGGAGGCCATCGCCCAGGCCCTCGCCGACCGCTTCGTCACCCAGTTGCGGGCCGCGCACCAGGAGGCCTTCGACTCGGCCCGCTTCACGGCCCTGCCCCTGGACGGCCTGCTCGACCGGATGGTCGACCCGATCGTCGCCTTCAACGTCGCCAACCCCGGGTTCAAGGCGCTCTTCGCCCGCCCGGACATGCCCGCGGGCCTGACCGACGCCGCCCGCCCCATCCAGTCGGCGATGCTCGGCCGCGTCGAGGAGATGATCGCCGCCCGCGCGCCGCGGCTGCCCGCCGCGGAACGGCTGCTCACCGCGCGCGTGGCCATCCAGATCTTCCAGGCCATGGTGCCCCTCGTCGTCACCGGCGGGGAGGAGGAGCGGCCCGCCCTGATCCGTGAGCTCAAGCGCGCTCTGCACGGCTACCTGGCTCCCACGATCTCCGCACCGCCGGCCGGCGGCTGAGGCCGCGGCGGGCGCGGGCGGGAAGAGGGGGTGGGGGCCGGCGCGCACGGGGATGGGGCGCCGGCCCCCGGGAAGGGGTCACCGGTTCGGGGGAGTCCGGCGGCCCGTGGTGCTGGGCGTCCCGCATCGGGTCCGTCAGTGCGGACCTCGGACGCGGTAGCGGTTGAACTGTAAAGCATCGGGTGGCGCGGCACACCCCCGGCCCCGTCCGCACCTCCAGGGTATGACATGGACACGCCATTTCTTGCCGGAGGGGTCACCCCGGGAGGACGACGTGGCCGTCCGTGCCGGAGCCGTCCCGCCCGCGGCGGACAGTGCGCGACGCACGGGACCGGATGCGCGTGACCGCGGGAGCGTGACCGGCGGTGCGGGACCCGGGGTGCGGGACCTGGGGGTGAGGGGTGTCAAGAGGCGAAATGGTGTGACTTTCGCTGAGGTTCGGGGGCACGGAGAGTGGCGGTGGATCGTCGTGAACCGCCGCCGGGCGGGTCCATCCGAACGAGGAGACCGACCACCGCATGTCCACTCATGACCCCGGGGCGCTGTCCCTGCCGTTGACCTCGCCGCAGGCCGGTGTGTGGTTCGCCCAGCAGCTCGACCCCGGTCGTACCGACTACGCGATCGGCGAGTACCTGGAGATCCGCGGCCCGCTGGACGCCGCGGTGCTGGAGCAGGCGATCGGCCTGGTGCTCGCGGAGACCGAGACGCTCGGCATGCGGTTCGCCGAGGAGGGCGGCGAGGTCCGGCAGGGGCCCGCCGCCCGGCCGCCGTTCCGGCTGGAGACCGCCGACCTGCGGGGTCGTCCCGGCGGGCGGGCCGAGGCGGAGGAGTTGATGCGGGCGGCGCTGGGGCGGCCCATGGAACTGGCGTCCGGGGACGTCTGCCGTCATCTGCTGGTGCGGGTCGGGGCCGAGCGGCACCTGTGGATGCACGGCTACCACCACATCGTCGTCGACGCATACGGCGGTGCGCTGCTGGCCCGCCGTACCGCGGACGTGTACACCGCGCTCGCCACCGGTGTGCCGGTGCCCGCGCCGGTGGAGCCGGCCGCGCCGTGGGCGGAGATCGTGACCGAGGAGCGGGCGTACCGGGAGTCCGCGGAGTGTGCCCGGGACCGGGAGTTCTGGCAGGGGGTGCTGGACGCGGCGCCGGACCCGGTGGCGTTCACCGGGCGGCCGCCGGCCCGCCCGGCCGGGACGCCGCTGCGCTGCCGGGGCGACCTGGCGGCTCCGGACGCGCACCGGCTGCGGGCCCTGGCGCGTGCGCTGGGCACCCGGTGGTCGGCGGTGGTGGTGGCGGCCTCGGCGGCCTACCTGCACCGGGTCGGCGGCACCGAGGACGTGCTGCTGGGCCTGCCGGTGACCGGGCGGACCACGCCCGCGGCGCGGCGCACGCCCGGCATGTTCTCGAAGGTGCTGCCGCTGCGGCTCCGGGTGACCGGCGGCATGACGGTGGGCGAGCTGGTGCGCGGCGCCTCGGCGGCGATCCGGGACGTGCTGCGGCACCAGCGGTTCCGGGTGGAGGAGCTGTACGGGGACACGCCGCCGTGGAGCGCGTCGGTGAACGTGATGTCGCTGGACTACGTGCTGTCCTTCGCGGGTTCCGCGGCGACCGCCCACAACGTGGCGGTCGGGCCGGTGGAGTTCCTGTCGCTGAACGTCTACGACCGCGGCGGCGACACCCCCTTGACCGTGCAGGCGGAGGCGGACGCGGCGGACACCGGGGCGGCTGGTCTCGCCGCGCACCGGGACCGGTTCCTGGCCTTCCTCACCGCTCTGGCGGAGGCGGGGCCCGACACGGCGCTGGACTCCGTGGAGCTGCTGACCGGGACGGACCGGGCGCTGCTGGCCGGGTTCGCCGACGGCGGCAGCCGGGGCGGGGAGGGGGCGCTGCTGCACGGCCTGTTCGAGGAGCAGGCGCGGCGCACCCCCGATGCCACGGCCGTGGTGTGCGCCGGGGAGGAGGTGACGTACGCGGAGCTGGACGCCCTGGCGGGGGCCGTCGCGGACCGGCTGCGAGGCCGGGTCGCGGCCGGCGACCCGGTCGGGGTGTGCGTGTACCGCTCCCCCGCGATGGTGGCCGCGCTGCTGGGCGTCCTGAAGGCGGGCGGCTGTTACGTCCCGCTGGACCCGGGTCTGCCGGAGGCGCGCATCGCGCGGATGGCGGAGGACGCGGGGATCTCGGTGGCGGTCGCCGGGCCGGGGGCCGGCGACCGGCTGCCGGAGGGTGTGGTGACGGTGCCCGTGCCCGAGACCGAGACCGAGACCGAGACCGTGCCCGACCCGGTGAGCGTGCCCGTGCCCGTGGCCGTGGCCGTCGGCATCGGTGGCGGGTCTCCCTCCGGCGCAGGCGGCACGCGGCTGCCCGCGGCGGCCCCGGCGTACCTGCTGTTCACCTCGGGCAGCACGGGCCGGCCGAAGGGCGTGCTCGTCCCGCACGCCGCCGCGGCCGACTTCGTGCTCGGGCACCTGGCGTGCGCCGGGATACCCGGTCCGGGTGCCGGTGCCGGGGAGCGTTTCCTGGGCTTCGCGGCGCTGTCCTTCGACGTGTCGGTGCTGGACGTGTTCGGCCCGCTGGCCGCGGGCGGGACGCTGGTGCTGGCCACCGAGGAGGAGCGGCTGGACGTGGACCGGCTGCAGGCGCTGCTGGCCGGGCAGCGGGTGACGGTGGCCGACCTGCCTCCGGCGCTGCTGCCGCTGCTGGATCCGGCACCGCTGGCGGGCCTGCGGTTCCTGTCGACGGGCGGCGAGGCGCCGTCGGGCGACGCGCTGGACCGCTGGGCGGCGCCGGGGCGGGAGGTGTGGAACGCCTACGGCCCGACCGAGGCCGCGGTGTCGGTGACGATGCACCGCTGTACTGCGCCGTCCGGGGGCCGGGTGCCGCCGATCGGCCGGCCGATGCCGAACCACCGCGCGTACGTGGTGGACGCCCGGCTGCGGCTGCTGCCGCCGGGTGCGGCCGGTGAGCTGTGCGTGGCGGGCGCCGGTCTGGCGCACGGGTACGCGGGCCGCCCGGGGACCACCGCGGAGGTGTTCACGGCCGACCCGTACGGCGGGGTGCCGGGCGGCCGGATGTACCGGACCGGGGACCTGGTGCGCTGGACGGAGGACGGCGAGCTGGAGTTCCTCGGCCGGATCGACCGCCAGGTGAAGGTGAACGGGCACCGGATCGAGCCCGGTGAGATCGAGGCCGTGCTCGCGGCGCATCCGGGGGTCGGCCAGGCGGCGGTCGTGGTGGACGGCGGAAGCGGTGCGGGTGCCGGGAGCGGTGCGGGTGCCGGGAGCGGTACGGGTACCGGGAGCGGTACGGGTACCGGGAGCGGTACGGGTACCGGGAGCGGTACGGGTGGCGCCGGGCGCAGGCTCGTCGCGTTCGTCGCGCCGGCGCCGGGCGTACCGGCGCCCGGGCCCGCGGAGCTCGCCGCACACCTGGGCGGATCGCTGCCCCGGTACATGGTGCCGCAGGTGTTCGTACCGGTGGAGCGGCTGCCGCTGACGCCGGGCGGGAAGGTGGACCGGCGTGCGCTGGTGGTGCCCGCCCCGGCGGCGGGCGGGCCGGGCCGGGAGGTGCGGGAGCCGGGCAGCCCGGCGGAGCGGACGCTGTGCGCCCTGTTCGACGAGGTGCTCGGACAGCCGGCGGGGCCCGACGACGGCTTCTTCGAGCTGGGCGGTGACAGCATCGCCGCGCTGTCGCTGGTGAGCCGGGCCCGTGCGCGGGGTCTGCGGTTCGCTCTGCGCGACGTGTTCGCGGCCCGTACGCCGGCGGGGCTGGCGTCGGCGGCCGTACAGGACGGTCCGGGCGCGGAGGCGGCGGCCGGCGGCCCGGTGGCGGAGACCGGCCCGCTGCCGGCCACGCCCGTGATGCGGTGGCTGCTGGACGGCCCGGGGCCGATCGGCCGGTTCAGCCAGTCGATGGTGCTGACCCTGCCCGACGGCATCGACGACGCCGGGCTGGTGCGGGTGCTCCAGGAGGTCCTGGACCGTCATCCGGCGCTGCGGATGCGGGTGGTGCCCGGTCCGGACGGGCGCCCGGAGTGCGAACTGCCCGCACCGGGGGCGGTGGACGCCGCCGGTGTGCTGGTGAGGATCGGGATCGCGGACGGTGCGGACGATGCGGAAGGTGCGGAAGGGATCGACGCGACCGCCGCCCGGGCCGCCGCGGAGCTCGACCCGGCCGCCGGGGTGATGGTGCGCGCGGTGCGGTACGAGGGGCCGGACGGCGCCGGGCGGCTGCTCCTGGTGGTGCACCACCTCGCCGTGGACGGGGTGTCCTGGCGGATCCTCGCCGAGGACCTGGCCGCCGTGTGGGACGCCGTCGCCGCCGGGCGGACGGCCGCGCCGGCGCCCGCGGGTACGCCGCTGCGCGCGTGGACCGCGTACCTCGGCGGGCTGGCCCGCACCCCGGAGGCCGTCGCCGAACTGCCGTACTGGCGGCAGACCCTGGCCCCGGTCGCGAGCGGCCCGGACGCTCCGGAGCCGGCGCCGGCGGACGCCGGGGAGGCCCACCCGGCGGACACCGCCCCGTGGGACCGGGTGACCGACCCGGGCCGGGACCTCGTCGCCGGGAACGACACCCTCAGGCTGTCGCTGCCGGCCGGGGTGACCGGGCCGCTGCTCACCGGCCTGCCCGCGGCCCTGCGCACCGGGCCCGCGGAGGTCCTGCTGGCCGGTCTGGTGCTCGCCGCGCACGCCGTCCGCGGACGGGTGGACTGCGCGGGCGTCGCCGACTCCCTGCTGCTGGACCTGGAGGGGCACGGCCGGGCCGACGGGTCCGGCGCCCACGACCTGGCGCGCACGGTGGGCTGGTTCACCACGCAGTACCCGGTCCGCCTCGACCTGCGGGGCCTCGATCCGGCCGCGGCGCGGGCCGGGGACACGGCCGCGCTCGCCGACCTCGTCGAGCGGGTCCACGTGGCACTGGCCGCGGTGCCGGGCGACGGCACGGGCTTCGGCCTGCTGTCCCGGCTGAACCCGGCGACCGCGCGGGAGCTGGAGCCGCTGCCCAGGCCGCGGGTGCTGTTCAACTACCTCGGCCGGTTCGACGGGACCGGGACGGCCGCGTGGGGTCCCGCCCCGGAGGCGGGCGGGCTGCGCGCGGACGCCGATCCCTCGATGCCGGTGGAACACGCCCTGCAGATCGACGCGATGGCCGTGGCCGGATCCGGGGGCACCGCCTTCGAAGCGGTGCTGACCTGGCCGTCGGCGCTGGTGGGCCGGGCCGAGGCGGAGGCGTTCGGCGCGGCCTGGGCGGAGGCGCTGCGGCTGCTGGCCGCTGCGGCCGCCGTCCTCCCCGCGGAGGCCGCTGCCGGCGGGGACGGGCGTCCCGCTCCGCGCGACGTGCCGCTGGTCCGGGTGACCGGGCGGGACCTCGACGGCCTGGCCGGACGCTACCCGCACCTGGCGGACGTACTGCCGCTGTCGCCCCTGCAGGAGGGCCTGTTCTTCCACGCCGCGTACGCCGCCCACGACGCGGGCGGCCTCGACGCCTACACCGGGCAGATCGTGCTCACCCTGAGCGGCCCGCTGGACGCCGGACGGCTGCGCGCCTCCTGCGCCCGGCTGCTGGACCGGCACGCGGGGCTGCGCGCGGCGTTCACCGACCGCGGCACCGGGCGGCCGGTGCAGGTGGTGTCCGCCCGGCTGGAACTGCCGTGGGAGGAGACGGACCTGTGCGGTGTCCCCGCGGCGGACCGCGAGGCCGCCTGGCAGGCCCTGCTGGCCGGGGACCGGGCGCGCCCCTTCGACCTGGAACGGCCGCCGCTGGTGCGGTTCACCCTGGTGCGTACCGGTGACTCCGAGCACCGCCTGGTGGTGACGAACCATCACATCCTGTGGGACGGCTGGTCCTCGGCGGTGATCCTGCGCGAGCTCCTCACCGGGTACCGGGAGCCGGCGGCCGAGCCGCCCGCGGCGCCC
Organism: Streptomyces sp. NPDC048603; assembly: GCF_043199475.1. Classification (NCBI taxonomy): domain Bacteria; kingdom Bacillati; phylum Actinomycetota; class Actinomycetes; order Kitasatosporales; family Streptomycetaceae; genus Streptomyces; species Streptomyces sp. NPDC048603. Next base: position 330,100 of record NZ_JBICVY010000009.1, on the reverse strand, counting down.
GCGTACGCGGAGTTCCCCGGCTGGCTCGCCCGGCAGGACCGGCAGGCCTCCGCGGAGGCGTGGGCGACGGCCCTGGACGGACTGGCCGAGCCCACCCTGCTCGGTGCCGCCGACCCGCACCGGATGGCGGAGCTGCCCGAGCGGATCACGGTGGAGCTCTCCGAGGAGCTGACCGGACGGCTCACGGCCGGCGCCCGGGCCGCCGGGATCACCCTCAACAGCGTGGTCCAGGGCCTCTGGGCGGTCCTGCTCGGGCGGCTCACGGGCCGGGAGGACGTCGTGTTCGGCGGCACCGTGTCGGGCCGCGACGCGGCCTTCGACGGTGTCGGCGAACTGGTCGGCCTGCTCATCAACACGCTGCCGGTACGGTTCCGGGTCCGCGAGGACGAGGGGCTGGCCGCCGCACTGGTCCGGTTCCAGGAGGAGCAGGCGCGGCTGCTGGACCACCGGCACGCCTCCCTGGGCCAGATCCAGGGCGCGGCCGGGCTGGGCACGCTCTTCGACACCGCGGTGGTGGTGGAGAACTACCCGCTGGACCTGGAGGGGATGCGGGACCTGGCCGGCGAGGTCCGGCTGACCGCCGTCGACGCCTGCGACGCCACGCACTACACCGCGAACCTGGTGGTGCTGCCCGGGGAGCGGCTGCGGCTGCACCTGGACCACCGCCCCGACGCGCTGGACGCACGGGCGGCGCTCAGCGTGGCCGAGGGGCTGGAGCGGCTCCTGACGGCGTTCGCCGAGGACCCGGAGCTGCCGGCCGGCGCCGTCGACCTGCTGTCGGACGGGCAGCACCGGCTGGTCGAGGAGTGGAACGCCACCGCCGTGCCGGTGCCGGCGACCACGCTGTCCGCGCTGTTCGCGGAGCAGGCCGCCCGTACGCCGCACGCCCTGGCGACGGTGTCCGGCTCCGAACGCCTCGACTACGCGGAACTGGACGCGCGGGCGGAGGCCCTGGCCCGGGTGCTGCGGGCGTACGGCGCGCGGCCGGAGACGGTGGTGGCGGTGGCCCTGCACCGGTCGACGGAGATGGTGGTGGCGCTGCTCGCAGTGCTCAAGGCGGGGGCGGCCTACCTGCCGGTGGACCCGTCCCTGCCGGAGGGCCGGGTGGCGTACCTGCTGGAGGACGCGCGCCCGGTGCTGCTGATCGCCACCGACGAGGTGGCGGCCGGACTGCCCGCGGCGGCGGACGGTCCCCCGCGGGTCCGCCCGGACGGGACGGCGGACCGGGAGGCGGAGACGGACCCGGACGCTGCCTCGGCGGGGCTGCCGGACGCCGGGGGCCCGTTGCCCTCGCACCCGGCGTACGTCATCTACACCTCGGGGTCGACGGGCCGTCCCAAGGCGGTGGTGGTGGAGCACGCGGCGATCGTCAACCGGCTCCTGTGGATGCAGGACCGCTACCGGCTCGCGGCGGACGACCGGGTGCTGCAGAAGACCCCGTTCGGGTTCGACGTGTCGGTGTGGGAGTTCTTCTGGCCGCTGCTGGCCGGTGCCGCGATCGTCGTGGCCGCGCCCGGCGGGCACCGGGATCCGGCCTACCTGGCCCGCCTGATCCGGGAGGAGTCCGTCACCACCGTCCACTTCGTGCCGTCCATGCTGGCCGAGTTCGTCCAGGAGCCGGCCGCCGCCGGATGCCGGAGCCTGCGCCGGGTGGTGTGCAGCGGCGAGGCCCTCGGCGAATCCCTGAAGAACCGTTTCCTGGACGTCCTGGACGTGCCGCTGCACAACCTGTACGGGCCGACCGAGGCGGCCGTGGACGTCACGCACTGGGACTGCCGGCGCGCGGACTCCGGCCCGGTGCCGATCGGGCGGCCGATCTGGAACACCGCCCTGCACGTGCTGGACGCCGCCGGACGGCAGGTCCCGCTCGGCTTCCCCGGCGAGCTGTACCTGGCGGGTGCCGGCCTGGCCCGCGGCTATCTGCGCCGGCCGGCACTGACCGCCGAGCGCTTCCCGGCCTCCCCGTACGGTCCGCCGGGCAGCCGGATGTACCGGACGGGGGACATCGCCCGCCGCCGCGCGGACGGGGCGGTGGAGTACCTCGGCCGCACCGACGACCAGGTCAAGATCCACGGGTTCCGCATCGAGCTCGGCGAGGTCGAGGCGGCGCTGTCCCGGACCGCCGGGGCGGCCCGCGCCGCGGTCGTCGTACGCGAGGACCGGCCGGGTGAGAAGAGGCTCGTCGGGTACCTCGTCCCGGAGCCGGGGGCGGCCGCGCCCGTCCCGGAGTCGGTCCGGGCCGAACTGGCCCGCACCCTGCCGGAGTACATGGTGCCGGTGGTGGTCCTGGTGGACGCGCTGCCGGTGACCGCGAACGGCAAGCTGGACCGGGCGGCGCTGCCCGCCCCGGACGGTCCGGACGGCGCTTCCGGCGGCGGTGCGCCGGGCGGCGGCGCGGGTGAGCCGCCCGAGGGCGAGACGGAGGAACTCGTCGCCGCGGTGTGGCGGTCGGTGCTCGGCGTGGACCGGGTGGGACGCCACGACGACTTCTTCGCCCTGGGCGGGCATTCGATCAGCGCCACCCGGGTGGCCGCGCGGCTGCGCCAGTCCCTCTTCCTCGAACTCCCCCTGCACACCCTCTTCGAGCACCGCACCGTCGCCGGCCTGGCCGGGGCCGTCGAAGCCGCGCTGCTCGCCGAACTGACGGACCCGGACCCGCACGGGCCCGCGGAATCCGCCGCCCTCCTCGTCCCCGCCGCCGCCCCCGCACCGGGTGGCGCCCTCGCCCCTCAGGGAGACCTCCAGTGACCCTCCAGGACAACCGGCCGGTGGCCGCGGGCCGCCCCGACGCGCGCGAACTGCTGCGCCGGCGGGTGCGGGCCGCACTCGCCGGGACCACCGCCGCGGACGGCGGCACCGCCGCCGGCACCGCTCCCGCCGCATACCCCGCCGCATCCCCGGCTGCATCCCCCGCTGCAGCCCTCGCCGAGGCCGAACCCGTCGCCTCGTTCGCCCAGGAGCGGATGTGGCTGGCCGACCGGATGGCCGACGGCGACTCCGGGTACGCGGTCCCCCAGGTGGTCCGGCTGCGCGGCCCGCTGGACCCGGCGCCGCTGCGCGCCGCGCTGACCGCCGTCGTCGGCCGGCACAGTCCGCTGCGGACGGTGTTCCGGGAGCAGGACGGGCGGCCCCGCCCCGAGGTGCTGCCCGCCCCGGCCGCGGTGCCGGTGCCGCTGCTCGACCTGGGCGCGGGCGAGCCCGCCGACCTGGAACGGCGGGCCCTGGACCTGCTGCGCGAGGAGGCCCGCCGCCCGTTCGACCTGGCCGCCGGCCCGCTCCTGCGCGCCCTGCTGGTGCGGACCGCCCCCGAGGAACACCTGCTGCTGCTGGTGGTCCACCACATCGCGACCGACGGCTGGTCGATGGGACTGCTCTGGGAGGAGCTCGCGGCGAACTGGGCGGCGCTCGCCGCCGGCCGGCCGCTGCCGGAACGCCCCCCGCTGCCCCTGGACTACCGGGCGTACGCCCGCGAGCAGCGGGACCGCTTCGAGCGGGGCGCGCTGGACGCCGGTATGGGCTACTGGACCGAGCGGCTGGCCGGGCTCGAGCCCCTCGAACTGCCCGCCGACCGGCCCCGGCCCGCCCGCCGCAGCGGGGCCGGCGCCTCCCTCGGCTTCACCCTCGACGCCGGGCTCACCGCCGGCCTGCGCCGGCTCGCCGAAGGCGAGGGCGTCACCCTCTTCACGGCCCTGCTGGCCGGTTTCCAGGCCGCCCTGGCGCGTTTCTCGGGCCGCACCGACATCGCCGTCGGCACTCCGGTCGCCGGCCGTGACCGGGTGGAACTGGAGCCGCTCGTCGGGCTGTTCGTGAACACCCTGGTGCTGCGCACCGACCTGTCGGGCGCGCCCGGCTTCCGGGAACTGCTCGGCCGGGCCCGCCGGGTCGTCCTCGACGCGTACGACCACCAGGAGGTGCCCTTCGACCGGATCGTGGAGCGGCTCGCCCCGGAGCGTGCCGGGGGCGGCAGTCCCCTGGTCCGGGTGATGTTCGCCTCGGCCCGGGACGAGACGGCGGGCCTGCGGCTGCCGGGGACCGTCGCGGAACCCGTCGACCTCGACTTCGGCGGGTCCCTGTTCGACCTGAACGTGTTCGTCACCGAGGGCGCCGAGCGGTGCACCGGCACCCTCGTCCTCGACACCGACCTGTTCGACCCGGCCAGCGGCGAACGCCTCCTCGGGCACTGGCTGGAACTGCTCGGCGCGGCCGTACGGGATCCGGAGGCGCCGTACGCCGAGCTGCTGCCCGCGCCCGCCACGGCGGCCCGCCTGGTCGCCTCCGGGCACGGCGCTCCCCGGCCGGGCCTGGCCCCCGCGACCGTCACCGGCCTGTTCGCCGAGCAGGTGCGCCGGTCCCCCGGCGCGACCGCCGTGGTCTGCGGGGACCGGCGGATCGGCTACGCCGAGCTGGACGCCCGGTCCGCGGCGCTCGCCGCCCGGCTGACGGCCGCGGGTGTGGGCCGCGAGACCGCGGTGGCCCTGATGACGGAGCGCTCGGAGCACGTCCCGGTGGCCCTGCTGGCGATCCTGCGGGCGGGCGGCCACTACGTACCGCTGAACCCGGAGTTCCCGGCCGAGCGGCTGCGCTGGATGCTCGCCGACACCGGGGCGCGCCTGGTGCTGGCCGACCCGGCGTGCGCGGGCCACGAGGCGCTGCGCGGGGGGTCCGTGCCCGTGCTCGGGCTCCTGGACGGGGACGGGGACGGGGACGGGGAGGCCGGGGTGTCCGCACCGCCCCCGTCCGCCGAGGCGGAGGCAGACGCCGACGCCGACACGGGCGCCATCGCCGTCGCCGACCCCGGCGCCATCGCCGACCCCGGCGTCCGGCCGGACGGGCTGGCGTACGTGATGTACACCTCCGGTTCCACGGGCACCCCGAAGGGCATCGGGATCACCCACGCCAACGTGGCGGCCCTCGCCCGGGACACCGCCTTCGGGGCCGGTCACCACCGGGTGCTGGCGCACTCGCCGCTGGCTTTCGACGCCTCCACGTACGAGCTGTGGGTGCCGCTGCTGTCGGGGGGCACCGTGGTCGTGGCCCCGCCCGGACGGACCGGCACGGACACCCTGGCCGCCCTGGTCCGCGAGCACCGGATCAGCGCGCTGTTCCTCACCGCCGCCCTGTTCAACCTGGTGGTCGAGGAGTGCGTCGGGCTGCTGACGGAGGTGCGGGAGGTGTGGACGGGCGGCGAGGCCGCCTCCCCCGAGGCGTTCCGCCGGGCCCTGGACGCCGCGCCCGGCACCGCGCTGACCAATGTGTACGGGCCCACCGAGACCACCGCGTTCGCGCTGTTCCACCGGCTCGACCCGCGGGCCGGGGACGCCGTGGCGCCCGGTGACGGAAGGGTGCCGATCGGCCGTCCGCTGGACGACACCCGCCTGTACGTGCTGGACGAGCGGGGGCTGCCGGTGCCCGAGGGCGCCGTCGGTGAACTGTGCGTCGGCGGCACCGGGGTGGCCCGCGGCTACCTGGGCCGGCCGGCCCTGACCGCCGAGCGGTTCGCGGTGGACCCCTACGGTCCGCCGGGCGCCCGTATGTACCGGACCGGCGACCTGGCCCGGCGGCGGCCGGACGGCACCGTGGACTACCTGGGCCGCGCCGACCAGCAGGTGAAGATCCGCGGCTTCCGGATCGAGCCGGGCGAGATCGAGGCGGAGCTGCTGCGGCTGCCCGGCGTGGGCGGGGCGGTGGTCGTGGTCCGGGAGGACGCTCCCGGCGAGCGCGAACTCGTCGCGTACGCCGTCCCGGCGGCCGGTCAGGTGCTGGAGGAGGACGCCCTGCAGGCCGCGCTGGCGGCCCGGCTGCCCGCGTACATGCTGCCGTCCGCGGTGGTGGTGCTGCCGGAGCTGCCGGTGACCCCGAACGGGAAGGTGGACCGGCGGGCGCTGCCCGCGCCGGCCGCGTCCCGTGCGGCCGGCGAGGAGTTCGCGGAGCCGGCGACCTCGTCGGAGCGGCTCGCGGCGGAGGTGTGGTCCGAGGTGCTCGGCGGCGTACGGCCGGGCCGGCGCGACGGGTTCTTCGCGCTGGGCGGGCATTCGCTGAGGGCGACCCGGGCGGTGTCCCGGATCGGGGCCCGGCTGGGCGTGCCGGTGCCGGTGCGGCTGCTGTTCGAGCACCCGGTGCTGGCGGAGTTCGCTGCGGAACTGGACGCGCTGCGGGAGGCGGCCGGCACCGGCGGGACCGGCCCGGACGGCGTGGGGACGGTCCCGGCGCGGCCCGCGGGGGCCCTCGCCCCGCTGTCGTACGCGCAGCGCGGACTGTGGTTCCTGGACCGGCTGCGTCCCGGCCGGGCCGACTACAACATCCCCCTCGCCGTACGGCTGCACGGCCCGCTGGACGTGCGGGCACTGACCGGGGCGCTGGGGACGGTGGTGGCCCGGCACGAGCTGCTGCGGTCCCGGATCGCCGAGCCGGAGCCGGCGGACGGCCCCGGCGCGAGCGGGGGTGCGGCCGGGGGGCCGGTGCTGGTGGTCGAGCCGCCCGAGGTGTTCGCGACCGCCGTGACGGACCTGCGGGACCTGCCCGTGGCCGAGGCCCGGGAGCGGGCGGCGGAGCTGGCCGGCACAGATGCCGCCGAACCGTTCGTGCTGGCCGCCGCGCCGCTGCTGCGGTCCCGGCTGGTGCGCGTCGCCGAGGAGGAGCACCTGCTGGTGCTGGTGCTGCACCACACGGTGGGCGACGGCTGGTCGATGCCGGTGCTGTGGGGCGAGTTCGCCTCCGCGTACGCGGCGCTGCGCGACGGCGGACTGCCCGCGCTGCCGGCCCTGCCCGTGCAGTACGGGGACTATGCGCACTGGCAGCGCGACCGTCCCGAGGACGTGGTCCGGGCGGGTCTCGCGCACTGGCGGGACGCGCTGGCCGGGCTGCCTGCGCTGGAGCTGCCGGGCGACCGGCCGCGGCCGGCGGAGCCCTCGGGCGCGGGCGGCGGCGTCACCTTCGAGGTGCCGGGCCCGCTCGCCGAGCGGCTCGCCGGACTGGCCCGGGGCCGCGGGGCCACCCCGTTCATGGTGCTGCTGGCCGCGTTCCAGGCCCTGCTGGGCCGGTACACGGGGCAGGAGGACTTCGCGGTCGGCTCGCCCGTCGCGGGGCGCGACCGGCCCGAACTGGAGCCGCTGATCGGGCTCTTCGTGAACACCCTGGTGCTGCGTGCCGACCTGTCCGGCGACCCGTCGTTCGAGGAGCTCCTGGGCCGGGTGCGGCGGACCGCGCTGGCCGCCTACGAGCACGCGGACACGCCGTTCGACCGGCTGGTGGAGGAGCTGCGCCCGGACCGGGAGGCGGGCCGCAACCCGCTGTTCGACGTGCTGTTCCAGCTGCACCCGGAGCAGCCGGCCGCGCTGGAACTGGACGGGCTGCGCGCGGAGTCGCTGGACGCGGCCAGTGAGGGCTCCAAGTTCGACCTGAGCCTGGCCATGACGGAGCACCCGGGCGGGTTCACGGGCGCCCTCACCTACGCCTCGGACCTGTTCGACCGGGACACCGCCGAGCGGTTGTGCGCGCACTACCTGCGGCTGCTGGATTCGGCCGCCGGGGCCCCGGACACGCGGTTGTCCCGGCTGGAGGTGCTGTCGGCGGCGGAGCTCGCCGCGCTCACCGGCGGCGGCACGGACACCGGGACGGACACCGGGACGTCCGCCGGGACGTCCGCCGTGTCCGAGGCGACCACCGGTGCCGGTGCGACCCTGCACGGTCTGGTCGAGGCGCGGGCCCGGCTGCGTCCGGAGGCGCCCGCCGTGACCTGCGGCGGCCACACCCTCGACTACGGATCGCTGGACGCGGCCGCCAACCGGCTCGCCCGCCGGCTGCGGACCGCGGGTGCCCGGACCGGCAGCCCGGTGGCGGTGATGGCCGGCCGGGACACCGGGGCCGTCGTCGCCGTGCTGGCCGTGCTGAAGGCGGGCGGGGTGTACGTGCCGGTGGACCCGGCGCACCCGGAGGAGCGGATCGCCGCCGTCCTCGCGGACAGCGGGGCCCACCTGGTGGTGACCTCCGGCCTGCCGGACGGACCGCCGCGCGGGCTGCCCGCCGGGGCCGTGGTGGTCGACACCGACGCGGAACGGGAGCGCCTCGCGGCGCTCGACGGCTCCCCGCTGCCGGCCGCGGCCGGGCCCGGGGACCTGGCGTACGTGCTGTACACCTCGGGTTCCACCGGCCGTCCCAAGGGCGTCGCGGTCCCGCACGGGGCGATCACCGGCTACCTCGCGGCGCTCACCGCGGAGTTCGGCATCGGTCCGGAGGACAGCGTGCTGGCCCGTACGCCGCTCACCTTCGACCCGTCGGTGCGCGACCTGTTCGCGCCGCTGGGCACCGGCGGCCGGGTGGTCCTCGCGACCGTGGAGGAGGCCGGTGATCCGGAGGCCCTGGCGCGGCTGCTGCACGCCGAGCGGGTCACCGCCCTGCTGTCGGTGGTGCCCTCGGTGCTGGAACCGCTGGTCGCCGCCGTGCCCGGTCCGTCCGCGGACCTGCGGCTGGTGATGACGACCGGCGAGGAGCTGACGGCCCGTCTGGCGAGCGCGGCCCGGGAGCTGGGGGTCGCCGGGCGGTTCCGGCTGGTCAACCAGTACGGGCCGACCGAGTGCACCAACACCACCACGGCGCACGTGGTGGGTGCCGCGGACGTGGCCCGGGGCCGGATATCCATCGGCCGGCCGCTGCCCGGGGCGCGCGTGCTGGTCCTCGGGCCGCGGCTGGAGCCGCTGCCGCGCGGCGCGGTCGGCGAGCTGTTCATCGCCGGGCGCGGCGTGGCCCGCGGCTACCTCGGGGACCCGGGGCGGACCGCGGAGGCGTTCCTGCCCGACCCGTTCGGGCCGCCGGGCAGCCGGATGTACCGCACCGGGGACCTGGCGCGGCTGCGCGCCGACGGCGTGGTGGAGTTCCACGGCCGGCGCGACAACCAGGTCAAGGTGCGCGGGCACCGGATCGAGCTGGGCGAGGTCGAGGCGGCGGTCCTGCGGCACCCCGGGGTGGCGCGGGCGGCCGTGGCCGCGCACGGGGAGGGCGACGGGCGGCGGCTCGCCGCGTACGTGGTCTGGGGGCCGGGCGGCGGCGACGCGGCCGGGGTCCTGGACGCCGTACGCGCCGTGCTGCCGGCGGCGATGGTGCCGTCCACGGTGACGGTGCTGGAGGCGATGCCGCTGACGCCGAACGGCAAGACGGACCGGCGCGCGCTGCCGGCACCGGCGGCCGGGGACTCCCGCCGGCCGTACGTCGCACCGGCCGGGCGGACCGAGCGGGCCGTGGCGGAGGTCTGGTCCGAGGTGCTCGGCGACGAGGACGGCCCGGTGGGCATGCTCGACCACTTCTTCGAGCGCGGCGGGCACTCGCTGCGCGCCACCCGGGTGGTGTCCCGGCTGCGGACCGTGCTGGGGCTGGACGTTCCGGTGCGGCTGCTGTTCCGTCACCCGGTCGCCGGGGAGTTCTCGCGGGCGCTCGCCGGGCTCACCCCGGACGCGGAGGCGGAGGCCGGGATCCCGGTGCGGCCGGCGGGCCCCGCACCGCTGTCGTCCGGACAGCAGCGGCTGTGGCTGCTGGACCGGCTGCGGCCGGGGCAGGCGGAGTACAACGTGCCGGGCGCCGTGCTGCTGCGCGGCCCGCTGGACGTGCCGGCGGCGCTGGCCGCGCTGGGCGACGTCGTGGCGCGGCACGAGCCGCTGCGTTCGCGGGTCGCGGATGCAGGGACGGCGGACGGAACGGCGGCGGACGGAACGGCGGACGCAGCGGCGGACGCAGCCGCGGCGGACCGCGGTCCGGAAGGGACCCGCATGGTGGCCGGACCGGCCGGGGTGTTCCGGCCGGTGTTCACCGACCTGTCCGGGACCGGCGCCGGTGCGGCGCGGGTGCGCGCCCGGGAACTGGCGGCGGCGGACGCCGCCGAGCCGTTCGACCTGACGGCGGCCCCGCTGCTGCGGGCCCGGCTGGTACGGATCGCCCCCGAGGAGCACCTGCTCGTGGTGGTGGCCCATCACATCGCTTTCGACGGCTGGTCGGAGGGGGTGTTCCGGCGGGACTTCTTCGCCGCGTACACCGCGCGCACGGCGGCCGGCGGGCCGCCGGCCGGACCGGTGCTGCCGGAACCGGCCGTGTCCTACGGCGACTTCGCCGCCTGGCAGCGGGAGCGGCTGGCGGGCCCGGCCGGGGAGGCACAGCTCGCCTACTGGCGGGACCGCCTGGCGGGTGTCACCCCGGTGGACCTGCCCACCGACCGGCCGCGGCCCGCGGTCCCGTCCGGGCGCGGGGCGCAGCACTCCTTCGTGCTGCCCGCGCCGCTGCTGAGGGGACTCCGCGCGCTGGGGCACAGCGGCGACGCGACCCTGTTCATGGTGCTGCTGGCCGGTGTCCAGGTGCTGCTGTCCCGCTGGTCGGGGAGCACCGACGTGACCGTGGGCTCACCGGTCGCCGGCCGCGACCGCACGGAACTGGAGCCGCTCGTCGGGTTCTTCGTGAACAACCTGGTGCTGCGCGGGGACCTGTCGGACGATCCGGGGTTCGCCGGGCTGCTCGCCCGGGCCCGGAGCACCGCCCTGGACGCGTACGCGCACCAGGACGTGCCCTTCGACCGGGTGGTGGAGGCGGTGTCACCGGAACGCGACCTGGGCCGCAATCCGCTGTTCCAGGTGATGCTCGTGGTCAACGAGGCGGCGGACGGGGCGGTCGCGGCCCCGCCGGGGCTGACCGCCGAGCCGGTGCCGCTGCCGAGCGGTGCGTCGAAGTTCGACCTGTCGCTGTACTTCGCGGAGGTGGACGGTGCGCTGCACGGCGAGGCCGTGTTCGCCTCCGATCTGTTCGACCCGTCCACGGTCGCCCGGATGGCCGAGGCCCTGGTCACGCTGCTCGGTGCGGCCGTCGCGGCTCCGGACACCCCGGTGGGGGCGCTGCCGCTGATGCCGGAGGGCGCGAAGCGGGAGCTCTCGGCCGGCAGGGACGACACCGCCCGCGAGGTGCCCGGCGCACCCCTGCACGTCCTCGTCGGCCGGCAGGCCGCCCGTACGCCGGGCGCGGTCGCCACGGACGACGGCGCCCGCCACCTGACGTACGCCGCGCTGTGGGAGCACTCCGGGCGGCTGGCCTCGGAGCTGGTGGCGCTGGGCGCGGGTCCGGAGACGCCGGTCGCGGTCGTCGCGGACCGCTCGGCGCTGCTGCCGGCGGCGCTGCTGGGGGTGCTGCGCAGCGGCGCCCAGTACGTGCCGGTCGATCCGGAGTACCCGGCCGACCGCGTGGGGCTGATGCTGGCGGACAGCGGGGCGCGGATCGCGGTGGTGTCGGGGCCGGCGGCCGGGCTGCCGGAACTGCCGGCGGAGGTGGCCGTCGTGGACCTGGACGCGCTGTGCGCGCCGGACGGGTCGTACGAGCGGGACGGGCGGGACGGGCGGGATGTGCCGGACGGCCGTCCGGATCCGGTGGTGGCCGGGGAGCATCCCGCGTACACGCTGTACACCTCGGGCTCGACCGGCCGTCCCAAGGGGGTGGTGGTGCCGCACCGGGCCCTGGCCAACTTCGCGCACGACATGGCGGAGCGGCTGTCGCTGAGCGGTCTGGACACGGTCGCCGCCGTCACCACGGCCTCGTTCGACATCGCGGTGCTGGAGCTGCTGGTGCCGCTCGTGTGCGGCGCCACCGTACGGGTCGTGGCCCGGGAGGACGCCCGGGACGGCACGCTGCTCGCCAAGGAGCTCGACGGGTCCGGGGTGACGGTCGTCCAGGCCACGCCGGCCACCTGGCACCTGCTGATGGAGGCGGGCTGGCAGGCGCCGCGGGTCCGGGCGCTGTGCGGCGGCGAGGCGCTGCCGCCGGCCCTGGCCGCGCGGATGCGTTCGGCGCTCGGCACGGTGTGGAACGTCTACGGTCCGACGGAGACCACGGTGTGGTCGACGGCGCACCGGCTGTCGCCGGCGGATCCGGCGGGGCCGGTCCCCATCGGCGGGCCGCTGGCGAACACCACGCTGCACGTGCTGGACGGCCGGATGCGGCCGGTGCCGACCGGGGTGTTCGGCGAGCTGTTCATCGGCGGCGCCGGTGTCGCCCGCGGCTACCACGGGCGCCCCTCGCTGACCGCCGAGCGGTTCCTGCCCGACCCGTTCGGGTCCGGCGGGCGGCTCTACCGCACCGGGGACCTGGTGCGGCGGCAGGCCGGCGGCGGGCTGGAGTACCGGGGCAGGGCCGACGGCCAGGTGAAGGTGCGCGGGCACCGCATCGAACTCGGTGAGGTCGAGGCGGCCCTGGCCGCCCACCCGGACGTGGCGGCGGCCGCGGCGGCCGTGCACGGCACGGGCGTGGACGCGGTCCTCGCCGGCTACGTGGTGTGGCGTACGGGCGACGGCGACCCGGCTGCGGTGCGGGACCGGCTCCTCGCGGAGCTCCCGGCCGCCATGGTCCCGGGCACGGTGACGGCCCTGGAGCGGCTGCCGCTCACCCCGAACGGGAAGCTGGACCGGCGGGCCCTGCCCGCCCCGGCGCCCGGCGCCGCTGCCGGGGCGGGGGCCGTGGCCCCGCGCACCGCGGTGGAGCTGCGGATGGCCCGGCTCTGGGAGGAGGTCCTGGACACGGCCCCGGTCGGGGTCCGGGACGACTTCTTCGCGCTGGGCGGCCACTCGCTGAGGGCGTTCGCGCTGATGGGCGCCGTACGGCGGGAGTTCGGGGTGGAGCTGCCGCTGAACCTGGTGTTCCGGCGGCCCACCGTGGAACTGCTGTGCGCGGCGCTGCCGGAGGCCGCCGCGGCCTCCGGGCGGCTGCTGGTGCCGCTCGCCGACGGCGACCGGGACCGGCCGCCGCTGGTGCTGGTGCACCCGCGGGGCGGCGATGTGGTCTGCTACCGGGACCTCGTCCGGGCGCTGGGCGCCGGGCCCGCCGCCGGACGGCGGGTGTGGGGTCTGGAGGCCGTCGGCTGCAACACCGCGGAGGCTCCTCTGGAGGACGTCGGCGCCATGGCGGAGCGCTACCTGGCGGAACTGCGGGCGGAACAGCCGCACGGCCCGTACCTGCTGGCCGGCTGGTCGTTCGGCGGCACGGTCGCCTTCGAGATGGCGGCCAGGCTGGAGGCGGCCGGGGAACGCGTCGCGTACCTCGGGCTGGTCGACACGGCCGCGCCGGGAGCGTCGGCCCGGGCCGACGCCGCCGCGGAGGACGGGGACGCGCTGGTGCGGCTCGCGCTCGCCGCGCGGGGCGGTCCGGTCGCGGAGGCCGGGGCGGCGGAGGCCCGGGCGGCGGAGGCCGGGGCAGCCGAGGCCGACGCTCCGGAGGCCGACGAGGAGGCGCTGTTCGAGGCGCTGTTCGAGGCGCTGGTACGGCGCGGGCGGTCGGACGGCACGCTGCCGCGCGAGGCCGCGGCCGAGGCGCTGCGCCGGATGCTCGGGGTGGCCCGGGCCAACGGGGCCGCGGCGGCCGGGTACCGCACGACGGCGGTGGTCGACGCCCCGCTGTACCTGTACACGGTGGCCGAACGGCACGCGGAGCTGGCCACACCGCTGGTCGACCCGGAGCCGTGGCACGGGCGTACGTCGAGCGGGCTGCGCCACGCGGTCGTGGCCGGCAACCACCACACGGTGGTCGACGGGCCGCACGGGGCGGGGCTCGCCTCGCTCCTGGGCGCCGACCTCGACCGGGCCCTGTCCGGCGGGCCGGCGGCCGGCTGACCTGCTGAGCAGCCGGCCTGTGGGGAGGGGGCCGGGCCCGGCCCCCTCCCCACTCCCCCGACCACACAGCACGAACCACGAACCACACAGCACGAACCACGAACCGCGAACCGCGAACCGCGAACCGCGAACCGCGAACCACCGAGGAGAACCCCATGGACCTTGTCACCGCCACGACTTCCCCCGCCCCCGCGACCGTTCTGGAGCCGGCCCCCGCGCCCCGCTTCCTGGTCGTCGCCAACGCCGAGGAGCAGTTCTCGCTGTGGGAGGCGGACCGGCCCGTGCCGGCCGGCTGGTACCCGCAGGGCGCACCGGCCTCCCGTGAGGAGTGCCTGGCGCACATCGAGCGCGTCTGGACCGACATGCGTCCGCTGAGCCTTCGCTGACCGCTGCCGCCCCCGCGCCGTGGACCGGCCGCCGCTCCGGCGGCGGCGGTCCGCGGCGCCTTCGGAAGGATGGGAGAGACCCTTGGGATCCGTGTCCCCGCCCGCGTCGCCCCGGCGGGCCACCGCCCTGGTGACCCTGGTCGCCGTGTCGGCGATCTGCTCGGCCGGTGTCGCCATGACCCTGATCGCACTGCCCTGGTTCGTCCTGCACACCACGGGCAGCGGCACCCGCACCGGCCTGGTGGCCGCCGCCGAACTGGTGGGCCTCCTCTGCTCGTCGGTGTCCGCCGGGCCGCTGCTGGACCGGCTGCCCCCGCGGGCGGTCAGTGTCGGCGCCGACGCGCTGACGGCCGCGGCACTCGGCCTGGTGCCGCTGCTGCACTCCGCGGGAGTCCTGGGCCTGCCTCTGCTGGCCCTGCTGGCCTTCGTCACCGGGGCGGCGCGCGGCCCCGCGGACACCGGCAAGCAGCTGCTGCTGCCCGCCGCGATGGAGCGGGCGGGCGTGGGCCCGGAGCGGGCCACCGGAGCGGTCGAGGCCGCCCGGCGGATCGGCATGATGGCCGGCGCCCCGCTCGCCGGGGTGTCCGTGGCCGCGGTGGGTGCGGTGCCGACGCTGCTGCTGGACACCGCCGCCGTACTGCTGGGGGCGGTGCTGGTGGCCCTGCTGGTGCCCGCGGTACGGCCGGCCCCGGAGGCCCGCGAGGCCCGCGAGCCCTACCTGCGGGAGCTCGCCGCCGGGCTGCGCTGGCTGCGCGGCGATCGGCTGGTGCGGGCGGTGACCGGCGTCCTGCTGGTGACGAACGCCCTGGACGGCGCCCTGAACGGGGTGCTCTACCCGGCGTACGGCGCGCGGGTGCTGGGCAGCGGTCCGCTGCTCGGTGCGATGGTGACCGCGATGGGCGCGGGCGCCCTGGCCGGTGCCGCGCTGTACGGGTGGGCGGGGCCGCGGCTGCCCGCACGGCTGCTGTTCACCGGATCGTTCGTGCTGCTCGGTGCCGTGCGGTGCGCGACGCTGGCGGCGGAGCCGCCGCCCGCCGTGCTGCTCGTCCTGCTGGCGCTGTCGGGCGTAGGTTCCGGGATCGTGGCGCCGCTGATGATGTCGGTGGCCTACCGGCGGGTGCCCGAGGAGCTGCGGGGGCGGGTGTTCGGCCTGCTGACGGCCTGTGCCCTGGCGGCGACACCGCTCGGGATGGTCGGCGGCGGACTCGCCCTGGACCACTTCGGACTGACCGGGACCCTGCTGGCGACCGGTGCGGTGTACCTGGTGGTGACCTCGGCGCCGCTGGTGTTCCGGGTGTGGCGCGGTCTGGACGCGCCGGAGTTCGGCGCCGATCAGCCGCCGCGCGTCCCCGGGAGCACCGCCACCCCCTCCGACAGCGGCCGTTCCGTGCTGGTTTGACCGTTGTGCACCCCCCTCACTTTAGCGCCAGGCAACTTGCTGAGCGCCGGGACGGGTCGAAGTGGGGCCGGGTGCACGGCAGGGTTGTGACCGCAGACAACGACCGGCGCGGCGGGCCCACAAGGCCCGCCGCGTCTTCCGAACCACCACCGACCCTGGGGGAAGCCATGACCAAGCTCTCCGCACTCGCCCTGGCCTTCGCGGCCGCCGCTCTGGCCGCGCTCGGCGCCCTGGGCGCCGCCGGATCCGGCGGCGCGAGCACCCTGGCCGACGACGAGGCGCCGCGCCCGCGCGTGGTCCTGCCGACCACGCACACCACCACCGGCGGAAGCGGACACAGCGGCCCGAAGGACACCTCCTGGGGCGGCTGAGCCCCCGTGCCGGCCGCCCCACGGGCACGGCGGCCGGCACCCTTCGTTCCCCGACGCCGGGGCGGCATCCGCAGTACGGGACGCCGCCCCGGCGTCGCGCCGTTCAGCGGACGGCGAGGCGCAGCAGCAGGACCGCGTCCTCGTGGGCGGCGTCGTGGGCCGCGTCGTGGGCCGCGTCGCCGAGCGGTGCGGGACGCCGGGCCCAGCCGTCGGGTACGTACAGCACCTCGCCGGCCCGGAGCCGGTAGCAGAAGCGCCGGACGCCCCCGGTGCCCGGCCCGGTCAGCGTCCAGGCCCTGGAACCGCGGAGCTGGTAGACCAGCAGGTGCCCGCCCTCGCGGGCCGCCGGCCCCTCGCATCCGGTCACCGCCAGGCCGGTGAGCCGGGCGAGCTGACGGGCCAGCAGCGGGATCCCGTCCGGGCCGGCCGTGACGGCCGGGTGGTCGTGTTCGGGCCAGAGCACGCCCGGGACCCGGCCGTAGTGCACGGCGAGGAACAGGGCGAGTTCGCGGCCGTGGGCCTGCCCGTCCGGGGACCGGGCCGCCCGCCCCGCCCCGGCTTTCTCCGGCGGCCGCGGGCCGCCGTCCTTCAGGTCCCGCGCCACTGGGTCGAGTGCCGGCCAGTCCATGGATTGCCCCCGTACGCAGAAGTGCCCGCCGCCCGTGCTCGGGCACGGACGGCGGGACCGGGACGGCCGTCTCCCGCCCCCGTCAGCGCAGCATCACCCACGGGGCGGGGCGGGCGGAAGACACGTGAACTCGGGACCGGGAACCCGGGACAAAGGACACAGGACACAGGACGCAGGACACGGGACACGGGGCGGTCCCCGGCGGCGCGGCCCCGGGGTCGGCCCGGCAGCACGGTCCCCGCGGATCAGACTCCGGCGTGCCCGTCCGGGGCGGCATCGGTGTCGAGCAGGCCGCGGGCGGCGGCGGCCACGCCCGCCTGGAAGCGGCTGCCGGCGCCGAGTTCCTCCATGATGTCGGCGATGTGCCGGCGCGCGGTGCGCAGTGACATGCCCAGGCGGCGGGCGATGGCCTCGTCCTTCAGGCCGGCGGCCAGCAGCCGGATGATGGTCTCGTGGATCTCGCGGGCCACTTCCGCCAGGTCCTGGCCGGCGGCGCCGCTGAAGGGGGTGGCGCGGTCCCAGGTCTGCTCGAAGATGTCGACCAGGTAGGCCACCGTCGAGGGCTCCCTGATGACCACGGCGCCCCAGCTCCCGTCCTGCACCGGTATGAAGGCCAGTTCGCGGTCGAACACGATGATCCGGCCGAAGAGTTCGTGTGCCGTGCGGTATTCGGCGCCGAGCGCCGAGGCGGCCATCGCGTAGGCCTGGCTGGGCCCGTTGAAGCGGGCGGTGTGGTGGTAGAGGCAGCGCATGGATATGCCGCGGCGGAGCATGACCTCGTCCCGGCGGATGGCCTCCTGCATGGCCGCCGGATAGCGGCTGCCGCCGCCGGGCTGGCTGCTGAGCACCTCGGAAGTGCAGTTCTCCGAGGCCTTGTTGAGGGCGCTGCGTACGTCCTCGACGTGCTGGAGGACCTCCAGGGCCTCGCCGGTGGACCGGCGGCTCAGGTAGTGCGGGACGAATCTGTCGAGTTCCTCGCGGATGCGGCCGATCTGCCGGCGGTGGTCGCGGATGCGCTCTTCGAGCGGTGCGGCGCGCCGGGCGGCGGCGGTCTCGGGTGCCACGGCGAAGGCGATGGTCGGATCGGCGGGGCTGAGGTGCAGCAACTGGGCGGCGAGGAGCCGCTCCACGCTGTCCGCTGCCTCCTGGGGCTGGATTCCCGTTCCGGCCGCTACCGCGTCCGGAACGACCGTCCGGTGTTCGAGGACCCATCCGTAGACATCGACGTCCACGTCCTGCAGATCAGACACCACTTTTGCCCCATTTTGCACTTTTTCGCCCCGGGTCGCCTTGCTGCCAGGCACTTTGGTGAGGTGCCCGCCCCCTGGCCACAGCATACGCAGCACGAAAGTCTGAACGAGGCGCGTTCGAACGGCATGTCGCCGCGCCCCAGCATCCACCGACCCGACCGGAGCCAGCGATGTACGACACCGACCTGACCGACACCTTCCCGGCCGCCGGACTCCCGTCCGCCGCACTCCCGGTCGAGCCCGCCGCCCGCCTCACCCCTCGCGAGGAGGAGGTGCTCGCGCACCTCGCGCAGGGCGACACGTACCGGATGATCGCCTACCGTCTGGGGCTCAGTCCGCACACCGTGGACACCTATCTGCGGCGGCTCCGGAGCAAGACGGGGGCGGTCAACCGGACCCAGCTCACCCATGTGGCCTTCCGGCTCGGCTACGGCCCCTCGGCCGCCGAGGTGTTCGTGCCGAACTCTCGCATCCGCCGCAGCGGCGAGCACAGCAGCACCAGCGGCGCCGCGGACAGCCCGGCGGCCAGGATCCACAGGGCGCCGCGCACCCCGTACAGCTGACCCAGAGCGCCCGCGAGCAGACCGCTCAGCGGCAGTACGCCCCAGACCAGGAAGCGCATGGTGGCCGTCATACGGCCCAGCAGCCGCGGCGGGCACACGCTCTGACGGTAGGTCACCTGGCAGATGTTGTAGACGGTCACGCCGGCCGACTGGACGAGCGTGCCGAGCACGAACAGACCGAGCAGCCGGCCCCCGTCGGCGAGCGGCAGGAGCAGCCCGAACGGCATCGTCACCAGGAGCGAGAGCCAGGTCAGGCGGGCCTCGCCGACCGCCCTGGACAGCTTCTCCGTGCACAGGGCCGCCACCAGCGAGCCGACGGTGCCGGCCGTGAGCACCCAGCCGATGGCGGCCGGGGGCAGTCCGGCGGTCCGGGTCAGGAAGAGGACCTCCAGGGCGCCGATGCCGCTGAGGAAGAGGTTGACGGACGCGGTTCCCAGGGCGAGCACGCGCAGGACGCGGTGGCCCAGGACGAAGCGGAGGCCCTCGCGTATCTCCTTGAGGAGGCCGGGGCGTCCGGCCCCGGCGGGCCCGGCGTCCCCTCGCTCGGACGGGTCCTGCTCCGGGGTCCGGATCCGGCCCAGCAGCAGCGCCGACGCCAGCGAGGTGAGGGCCTGCCCAGCCAGCGTGCCGGCCGCGCCGACCAGCTGCACCAGGAAGCCGGCGATGCCCGGTCCGGCGAACTCGGCCGTGGAACGGACCGTCTCCAGGCGGGAGTTGCCGGTCACCAGGCCGGATCCGCCGACCAGCGACGGCAGGTAGCTCTGGTCGGCGACGTCCCCGAAGAGCCGCGCGCAGCCCAGGAGCAGGGCCACCGCGTAGAGCAGCGGCATCGAATGCAGGTCGAGCAGCCAGGCCAGCGGCAGCGAGGCCAGCAGCACGGACCGGGCCAGGTCCGCCGTGATCATCACGGTGCGGCGGCGCATCCGGTCCACCCAGGCCCCCGCCGGCAGTCCGAGCAGCAGGAAGGCGGCCTGTTCCGCGGCGGCGAGCAGGCCCGCCTCCCACGCGGAGGCGTGCAGGGTGAGGACCGCCATCAGCGGCAGGGCGACGTAGGTGATGCTGTTGCCCAGCTCGTTGCAGACGTGCGAGGCCATGAAGAGCCTGAAGTCACGGCTGCGCCGGCGCTGTCCGGCGTCGGGCGTGGTCTCCGGTGCGGTGGTGGGCACGGGGGTGTCCTTGTCTGGATTCGGGACGGGATCCGGGTCGCGGATACCGGTTCGGGGCCGGACCGCCGGGTTCAGGCGGTGCGGTCCGCGGCGGGCACGGAGGCCGGGGCGGGCACGGAGGCCGGGGCGGGCACGGAGGCCGGGGCGGGAAGGGCGCGGGCGTCGAGCTTGCCGCCCGGGGTACGCGGCAGCTCCGCCATGATCACCACATCGGCGGGCACCAGGTAGGACGGAATCCGGCCAAGCAGCGACCTGCGCAGCTCCGGCCCGTCCGCGGGACCGGCCCCGGGCGCGAGCACCACCCAGGCGGCCAGCCGCGGTTCACCGGTCCCCCGCAGGGCCCGCACCACCGCGTCCGCGACGCCCGGATGGGCGGCGACGGCCGCCTCCGCCTCGCGCAGCTCCACCCGGTGGCCGCGGATCTTGACCTGGTCGTCGGTGCGGCCGAGGAAGCCGAGGGTTCCGTCGGCCTCACGCCGCACCCGGTCGCCCGTGCGGTACATCCGCTCGCCGGGATCCGCCGCGAAGGGGTCGGCGACGAAGCGCTCCGCCGTGGGGGCCGGCCGGCCGTGGTAGCCGCGGGCCAGGCACGCACCCGCCAGGTACAGCTCGCCGGCGGCGCCCGCCGGGACCTCGCGCAGTTCCCCGTCCAGTACGTACGCGCGGACGCCGGGCAGCGGGACGCCGAGCGGGATCAGACCGCCCCCGTCCGGCCCGGAGCTTCCCGTCGGGCGGGGCTCGTAGGAGGTGGCGGTGATGGTGGACTCGGTGAGGCCGTAGCAGCTGACGGTCCGCGGGCCGCCCGCGGCCCGCCAGCGGTCCAGGTCCGCCGTGCGGCCGGCGTCGCTGCCGATGACCACCAGCCGCAGCGCTTCGGGCAGCGGGCGCGGCCGGCGGACCAGGTCGGCGGTCCACTGCGCCCAGTACGGGGTGGGCAGGTTGACCACGGTGACCTCCCGTGCGGCCAGTACGGCCTCCAGCTCGCCGGGGGCCAGGACGTTGTCCGCGAGGAACACTGCGGTGCCACCGGCGCACCAGGTGGGCACCGACTCCTCCAGGGCCACGTCGAAGGCGGGCGCCGCGAACTGCAGCACCCGGTCGGCGGCGGTCAGCGCGTACCGGCCGGCCAGCGCGCGGGCCTGCCGGGCGAGCCCGGCGTGGCCCACCGCGACCGGCTTCGGGGCGCCGGTGGAACCGGAGGTGAACAGGACGTAGGCCAGCCCCCCGCCGGCCGTCCCGCCGGGCACCGTCCCGGGCGGTGCCTCGGCGGCACGGGCGGCCGCGAACCCGTCGGCTCCCGGTGCCGGTTCGGTACGGGCCCACAGCAGCGGGGCGCCGCAGCGCTCGTGGAGGCGGGCGGCGTCGGCGTGGCCGGTGGTGACGGCGTAGCGGGTGCCGGAGGCGGCGGTCAGGGACCGCAGCCGCTCGTCCGGGGCGTCGAGGTCGACGAGGAGCAGGGCGGCACCGGCGTACCAGATGCCGAGCACGGCGACGGCCCACGCGGTGTCCCGGCGCACGCCCACCAGCACGGTGTCCTCCGGGCCCGCGCCCGCCGCCCGGAGTTCCGCGGCCACCGTACGGGCCCTCCGGTCGAGTTCCCGGTAGGTGAGGTCCCCGCCGGGCGCCCTTACGGCGACGGCGTCCGGGGTACGGGCGGCCTGCCGGGCGATGAGCAGCGGCACGGGCTCGCCGCCTGCCGGCCACGGCGGTTCGGCCGGGGGCCGGAGCGTGGCGCCAGGGGCGTGCGGTGCGGGGGCGTTGGCCTGGGCGGGGACGGGTGTCACGGAGGTTCTCCTGGTGGTAGGGGCGGGGCCCGGCCCTGGCACGGCTCCGGAGCCGGGGCGGGGCGGGGCGGGGCGGGGCGGACGGACACGCTGCGCGGCCGGTGCGGGCCGGTGTGCCGTGTGCCCACCCGTGCCGCCCTGCGGCACGACTGCCCACACGGCCGCGTAGACCGGCCGCCACGCCCACACGGCGGCGGGGTCAGGTGCGGGCGCGGGGGCGGAGGAGCGGGCGGGGCGGTTCCGGCGCGTCCGACTGCTCCCGAGCGGCGGTGGTGCGGGCGGCGATGCCGGCCGGGGTGGGGGTCTCGTACAGGTCCCGCAGGGCAAGTTCGGTGCCGAGGGCCGGGCGGAGGCGGCCGACGAGGCGGGTGGCGAGCAGGGAGTGCCCGCCCAGGGCGAAGAAGTCCTCGTCGGGGCCGGCCGACGCCAGGCCCAGGACCTCCGCGAACACGGCGCAGACGGCCTCCTCGGCGGGCCCTGCGGGCGCCCGGCCGCCGGGCGCGGCGAAGGTCGCCGGGTCCGGCAGCGCCTTGCGGTCGAGCTTGCCGTTCACGGTGAGCGGCAGCTCCGGCAGGACCAGCAGCACCGAGGGGATCATGTAGCCGGGCAGGGTACGGGCGAGCGCGGCGCGGACGGTGCCGGTGTCCGCCTCCCCGGTGAGGTAGCCGACGAGCCGCAGTCCGCCGGCGGGGTCGGGCCGTGCGACGACGACGGCCTCGGTGACCCCCGGTACGGCGCGCAGCGCGTTCTCCACCTCGCCGGGCTCGACCCGGTTGCCGCGCACCTTGACCTGGTGGTCCTGGCGGCCGAGGAAGTCCAGCTGTCCGTCGGCGCGGAGGCGGGCGAGGTCCCCGGTGCGGTACATGCGCGCTCCGGGCTCGGTGGCGTACGGGTCGGGTACGTAGCGTTCGCTGGAGCGGCGCGGGTCGCCGAGGTAGCCGGGGCCGACTCCGGTGCCGGCGATGAACAGTTCGCCGGGGACGCCGGGCGGGACGGGGGCGAGGGAGGGGTCGAGGAGGTAGAGCCGGTTGTTGCGCAGCGGGCGTCCCACGGGCAGCCGGCCCTGTTCGAGCTCGGCCGCCGGGTCGGGGCCGATGAAGGCGTGGGTGTTGTCGTCGGAGCACTCGGTGAGGCCGTACGCGTTGATGATCGCGGCGTCCGGGTGGCGGGCGTACCAGCGGACGCACAGCTCGGGCGGCAGCACCTCGCCGTTGACCACGAACCAGCGCAGCGCGGGCAGTCCGGGCGGGACGGCCCCGGAGTCCCAGAGGTCGACGGCGGCCCGGACGAAGGAGGGCACCGTCTCCAGGACGGTGATGCCGTGGCGGGCGGCGTCGGCGAACAGGGCGGCGGGGTCGCGGGCGGTGTCCCGGGAGACCAGGTGCACCCGGCCCCCGGTGATCAGCGGGGCGAGCATCTGCCAGACGGAGATGTCGAAGGTGAGCGGGGCGTTCATCACCACCCGGTCGGCGGGGGTCAGCCGGAGGTCGTCGAGCTTGGCGAGGAGGTGGTTGTTCATGCCCCGGCGGTGCACCATCGCGCCCTTGGGCCTGCCGGTGGAGCCGGAGGTGAAGCAGACGTACGCGAGGGCGTCGGGGCCGCCGGCGTCGGCCCGGAAGGGGCCGGCGGGTGCGGTCGTGCCGTCCGGGGGAGTCAGGGGTGCCGGGGGCGCCAGGGGGAGGATCCGCGGACCTCCGCCCGGTACGGCGGCGGCGATCTCCCGGGCCCGGTCGAGCCGGTCGGGGGCGGCCAGGACGCGGCCGATGCTGGCTTCGGCGAGCAGGGCCGCGGTGCGGACGACGGGGCCCTCCGGGTCGAGGGGCACGTACGCGGCGCCGGAGCCGAGGATGCCGAGGACGGCCGCGGGCACGGCGGCGGTGGGCTCGCTGAGCACGGCGACGAGGTCGCCGGGGCGGACGCCGTCGGCCAGGAGGCGGGCGCCCACGGCGTCAGCGCGGGCGACCAGCGCGGCGTAGTCCCAGCTGGTGCCGTGCTCGTCGGTGACGGCGACGGCGCCGGGGGTGCGGGCGGCGATCCGGCGGACCCGGTCGGGGACCTCGGCGTAGTCCTCGTCGCGGGCGGTGTCGTTGAACTCCTCCAGCACCAGGCGTCGTTCGGCCGGGGAGAGCAGGTCCACGGCGCCGGCGGGCAGGCCGGGGTCTTCGGCGAGGGCGTGCAGGATGCGTACGAGGCGGTCGAGCAGGGCCCGTGGCTCGGCCGGGGTGAACACGTCCGGGCGGTGGTCGATCTGGAGGCGCAGCCCCTCGCCGGGGATGGCGGTCAGGCTGAGCGGGTAGTGGGCGGCGTCGTGGGGGTCGAGGCCGGTGACGCGGAGAGGGCCGGAGGAGAGGGCGGCGAGCCCGGCGGGGTCGACGGGGTAGTTCTGGTAGGTGACGCAGGAGTCGAAGAGTTCGCCGGCCCCGGCGGTCCGCTGGATCTCGGTGAGTCCGAGGTGGTGGTGGTCGATGAGGCGGGCCTGTTCCTCCTGGACCCGTTCGAGGAGGGCGGCGAGGGGTTCGTCGCGGTCGACGCGGACGCGGACGGGCACGGTGTTGATGCACAGTCCGACGATGCCGTCGATGCCGGGCAGGTCGGTGGCGCGGCCGCTCACGACGGTCCCGAACACGATGTCGTCGGAACGTATCTGGGCGGCGATCAGCAGGGCCCAGGCGGTCTGCACCAGGGTGCCCGGGGTGAGCCGGCGTTCGCGGGCCAGTGCGGTCAGGCGGTCGGCTGCGGCCGCCGAGAGGACGGTCTCGACGCGGGCCGGGAGCACCGCGCCCGGCGGGACCGAGACCGGTGCGGTGCGGCAGCCGGATTCCAGTCCGGCGAGGGCCTCGGACCATGCTGCGCGGGCGGCTCCGGTGTCGCGGGCGGCGAGGTGGCGCAGGAAGGCGGCGTAGGGGGTGACCGGGCCGAGCAGGGCCTCCGGGTCGGCGTCCGGTCCGGCGTCGTGCAGGGCGAGGAGCTCGCGGACGATGACCGGCCAGGACCAGCCGTCGAACAGGATGTGGTGGTACGTCAGCAGCAGGCGGTGGCGGTCGGGACCGGTGCGCAGCAGGGTCAGGCGCAGCAGCGGCGGCCGGTCGAGGTCGAAGCGGCGGGCCCGGTCCTCGGCGAGGAGGGAGTCCAGGGCCCGGTTCAGCTCGTCGGGGCCGAGCCCGGACAGGTCGTGCTCCTGCCAGGGGGTGGTGACGTTGCGGCGGACGACCTGGGCGGGTTCGCCGGAGGCGCGGCGCAGGAATCCGGCGCGCAGGTTGGGGTGGCGGGCGAGAACGGTGTCGGCGGCGGCGCGCAGCCGGGCCCGGTCGAGCGGGCCGGTGAGGTCGAGCAGCAGTTGTGCGGTGTAGACGTCGGGGCCGGTGCGGTCGAAGAGGGCGTGGAAGAGGATGCCCTCCTGGAGGGGGGACAGCGGGAGTACGTCCTCGACTTGCGGGGCGGTGGGTGCGGGCTGGTTCATGCGGTTGTCCTTGACGGGGTCGGTGGATCGGGGATCGGGGCGGGCGGGTACGGGGGCAGGGCCGGGGCGGAGGGACACGCTGCGCGGCCGGTGCGCGCCGGTGTGCCGTGTGCCCACCCGTGCCGCCCTGCGGCACGACTGCCCACACGGCGGTGCGGTACGGCCGCCCCGCCCACGCGGCGGTGCTAACGGCGCGACTGCGCACGCGGCGGCGGGGGTCAGCGGCGGCGGATCACGGGAGGGGCGGTGTCGCGGATGCCGGCGGCGGCGGCCTCCTCGATCGCGGCCGCGAGGCCGGCGACCGTCGGCCCGGCGAAGAAGCGCCGGACGGCGACGGGCACGCCGAGCTCGGCACGGACCCCGGCGAGGACGCGGGTGGCGAGCAGGGAGTGCCCGCCGAGGTCGAAGAAGTCCTCGTCGAGTCCGACCGGTGCGGTGCCGAGCACCTCCTCGAAGACGGCGCGGACGGCGCGTTCGGTGGCGGTGCGAGGCTCCGCGGTGGGTCCGTAGCCCCGTTCCGGGGCCGTCGGGGCTGGCAGGGCGGCGTGGTCGGTCTTGCCGTTGGCGGTCACCGGCATCCGGTCCAGCACGGTGACGGTTGCGGGTACGGTCCACTCCGGCAGCAGGGCGCGCAGGTGCTCGCGGAGCGCAGGCGGTTCGCACCGGGCGCCGTCGGCGGGCACGGCGTACGCGGCGAGCGCGGGTCCGGCCGGGCCGGTGACGAGGGTGACGGCCGCCTGGCCCACGGCGGGGTGCCGGAGCAGTGCGTCCTCCACCTCGCCGGGTTCCACGCGCATGCCGCGCAGTTTCAGCTGCCGGTCGGCGCGCCCCAGGTACTCGACGGTGCCGTCGGCGTGACGGCGGGCCAGGTCCCCGGTGCGGTACATGCGGCCGCCGGGCGGGCCGTAGGGGCTGGGTACGAACCGTTCGGCGGTGGCACCGGGCCGGCCCAGGTAGCCCTGGGCGAGGCCGCGGCCCGAGACGTACAGCTCTCCGGTGACGCCTGGCGGGACGGGGGCCAGGGCGGCGTCCAGGACGTGCAGCCCGGTGCCGTCCAGGGGGCGGCCGATGGGCACCTGCCCGGCCGGGCCGGGGCTGCCGGGGCGGACGGGGAAGAGCGCGGCGAAGGTGGTGGTCTCGGTCGGCCCGTAGGCGTTGGTGACGGTGGTGTCCGGGCAGTGCGCGCGGACCCGGCGGACGGCCTCCGCGGAGGCCGCCTCTCCCCCGGTCATCGCCTCGCGCAGCCCGGCCAGGCGTTCGGGATGGCGGTCGGCGAGCGCGTTGAAGAGGGTGGCGGTGAGGAAGGTTCCGGTGACGCGTTCCTCCTCGACGAGGCGGACGAGGGCGTCCAGGTCGAGGTCGCCGGGCGGGGCCACCACGACGAGTCCGCCGGACAGCAGCGGCACCCACAGTTCGTAGGTGGAGGCGTCGAAGGCGTGCGGCGAGCGGAACAGGACCCGTTCGTGGGCGCCGCCGCGCCAGTGGCCGTCGCGGGCGAGGGCGACGACCGCGCGGTGCGGGACGGCGACGCCTTTGGGGGTGCCGGTCGAGCCGGAGGTGTACATGAGGCAGGCGAGCGCGTCGGGGTGGACGGCGGGCCGGACCGGGCGGACGTCCGTGCCGGGGGCCGCGTCGGCTGCTTCGGGGCGCAGGGTCAGCGGGATGCCGAAGTCGGCGCCGTCAGTGCCGTCAGTGCCGTCAGTGCCGTCAGTGCCGTCAGTGCCGTCGGCACCCTCGTGCCCGTCGCCGGGGCGGGCGTCGGTGACGAGCACTCCGGCGCGGGCCCCGGCGGCGAGTTCGGCCGTACGGGCCCGGGGGGCGCGGGCGTCGAGCGGCAGGTAGGCGGCGCCGGCCTTCAGGATTCCCAGGCAGACGGCGACCAGTTCGGTGGACCGCTCCATCAGGACCGCGACGTTGTCGCCGGCGCGGACGCCCGCGGCGGCGAGTCTGCCGGCCCACCGTTCGGCCCGCGCGTCGAGCTCCCCGTAGCTCGTCTCCCGTCCGGCGCAGCTGACGGCCGGGCGGTCGGGGTGGGCGGCGGCCCGCTCGGCGAACAGGCCGTGGACGGTGGCCTCGTCGGAGGCGGCGGGCCCGCCCTGCCAGCGGCCGCGCAGGGCCTGCGCCTCGTCGTCGGCGAGGACGGGCAGGGCGGACAGCGGGCGGTGGGGGGCCTCGGCGGCGGCCCGGGTCAGCCGGACCAGGCGGTGCAGGAGGCGGCGGGCGGTGTCCTCGTCGAAGAGGTCCACGGCGTATTCGAGGGTGAGGCCGATCCCGTCCGGGGTGCCGTCCGGCCGGTGGTGCTCGGTGACCTCCAGGGTGAGGTCGAACTTGGCGGTGCCGGTGCGCACGGGTTCCGGGGCGCCGGTGCGCAGGCCGGGGAACTCCGCGGCCGGTCCGCCGCCCCGCTGGGCGGCCACGGCGACCTGGAACAGCGGGTGCCGGCCCGGGGCCCGCGGCGGGGAGAGGCGCTCGACGAGCGCGTCGAAGGGCAGGCCGGCGTCGGTCCGGGCGTCGAGGGCGGCGTCGCGGACCCGGTCGAGCAGGTCGGCGTACGCGGGATCGCCGGAGGTGTCGGCGCGTACGACGGTGGTGTCGACGAACAGGCCGACGAGGTCCTGCAGCGCCTCCTCCTCGCGGGCGTCGACGGGGCAGCCGAGCGGTACGTCGGTTCCCGCGCCGAGCCGGGTGAGGAGAGCCGCGAAGGCGGCCTGCACCGCCGTGAAGGGGGTCGTACGCCGGGCCCGCGCCAGGCCGGCCAGCGCGGCATGGACTTCAGGGGCCAGCACCGCGGAGGTGTCGGCGCCCCGGTGGGTGGGCACGGCGGGGCGGGGCCGGTCGGCGGGCAGGGCGAGCTCGGCCGGCAGTCCGGCAAGGGCGTCGGCCCGTCTGTCCAGGGCACGGGCCTGGCGCGAGCCGGGGTCGGCCGGGTCGCCGAGGAGCTCGCGCTGCCACAGGGCGTAGTCGGGGAACTGGACGGGGAGTTCGGGCCAGTCGGGGGTGGTTCCGGTCAGGCGGGCGGTGTAGGCGGCGGCGAGGTCGCGGAGCAGGAGGTCGAGGGAGGCGCCGTCGCCCGCGATGTGGTGGAGGGCGAGCAGCAGGTGGTGGTGGTCGGCGCCGTCGGTGAACAGGTGGACCCGCAGGGGTGTTTCGCGGTCCAGGGCGAAGGGCCGGGCGGCGGCTTCCCGGGCGCGGGCCCGGTGCCCGTCGGGATCGCAGGGGGTCACGGCGAACACGTCGGCGGCTTCGGCCGCGCCGGCCGGCAGGACGTGCTGGCGGGGCGTGCCCCGGTCGTCGGGGAAGACGGTGCGCAGGGCCTCGTGCCGGGCGGTGACGTCCGCGACGGCGCCGCTCAGGGCGGCGGTGTCGAGCGGTCCGCGCAGCGGCAGGCCGGCCGCGATGGTGTACAGGGCCCCGGCGGCGTCCTCGGTGGCGTCCCCCGGAGGGGCCTCGGTGGTGTCTTCGGTGGCGTCGGTGCCCGTACCGGCGTCGTGGGAGAGGAACCACAGACGGTGCTGGGCGTGGGTCAGGGGGATCACAGGGGCGCTCCGAGCTGGCTTTCGAAGAGGTCGAGGTCGGTCTGGGAGAGTCCGGCCAGGGACACGTCGGAGGGGGTCAGCCGGGCCGCTCCGGGGCGTCCGGCGTGGTCGGCGACGGCGCGGAGCATGGCGAACCACTCATCGGCGAGGGCCCGGACCCGGTCGGCGTCGTAGGCGTTCCCGGACCAGGTCCAGGTCGCGCTGAGGACGGGCCCGTCGGGTCCCTCGTGGGCGGCGGCGTTGACCTCCAGGGCGTGCGGCAGGGGCATGCCGGGTTCGGCGGCGTCCAGGGCGAACGCGTGCCCTGGCGCGGCCTCCCAGTCGGCCGTGCCGCCGAGCGGGAACCGGCCCAGGTAGTTGAAGCCCAGCTCAGGGACCCCGGTACGGGTCAGGCCGGGCGCGGTGCGCGGGTTGGTGTGGCGCAGCAGTCCGTGGCCGATCCCCTTGTCGGGGACGGCCCGCAGGGCTTCCTTGACGCGGCGCAGGGCGTCCCCGGTGGCGGGGCCCCCGGTCCGGGCGGCCTCGGGGTCGGTGCCCCCGAGGTCGAGGCGGACGGGGTGGAGGGTGGTGAACCAGCCGACCGTACGGGACAGGTCGGGTGCGTCGGCGGTGTCGGATGCGTCGGTGATGTCCTGGCGGCCGTGGCCCTCGACGTCGACGAGGACGGCGCCGGAGTCGTCCGGGCCGGTGTACGGGCGCCGCCACGCCAGCACGGCCAGGGCCAGGCCGGTCAGCAGGACGTCGTCGACGGTGCCGTTGACCGCGGCGGGGGCCCGCGTGAGCAGCGGGGCGGTCACCTCCGCGGGCAGGGTGAGGGTGAGGGTCCGGTCGGGGCTGTCCGGGTCGAGGGTGCCGTGCGGGCTGGTGCCGGCCAGCGGTTCGGGGGCCGGCCGCAGCGTGTCGTGCCAGTGCGCGGCCTCGGCGGTACGGCGCCCCGAGAGGGCCTCGGCCCGCAGCAGCGCCGCCCATTCGGCGAACGGGGTGGTCACCGGGGCGGGCGACGGTTCCCGTCCCTCGGTCAGGTCCTGCCAGCAGGACCGCAGGTCCTCCTGGAGGATGCGCCAGGAGACGCCGTCCACGGACAGGTGGTGGACGACGAGAGCGAGGCGCCCCTGCGCAGCCGGGCCCCGGTCGAGGAGGACGGCCCGCAGGACCGTCCCGTCGGCGGGTGACAGGAGTCGTGCGGCGGAGCGGATGTGGCGCTTGGTCAGTTCCGGGAGGAGCTCCTCGGGGACGTCACGGGCATCGACGAAGTCGAGCACGCGGGCCGCGTCCACGCTGCCGGGTGCCGGTACGGCGGGCCGGCACGGGCGGGCCCCGGTGCCGCCCGTCACGCGCAGCCGGAGCAGGTCGTGGTGGTCGGCCAGCGCCTGGAGGAGGCGTACCGCGTCGGCGCGGTCCAGGGCGGCCGGGGTGAGCAGGACGAGGGACTGGTGGTAGCTGTCCGCGGGGACGCCGGGGGCGGCCGTCTCCACGAGCCAGTCCATGATCGGGGTGGCGGGGAACGGGCCGAGCCGGCGGGGCGGCCCGGCCGGACGGGCCGCCCCGCCCGCCGGGCCTGCCGTCCGGGCGCCGGCCGCGAGCGCGCGGACGGACTCGCTGCGCAGCACCTCGCGGGTGGCGAGCACGAGTCCGGCCTGCCGGGCGCGGCCGACGACCTGGATGGCCTGGATGCTGTCGCCGCCGAGCCCGGTGAAGCTCGCGCCCGGTTCGACCCGGGGCAGGCCGAGCACCTCGGCGAACAGCCGGCTCAGCACGTCCACGGGGTCGGGGGCGGGGTTCGCCCCGGCCGGGGGGTGCCCTTGGCCGAACGGGCGGTCAGCCACGGTCGGAGCCGGCGGCGGCGAGGGCGGCGACCAGGGAGGCGGGGCGCATGTCGGTCCAGTGGGTCTCCACGTACTGCAGGCAGTTCTCGCGGGAGTCGGGGCCGTGGACGGCCGTCCAGCCGGCCGGGACGGGCGTGGCGGCGGGCCACAGGGCGTGCTGCAGCTCGTCGTTGCGGACGACGGTGTAGGGGGCGGCGTCGTTCTCGAACGGGTTGGACATGAGGACTCCTCGTGTGTGCGCGGTGGGTGGGATTACGGGTGGTGCGGGTAGTGCGGGTGGTGCAGAGAGTTCCGGGCGTTCCGGGTGTTCCGGGTGTTCAGGAAGTTCATGGAGTTCAGGGAGTTCAGGTGGTGGCGCCGGCCGGGGCGGGCACGGCGGCCGCGCCGACCGTGATCCGCAGCCGGGCATGGGCCTCGTCGAGGGCCTCGGTGACCCCTTCGGCGGTGGCGTGGCGGGCGATGACGTGCCCGATCCGGTCGGCGGCGCTGCGCGGACGGCGTACCGGGGTGCCCGGCGCGGCGGTGACGGTGACCTCCTCGACGCCGGGGACGGCGGTGGCCGGCCCGGTGCCCTCGACGGCGGTCAGCGGCCCCTCGGAGCCGGCCAGCAGGAACCGGATCCCGGCGTGGCCGTCCCGGTCGGGGGTCAGACCGGGTTCCCGGCCGAGGGCGGCCAGCAGCTGCGCCCGCAGCAGGTCCACGCCGGTGGCGAGGCGCACCAGTTCGGGGATCATGCCGCCGGCCGGGCGGGGGTTGATCTCGACCACGGCCGGGCCGTCGGCGGTCAGTTTCACCTCGGTGTGGGCGGCGCCGTGGCACAGCCCGACGGCGGTCAGGGCGGCCACCGCGGTGTCCGCGGCGGCGCGTGCCCGGCCGGCCGCCATCGGCGCCGGGAACACGTGCCGGTGCTCGACGAAGTAGGGGCTGCCGGTGACGGACTTGGCGGTGACGCCGACGCGGTGGACGGCGCCGGCGGTGCCGAAGGTCTCCACGCTGACCTCCGGCCCGTCGAGGTACTCCTCGACCAGGACGGCGCGGGCCGCGGGCATGCCGCGGGCGTTGACCTCCTCCGCGAGGATCAGTTCCGTCTGGGCGGCGGCCTGTTCCGGGTCGTGGCAGAGCAGGACGTGCGTGGACCCGGAGCCGTCGGCGGGTTTCACCACGCAGGGCAGGCCGGTGCGGGCGATGGCCCCGGGCAGGTCCGCGGGGTCCCGGACGACGGCGTGCCGGGGCTGCCGGATGCCGGCGGCGGCCAGTACGGCCCGCAGGGCGGTCTTGTCGCGGCAGGCGGCGGCCGCCTCCGGCGGGTTGCCGGACAGGCCGAGCCAGGTGGTGAGCCGGGCGACGGCGGGGACGTAGAAGTCGCTGGTGGTGGTGATGCCGGCGATCTCCTCGCGGCGGAACCGGCTCAGCAGGGCGGCGCGCAGCGCGGCGTCGTCGTTGGTGTCGCAGCGCAGCACCTCGGCGCCGGTGCCGGCCAGTCCCCGGTAGCGGTCCGGGTCGCCGGTGACCAGCACCGGTACGGTGTCCAGTTCCCGGGCCAGGTCCAGGGCGATCATGCCGGTGCCGGTGGTGTTGGACTCGACGAACACCAGGTGGCGGCGCAGGTCCGCGGGGGGCCGGTGGGCGGTCCGCGACCAGCTGTGCGCGGTGGCGCCCGGCGGGAGGTCGGCGGGCGCGCCGGGCGCGGGCAGCTCGTGCAGTCCGTGCGCCTCCCAGTGGGCGTCGTCGTAGACGGTGTCGGCGTAG
The DNA here is from genome assembly GCF_043199475.1 of Streptomyces sp. NPDC048603. NCBI lineage: Bacteria > Bacillati > Actinomycetota > Actinomycetes > Kitasatosporales > Streptomycetaceae > Streptomyces > Streptomyces sp. NPDC048603. The sequence goes on along the minus strand of NZ_JBICVY010000009.1, from coordinate 298,357 downwards.
CGGTCGCCGCGGTCGGGCAGGATGCCGACGATGCGGGTGCCGGGCGGGGCTTCCGCGGCGAGGGCGGTGAGCACCCGGTAGACGGAGCCGGAGGTGTTCCCGCCGAACACCTGCTGGTCGCGGGCGAGTTCCCGGGCGGCGGCGAACGCCTCGCGGTCGTTGAGCCAGTGCACCTCGTCGATCAGGGTGCGGTCCAGGTTCTCGGGGAGCAGGCTGTTGCCGAGCCCGCTCTGCAGCCGGCCCGGCCGGTCGGGCTGGCCGAACAGGGTGCTGCCGACGCAGTCGACCCCGACGACGCGCAGGCCGGGCAGGGTCTCCTTGAGGGCGCGCGCGGTCCCGCACAGGGAGCCGCCGCTGCCGACGGCACCGACCAGGACGTCGACGTGCCCGAGGTCGGCGAGGAGTTCGGCGGCCAGGCCCCGGTAGGCGCCGGGGTTGTCGGGGTTGGAGTACTGGCGGGGCCAGAACGCTCCGGGCAGCGTGTCCATGAGCGCGGCGAGGCGTTCCAGGCGGGCGCTCTGCCAGCCCTGGGCGCCCATGGCGTCGACGATGTGCACCCGGCAGTCGAGGGCGCGCAGTTTGGCGAGGGTGACGGGGTCGATGCGCGGGTCGGTGACGATGTGCACCTCGTGGCCGAGGGAACGTCCGACCAGGGCGACCCCGAGCGCCATCGTCCCCGAGGAGCTCTCCACGACGGGTGCCCCGGGAAGCAGGTCGCCGCGCCGGCGGGCCTCGGTGAGGATGTGCCGGGCGACCCGGTCCTTCATCGCGAACGGGTTCTGCAGTTCGAGTTTGGCGTACGCCTCCACGCCGCGGTCCACGCCGCGGTCCGTGACGGGGTCAGCGTTGGGGGCCGTGCCGCCTTCCGTGACGGGGCGGAGCCGCACCAGGGGGGTGCCGCCGATCGCGTCGGCCAGGGTGTCGTAGAGCATGGTCAGTTCTCCGTGGGGTGGGCGGGGCGGCGGTGCGGCGGCCCGGTGGGCGTCCGGCCTTCGCCGGTGCCGAGGCTGCGGTGGACGGACACGGTGCCGCCGAGGGCGGCGCAGCCGTCCCGGACGTGCTTCGTCTTCGCGTCGAGTTCCGGGTCGTCGGCGTCGAGGAGGATGCCGAGCACGGTGCCGCTGTGGGCGAGGACGAGTCCGTACCCGCCGGTGTCCCGGCCGAGCCGGCGCAGCCGGTCCAGGCCGGGGCGGGGGCGGCGGGCGGCGTGCAGCTCGGCGCTGCGGGTGGCGACCGCGCCGACCTCGGGCAGGTCGGTGCGGGCGACGGCCCGGGTGAGGCGGTCGAGGAGCCGGGCGTATTCGGCCCGGTCGGCCGCGGGGACGGGGCCGGCGGTGCGGTTGTGCGCGACGGTGTCGACCTGGCCGCCCAGGTCGTGGGCGATCACGGCGAGCGGCGGGAGTTCGCCGAGCCGGTGCCGGAGGCGGACCGTCCGGTGGTGGAAGGCGACGATCCCGTCGTGCATCACTCCGTCGGAGGGTTCGACCGCGCGCAGGAAGTCCTCCGCCCGGTCCGGCGGGAGGGCGATTCCGAGGGCGTCCCCGACGGCGCGGACGGTGGCGACCAGGTCGGCGGAGGAGCTGGCGAGGCCCTTGCCCTCCGGCAGGTCCGCGGAGATCTCCAGGACACCGCCGTCGGCCGCGCCGGCCGCCGCGAGGACGGCTTCGGCGACGCGGCGCGCCTTGGTCTTGTGGGCGGGCAGCACCCGGACGCCGGGGCCGGTGCCGGGCGGGGCCGGGCGGAAGGTGGCGGTGGACCAGCGGGCGAGCGGGAAGGTGACGAGGAAGTCGCCGTCCGGCTCGGGCAGGGCGCCCTGGAGGAGCTCCCCGAAGGTCCCGAAGGCGCGTCCGGTCCCGGTGCGGCCGGCCGGGACGGTACCCGGGACGGGAGCGGTCGGTTCAGCGGCCGGGGCGGGCAGTTCAGCGGCCGAGGTGGGCAGTTCAGCGCCCGGTACGGGTCTCGTGACCGAAGGCACCGCCCACCTCCTCCCCTGCGGGACCGGTCAGGCAGCGGTCCGTCTCGGCGGCCCCCTCCAGCCGGGCGGCGGTCCTCCGCGCCCAGGCCCCGGCCAGTTCGGCGTACGCGACCCGCTGGGCACGGAGGTTCCCGGCCACGGCGTCCGGGTGGGCGGAGCCCGTGGAGGACAGCCGCTCCAGGGCCGCGTCGACGTCGAAGGCCGCGGACAGCAGCCCGCCCGGGTCGGCGGGCGTGAACCCGTGCGCGGCGGCGGCCCGGACCAGCAGCTCGGGTTCGCCCGGCCAGGGCGCGACGCCCGCCCGCGCGGCCGCCACCACGTACTGCCCGGCGATGACCTGGGCCGTGCGCCAGGGCACGCCGGCGGTGAGGGTGAGGGCGTTGGCCAGGCTGAAGCCGCCGAGGTACTCCCGTGCGCAGACCTCCCGCATGCGGTCGGCCCGGAAGGTGATCCGGCCGAGGACCTCGGTCAGCAGCCGGACGGTGCCCAGGGCCGATTCGACGGCCTGGTGGACGTGCGTCCCGGCCTCCTTGGACACCTCCACGAGGTTGCTGAACGGGGTGTTGCGCTGCCCGAGCAGTACGTCGGCGTGGAAGGCGGTCAGGTGGGCGGTGCGGCCGCGGATCCGCTCCAGGACGGGGAAGTTCTTCTTCTGCGGCATCGCCGAGGAGATCCCGGAGAGTTCGTCGGGCAGGTCGAGGAAGCCGTGTTCGCTGCCGCCCCAGGTCAGCAGGTCGGTGACGAACCGTGCCAGGGTGCTGCCGAACAGGCTGAGCTCCCCGGTGAGTTCGGCGCTCCAGCGGCGGCCCGCCACCGCCGTCAGGGCGTTCTGCTGGGGCCGGGCGAAGCCCAGCAGGCGGGCCATCCGGTCCCGGTCCCAGGCGAGCTCCTGGCCCGCCATGGCCCCGGCGCCCAGCGGGCAGGCGTCGATGCCGTCGTAGGTGTGCAGCAGCCGGCCGAGGGTGTGCAGCACGTGCTCGGACAGCGCGGCCAGGTGGAAGCCGGGGGTGATGACCTGGGCGGCCTGGAAGTGGGTGTAGCCGGGCATGGGCAGGGTGCGGGTGGCGTCGGCGACGCGCACGGCCGTCTCGCCGAGCCCGAGGAGCGCGTCGGCGAACGCGGCCAGCCGCTCCCGCCCGTACATGACCTGGGCGGTGGCCTGGAGGTCGTTGCGGCTGCGGTCCACGTGCCAGTGCGGCACGGGCCGGGCCAGTCCGGCCTCGACGTGCCGTTCGACGGCGAAGGCGATGTCGGAGAGGTTGGCGTCGGGGCGCGCGGTGAGGGTTCCGGGGCCGATGCCGTCGAGCAGGCCGGCCACGGCGGCGGCCTCGTCGGCGGTGAGCAGGCCCATCCGGGCGTACTCGGCGGCCAGGACCTTCTCGATGGCCGTGTAGTGGTGCAGCAGGTGGCGGGACTCGAACGCGAACTGCGGGGCGAGGACCTCCTCGTGCAGCAGGCGTGCCGGGCCGTCCTGCAGCCGGCCGGTGAGACCGGCGGCCGGGGGCGGTGTGTCGCTGTTCACGGTGGGTTCCGATCTGGTGGGGTGCCGGCCGCCCCTCGGGGGCGGCGGCGGGGCGGGGCCGCTGCGGCGGCGGTCCGTCGGCGGGCGGATGTGCGGAGGGGGACGGGGGCACGGAGGCCGGTCCGGCGCGGTCCGAGGGGGGTCGGACCGGGCCGGCGGCCTCCGGCCGTTCCTCATCCGCCGGGCGTCGCCCGGTGGTCCGGGTCGGCGGCGGCGAGGGCCGCGCCGAGGCGTTCCGCGACGGTGGTCACGTACGGGGGCCGCACCAGCTGGTAGTGGTCCGCCGCCAGTCCGTGCACGGCCAGGCCGTCCGGGGCGTACGCCGCCCAGCGGCGGGCCGCGTCGCAGCCGGCGCCGGTGGTGCTCTGGTGGAAGTGGACGGGGCCGGGCACCGGGGTCGGCCGGTGCCCGGCCGCGGCACGGACCGCCTCGGCGAACACGGCGTAGTGGTGGGCGAGTTCGTCCGCTCCGGGCAGCGCCCCCGGGTGGCGGCGGGCGGTGTGCTCCGCCAGGGCACGCAGCCCGGCGGCGGGGTCCGGCGCGTTGCTCAGCGCGGCACGCAGCTCGGCGCGTTCGCCGTCGCCGGGGTCGATGCCGGCGGTCCGGGCGAGGTCCTGGTGGAACCACTCCAGCAGGCCGGCCTCGTCGTCGGGGACGGCGTCCGGCTCGGGGTGGGCGGTGTCGAGCAGGGTGAGGGAGGCGGCGGGGCGGCCCCGGGCCGCGAGTTCGGCCGCCATGTGGTGCGCGACGAGGCCGCCGAAGGACCAGCCTGCCAGGTGGACGGGTCCGGCCGGGTGGCCGCGTTCCGGGGTGACGGGGGTGTCCAGGACGCCCAGCGCGTCCAGGGTGTCCAGGTGGACGGCGGCCAGTTCGGCCACCGTGCGCGGGCGGCCGTCCGCCCGGGGTGCGGGGGCGGTGAGGCCGAGGACGGGACGGCCCGGTTCCAGTGCGGCGGCCAGCTCCCGGTAGCAGAGCACCTGGCCGCCGACCGGGTGGACGAGGACCAGCGGGGGCAGCGCGCCGCCCCGGCGGATCCGTACGGCGGCCGGGGCGCTCCCCGGCACAACGGCGGGGGCGCCGTCGCGCAGCAGCTCGGCCAGTCGGGCCACGGTGGGCCGTTCCAGCAGGGTGCCGACGGAGAGCCCGGCGCCGAAGGCCGCGTTGACGCGTCCGGTCAGCCGCAGGGCGTCGATGGAGTGGCCGCCGAGGTCGAAGAAGTCCTCGTGGACGCTGACCGGGCCGCTCCCGAGGAGGTCGGCCCAGATCCCGGCCAGCCGGGTCTCGGTGGCGTCGCGGGGCGGGACCGGGGCGCCGCGGCCGGAGCGGGCGGTGCCGCCGGGCCGGGGCGCGGGCAGGGCCGCGCGGTCGAGCTTGCCGTTCACGGTCAGCGGCAGTTCGGGGAGGGTGACCCAGGCCGCCGGGACCATGTGCTCGGGCAGCCGTTCCCGGGCGTGGGCGGCCAGTCCGGGCACCTCGACCGGCAGCACGGCCGGGGTGACGTACGCGGTGAGTCGGCCGTCGCGCAGCAGGACCGCGCAGGACCGGACCGCGGGGTGCGCGGCGAGGACGGCCTCGATCTCGCCGGGCTCGACGCGGAAGCCGCGCACCTTCATCTGGTGGTCGGTGCGCCCGGCGTACTCGAGCGCCCCGTCGGGGCGGCGCCGGGCCAGGTCGCCGGTCCGGTAGAGGCGGCGGGGGGCGCCGTCGGGGCCGGTGGTCACGGGGAACCGTTCGGCGGTCAGGTCCGGGCGGCCGTGGTAGCCGTCGGCGAGGCCGGTGCCTTCCAGGTACAGCTCGCCGGTGACGCCCGTGGGGACCTCGGCGAGGCGGGCGTCGAGCACGTGGACGCGCAGGTTGGCGATGGGCCGGCCGATGGGCACGGTGTCGCCGTCGCCGGGCCGGCACTGCCAGTGGGTGACGTCCACGGCCGCCTCGGTCGGCCCGTACAGGTTGTGCAGTTCGACGCCGGGGAGGCGGTCGAAGAAGGTGTCCCGGAGGTCGGCGGGGAGGGCTTCGCCGCTGCAGACGACCCGGGTGAGGCCGCGCGCGTCGGTGACGGCCCGCGGGTCGTCGAGGAACACGTCGAGCATCGACGGCACGAAGTGGACGGTGGTGACCTCCTCGGAGCGGAGGAGCGCCCCGAGCCGGAGCGGGTCGCGGTGCGCGCCCGGCGGGGCGACGACCAGGGTCGCGCCGGTGATCAGCGGCCAGAACAGCTCCCACACGGAGACGTCGAAGGTGTACGGGGTCTTGTGCAGGACCGGCTCCCCGGGGGTGAGGCGGTAGGCGTCCTGCATCCACAGCAGCCGGTTGGCGATGGCCCGGTGGGAGACGACGACGCCCTTGGGGCGGCCGGTGGACCCCGAGGTGAAGATCAGGTAGGCGGGGTCCTCGGGCCGGACGGCGCGGGGCGCGGGGACGGGGAGCGCCGCTTCCCCGGGCCCGGTGTCCTCTCCGGGGACCAGCACGGTCCGGCCGGCGTCGCGGAGCGGTCCGGCGTGCCGGGCGTCGGCGATGACCAGGTGGGCCCCGCATTCGGCGAGCAGGGACTCGGTGCGGGCCCGGGGGTGTTCCGGGTCGAGCGGGACGTACGCGGCTCCGGTGCGCAGGACGGCGAGCAGGGCCGCCGGGAGGTCGGCGGAACGTTCCATCAGCAGGGCGACGAAGGTGCCGGGGCCGGCTCCGTGCCGGCGGAGCCGCCGGGCCAGCCGGTCGGCGGCCGCGTCGAGTGCGGCGTACGCGATGCCGGTGCCGTCGTGGCGGACCGCCGTGGCGACGGGGGTCCGGCGGACCTGTTCGGCGAACAGGGCGGTGAGGGTGTGCGGGCGGTCGAAGCGGCGGCTGGTGGCGTTGCTCCGCTCGATGTGCCGGTGCTCGGCCGGGGACAGCAGGCCGGCTTCGTGGACCGGGCGGGCGGGGTCGGCGGCGAGCGCGGTCAGCGCGGCCTCGTAGGCGAGGTGGGCCTCGGCCGTGCCTTCTCCGGTGAAGCGTGCGGCGTCGTAGCGCAGGCCGAGTTCCAGGCCGCGGCCGTCGGGGGTGCGGGAGAACTCGGCGCCGAACGGGAAGTCGGTCACCGCCTCGCCCGTCTCCTCCAGCACGGTGAAGGCGCCGGCGTCGGCGAGGGCCTGCTCGACGTGGAAGTGGGTGTAGTTGAAGAAGGTCTCGAAGACGGGGGCGCCGCCGTTGCCGCGGAGGATCTCCGCGAGGGGGAAGCGGCGGTGCTCGTGGGCGAGGAGCTCCAGGTCGGTGATCCGCTCGACGAGCTCGCGCCAGGTCTGCGGGCCGACGTCCAGGCGCAGCGGCAGGGTGTTCAGGAAGGGGCCGATGACGAGGTCGCCGTCGGGTTCCTCGGCGCGGCCGCCGACGACGACGCCGGTGGTGACCTCGTCGGCGCCGCCCAGCAGTGCCATCACGCGGAGGTGCGCGGCGAGCAGCAGGGTCCGCAGGGGGACCCGCAGGTCCGCGGCGACGGCGGTGAGGCGTTCGTGCAGCGGTGCGGGGAGCGGCCGCTGGTACCAGGCGTGCCGGGGCGGCCCGCCCGCGGGCACGCTGCGGGGCAGCCGGGTGACGGGGGCGCCGTCGGTCTGCGCGGCCCAGAACGCGCGGGTGCCGGGGTCGGCGAGCGCGGCCTGCTCCAGGGCGACGTAGCCGGCGTAACGGGAGCGCGGCGCGGCGGGCACGGCGGGCCCGGCGAGCCCGCCGCGGGCGGTGTCCGGCGCGGTGGAGGCCGCCGTGGAGGCCGCCGTGGAGGCCGCCGTGGCGTGCCGGGTGTAGGTGAGGGCCAGTTCGGTGAGGAGGGAGCGCTCGCTCCAGCCGTCCATCGTGGCGTGGTGTTCGGCGAGGAACAGCCGGAAGGTGCCCTCGGTGAGCCGCTGGACGTGCAGGCGGAGGAGTGGGGCCCGGTCCCAGCGGAACGGCCTTGCGCGTTCGGCCCGGTGGCGCTCGGCGACCGCGGCCTCCCGCTCGTCCGCGCCGAGGGTCCGCAGGTCCTCGAAGGTGATCTCGGGGCGGGCGTCCCGGTGGACGAGCTGGAGGGGTTCGGAGTAGCGGTGCGGGTCGAAGGAGGTCCGCAGCATCTCGTGCCGGGCGGCGAGCCCGTCGACCGTGGCGTGCCAGGCGGCTTCGTCCCAGGGCGCCTCGACCAGGTAGGAGGCGACGTTGTGGTAGACCCGCCCTCCGTCGGCGGTGGGCAGGTCGCTGTGGAACAGCATGCCGGCCTGCAGGCGGGTCATCGGGTAGGCGTCGTCCAGGCCGGGCGGGAGCAGCGCCCGGTCCCGGGGGCCGAGCAGCGCGAACGGCTCGGGGCCGGACCCCGCCGCGGCCGCGGGCACGTGTGCGGTACGGCCGGCCGCGGCGTCGGTGCCGCCGCCGTCGGCGCCGGCGTCGGCGCCGGCCGCGAGCTCCCGCAGGGTGCGGCTGCGGGTCAGACCCGCGAGGGACAGGCCGATCCCGCGGTCGCGGGCCCGGGAGAGCACCTGGAGCGAGCGGATGGAGTCGCCGCCGAGGGCGAACCAGTTGTCGTGCGCGCCGACCCGCGGGTGCCCGAGGACCTGCTGCCAGATCCCGGCGAGCGCGGTCTCGACCGGGCCGCTCGGCGGCTCGTACGCGGCCCCGGCGGGCAGGGCGGCGCCGGCCGCCGCCGGAGCGGGCAGGGCCCGCCGGTCCACCTTCCCGTTGACGGTGAGCGGGAAGGCGGGCAGGGCCACGAAGGCGCCGGGGACCATGTACGGGGGAACCAGCCGGTCCAGGTGCTCGCGCAGCTCGGCCACGGCGGGGGCGGCCTCGGCGTCGAGTCCGGGTACGGCGATCCAGGCGGTCAGCACGGGGGTGCCGGAGGCGTCGGGGGCGAGCCGTACGTGGGCGGCGCCGATCCGGGGGTGGGCGGTCAGCGCGGCCTCGACCTCGCCGGGTTCGATGCGGAAGCCCCGGAGCTTGATCTGGTCGTCGGCACGGCCCAGGTACTCCAGTTCGCCGTCGGAGCGGAGCCGGGCGAGGTCTCCGGTGCGGTAGAGGCGGGCGCCGGGGGCGGCGCCGGGAGTGCCGTCGGCGGGGAAGCGCTCGGCGGTCAGGGCGGGCCGGTGCAGGTATCCGCGGGCCAGGCCGGCGCCGCTGACGTGGAGTTCGCCGGTGGCGCCGCGGGGGACGGGGCGGCCGTTCCGGTCGAGGAGGTGCAGGGCGAGGTCGGGGATGGGCGGGCCGATGACGCTGCCGCGGTCCTCGCGGGCGTCGCGGGCGGTCAGCGGCCGGTGGGTGACGTGCACGGTGGTCTCGGTGATGCCGTACATGTTGACCAGCCGGGGCGCGGTGTCCCCGTGGCGGTCGAACCAGCCGCGCAGCGAGCCGGTGTCCAGGGCCTCGCCGCCGAAGACGACGTACCGCAGGGCGAGCCCGTCCTCACCGCCCGGGTCCGCGCAGGCGTCGGCATCGGCATCGGCATCGGCCCGGTCGAGCTGGAGGAAGGCGGACGGGGTCTGGTTGAGGACGGTGACCCGTTCGCGGCGGAGCAGCCGGAGGAACTCCTCCGGGGAGCGGCTGGTGGCGTACGGCACGACGACGAGCCGGCCGCCGTACAGCAGCGCGCCCCACAGTTCCCAGACGGAGAAGTCGAAGGCGATGGAGTGGAAGAGGGTCCACACATCGTCCGCGCCGAAGCCGAACCAGTGGTCGGTGGCGGAGAACAGCCGGGTGATGTTGCGGTGGGGCACGAGGGTGCCCTTGGGCCGGCCGGTGGAGCCCGAGGTGTAGATGGTGTACGCGAGGTCGCCCGGGGTGACCCCGCTGTCGGGGGGCGTCTGCGGCAGGCCGGCCAGGAGCGCGGCGTCGGCGCCGAGGTCCACGGTGCGGAGTCCGGCGTCCTCCCACAGGGCGCGGGTGCCGGCGGTGCCGACGAGGTGGGCGAGGCCCGCGTCCTCGATGATGCCGCGGATCCGCTCCGGGGGGTTGCCGGGGTCGAGCGGGAGGTAGGCGGCACCCGCCTTGAGGATGCCGAGGAGCGCGGCGGGGAGGTCGGCGGAACGGGGTGCGCAGAGACCGACGAGGGTGCCGGGGCCGGCCCCGAGGGCCCGCAGCCGGTGGGCGATCCGGTTGGCGGTGCGGTCGAGTTCGGCGTAGGTGACGTGCCGGCCGCCGTCCGTGACGGCCACGGCGTCGGGGGTGCGCCGGGCGTGTTCGGCGAAGATCTCGTGGGCGCAGCGGTCCGGGTCGGGGGCGGTGGCGCGGACCTCGGCGGGCGGCGGCGAGGTGAGCGGCCGCTGCTCGGCGGGGGTGAGCATCGGCAGGTCGCCGACGCGCCGGCCGGGCTGCGCGGTGGCGGCGTCGAGGAGGGCGGAGAAGTGGCGGGCGAACCGTTCCACCGTGGCCCGGTCGTACAGGTCGGCGCGGTACTCCAGCCGGCAGTGCACGGCGCCGCCGGAACGGACCACGTCGAAGGTGAGGTCGAACTTGGCGGTGGCCGCCGGGGGTTCGACGAGGCGGACGCGGGGGCCGGGCAGCCCCTCGGTCAGCGCGTCCTCGTCGTGGAAGCCCGCGAAGACGGAGAACAGGGGCGAGCCCTCGTCGGAGCGGGCCGCCCCGATGTGCTCCACGATCCGCTCGAAGGGAAGGTCCTGGTGGTCCTGGGCGTCGAGGAGGGTGTCGCGGGTCCGGGCCAGGTGGTCCCGGAAGAGGGGGTCGCCGCTCAGGTCGGCGCGCACCGGGACGGTGTTGACGAACAGGCCGACGGTGTCCTCGAACTCCTTGCGGTCGCGGTTCGCGACGGCGGTGCCGACGAGTACGTCCTCGGCACCGGCGTAGCGGGCCAGGGCGATCTGGAGGACGGCGAGGCAGGTGGTGAACAGGGTGCTCGACGTGTCCCGGCCGAGCCGTCCGGCGCGCCGTACGACCTCCTCGGGCACGGTGAACTCGTGCAGTCCCGCGGCGCGGTGGCCGGGGCCCGGCACCGTGGCGGGCCTGCGGTCGTACGGCAGCCAGGTGTCGGGCAGCTCGCCCGCCAGGTGCCCGGCCCAGTGGGCGAGCCGCTCGGCGGTGCCGGGGCCGGCGAGGAGTTCCTCCTGCCAGGCGGAGTAGTCCCCGTACTGGAAGGCGGGTTCGGGGAGGGGGGCGCCGGGCCCGTCGGCGGGCCCGTCGGCGGGGTCCGCGAGGAGCTCGCGCACCAGGACGCGCACGGACCAGCCGTCGCCGGCGATGTGGTGGAGGGCGAGGACGAGGAGGGCACCGTCCGGGGTGTGCAGCAGGGCCGCGCGGAACAGCGGTCCGGTGTGCAGGTCGAAGGGCCGCCGGTACTGGGCGTCCTGCCAGGCCGCGATCTCCTCGGCGGTGTCGGCCTTGTCCTCGGTCCACTCCAGGCGGGCCGGGTCGTCGACGACCTGGAGCAGTTCGCCGTCCTCCAGCCGGAAGCGGGTCCGCAGTGCCTCGTGGCGGTCCAGCAGCGCCTGGGCGCGGTCTTGGAGCGCTGCGGCGTCCACCTGTTCCCCGAAGGCGAGGAACACCGGCATGTGGTAGGTCGGCCGTCCCTCCTCCGTCTCCTGGAGGAAGTACATGCGCCGCTGTGCGGCCGATGCCGGGAACGCGTTCCCGTCGGCATGGTCGTGACTGGCCAAGACAACTCCCTCGGCGGCCATGCCATCCCTGACGCGTGCCGCTCCGACTTCCGATCTCTGTGCGATCACGCTAGGAGCGGTGGGGGTGTCCGGATAAGTCACCAATGCCCGGTCCCGGATCCACGTGACACGTGATCGGGGGAACGGACCGGGGGGAACGGACCGGGGGGAACAGGACACCGTGCGGGGGTGAGTGGGGATCAGGAGAGCGCCGCGAGGATCTCCTTCGCGACGCGGTGGCCGGACTCGGCGGCGCCGTCGATGTAGCCCGCCCACCTGGTGGCGGTTTCGGTGCCCGCCCAGTGCAGGGGGCCGACCGGCCCGCGCAGGGCCGGACCGAACCGGGTGAGGGCGCCGGGCACGGCGAACGCTCCGTAGCAGCCGCGGCTGTACTCCTCTTCCGCCCAGTCGCGTTCGATGTAGGCGAGGGGGTGGCGGGCCCGGGGGCCGAAGTAGCCGACGAGGTCGTCGATCACCCGGGCGCGGCGTTCGGCGGCGTCCAGGCGCGAGCCGGCGTCGGCGTGCCGGCCTTCGAGGAAGCCGACCAGCACGCCGGGCGGGCCGGACGAGCCGAGCGAGCCAGGCGAGCCGCCGTGGGGTGTGTTGTCGAGGACGGTGCCGAGGGCACGGTGGGTGCTGTTCGCCTGGCCGCTCAGGCCCGCGTCACGCCAGAACGGCTCCTCGTAGGCGACGTTGACCTTGATGACCCGGCCCATGGGCATCCGCTGGACGAGCTGGTCGCGGTCGCCGGGAAGTCCCGGAGTGAAGCGGATCCGGGCGGCGAGCGGCGGCGGAACCGCGACCACGGCCCTGCGGGCGCGCACCTCCGGGCCGCCGCGCGTGGTGACGCGGACGCCCGGGGCGCCCTGGACCCCCCGGGTCCGCCAGTCGATGCCGGTGACCGGCGCGTCGAGGACGACCCGGTCGCCGAGCTCTTCGGCCAGCCGCAGCGCGATGACCTGCGTCCCGCCGACCACGCGGTCCTGCTGTGCCCCGCCGACGACGTTGATCAGCCGGTCGATGCCGCCCGCCGCGCCGACGTAGAAGGCGGCCCACAGCGCCGACATGTCCTCGGGCCCCGCGGAGAACACGGCCTCGGTCACCAGCCGGAAGAAGGCCCGGCCGCCCTCGGTGTGCGCGGTCCGGCGCAGCCAGGTGTCGAAGGTCTGGGCGTCCAGTTCCCCGGAGCCGGGCGCCCGCCACGGATCGGTCGCGGCGACCCGGCGGGCGAGGCGGTCCAGGCGGTACTGGGCCTGCCCGATGTCGGCCAGCACCAGCGGGTTCAGCCTGGGGATCCGGCCGGTGTACCGCGACCGGGACGGCCCGACCTCGGCGATGTGCTCACCCTCGGCGTGGGTGGGATACGTACGCAGGCCCAGTTCCCCGATCAGCCGCAGCACGTGGTCCTGACCCGGGCCCACCCACTGTCCGCCCAGCTCGACGGTGGCGCCGCCGGGCAGCTCACCGTTGAGGAGCCGGCCACCGACCCGGTCGCGTGCCTCCAGCACCAGCACGTCCGCCCCGCTCCGCACCAGGTCGCGGGCGGCCACCAGGCCCGCGACCCCGGCTCCGACGACCACGACGTCCGCGGACTTCTCCGTCACGAGCACCATGCAGACAGAGTGCATCCGCGGGGAACCGCCGCGCGAGGGGTGCGTGCTGAACGGACGGCCCGTCAGCACACCTTCCGATAGGGCGTGCCGGGGATGTACGTGCGCCATTCCTCGGGGGTGATGTCGCGGCCCACCCGCTTGCAGACGGCGGCGGCCGCGTGTTCGGGCACCAGGTCGAAGGCCGCCGTGTGGCTGCCGCCCAGCGCGCGCAGGACCCCGTCCGGGCCGAACGCCAGCACGTCCAGGCGGCGGCCGCCGGTCGGCAGCGGACTGCCCAGGGCCAGCCGTGCGCCGGTGTCCCACATCTGCAGCCGGTCCCCGCTCGCGACGGCGGCCAGCAGGGTCCCGTCCTGGGAGAACACCGGCTCGTCCGCGTCGTCGACGATCTGGCTCTCGGGGCGCGGGGCGCTGCCGGGGACGTGCGCGATCCGGGTCCGGCCGGCACCGTCCCACAACTCGACGGATCCGGTGTCCCGGACCAGGGCCAGCAGACGGCCGTCGGGGGAGAAGGCCAGGGCGACGGCGGCGCCGGGTCCCCACGCCCCGTCCCGGACCGCGCCCGAGGCGAGGTCGAGCACCTGGCCCGTCGTCGTGGCGAACAGTGCTCCGTCCGGGCTGAACCGCCCGTACCCGGTGGTGTGCGGGAAACGGCGGATCTCCTTGCGCTGCTGGACGTCCCAGACCTGGATCGTGCCGCCCGAGCCGTCGCGTACGCCGCCGGGGACGACGTACGCGGAGACGTACCGCCCGTCGGGAGAGAGGGTGAGGCGGCGGACGGTGTCGTCAGCGGGTGTGAAGCGGTGGACTTCCCGGTTCTTCACGGTGTCCCACAGGACGATGTGCTGCGCTCCGTCCGGGGTGTAGTCGGTGAAGGCGAGCACCGTGCCGTCGTGGCTGAGGGCGTTGTAGACGTGCCGGGTCGGCAGCTCGCGCCACCGCTGGGGGACGGTCAGCAGGGTCTTGCCCGTCCGCAGGTCGACGAGGCGCTGCTGCATGTCCGTGAAGCCTTCGCGGACGACCGCCTTCGTCCCGTCGCCGGACGCGGCGGCCGTCACGGTCTCGCGGGCGGGTGCCGGCAGGTCCAGCACGGCCGAGAGGTCCACCCGCCGGACGAGGCTGTCGGAAGAGGAGAGGAGGACCAGGCTCTTGGTGGTCTCGTCCAGGGCGGCGCGGTCCCACCCGTCGCGCTTCTGCCGCTGGGAGAACGGCGGCAGGGACGCCAGGAGGCGGTTGCCGTCGGTGCGCCATATCTCCAGGTCGCCCCTCGGGGAGTAGCCGAACAGGTAGTTCCCCTTCGAGCTCAGGTGGACGTCCGTGAGGTCCAGGTACATGCTTCCGGTCCGGTTGCCCTTCGTGTCCCAGACGTCCGCGTACGTGTAGCGGTCCGGCCAGGGGACGCCCAGGGTGTTGGTCCCCTTGGGGGTCCCGTTCGCCAGGCGGGCGATCCTGCTTCCGTCGGGGCTGAAGACCGTCTCGCGGTCGCACGCGCCGTTGGCTGCCGTTGCGAGACCGATGGCACCGGACCCGTCGAGCCGCGACAGTCCCAAGCCCGCGGAATCGCACGTCACCTGGTGGACCCCGTCGGGGGACACGGCCCCCCGAGCAGTGGTGACCGGCTTCCCGGACGGGTCCAGGACCCGCCCGCGGCCGGTGTCGGAGCCACTGTCCACGACATGGCCCCGGTTGGTGAGGCGGACGGAGTACGAGCTGACCTGGTCGATCGGGAAGGACGCCGCCAGCGCCTTTCCGGTCGCGATCTCGACGACCTCCGCGCGGCCGCCGGCCGCCTTGCGGAGGACGAGGCGGCCGTCAGGGCTGATCACGGGCCCTCCGGCTTCTCCCCACAGGAGGTCGCCGGAAAGGGGCCGGGCGGTCCGTCCGGGGCCCGCCGGGGAGGCGAGGTCCGTGAAGGTGACCGCGACCGGCGTGTAGACGACCACGCCGCTGCCCGTCTCGGTCAGTGCCGTCCCCGATTGCTGCCCGGAGTCCAGCCGCGGCAGGGCCAACGTCTCGGACTCCAGCTGGGTCAGCGACGCGTACAGCGCACCCCGGGATTCGGGAACGGGGGCGATGCGATAGGCGGCGAGGCCCAGCAGCCTGGCCGTGTCGGGCTCCTGGCCGCGCAGGCTGTCCGCCGTCTGGGCCACCGTACGGGCCTTGGCCTCCGCCTGGCGGCGCTCCGCCTCGGCGGCACGGAGGCCGGCTTCGCGGTTCTGCAGGTACGCGACCGCGCCCGCGAGGAGGGCGAGCACGGTGGCGGCGGCCAGGCCGGCCCGCAGCCGGCGGCGGCGGCGGACGCCGCGCGCGGCCTCGGCCCGGGCGGCCGACAGGAACTCGAGCTCGGCGGGGCTGGGGCGGAGGTACGCCGGCGCCGTGGAGAACGACTCCAGCAGGACGCGGAGTTCGGATCCGGTGAGCAGGTCCTCGGGGCGCCTTCCGTGGGCGGCCCACCGGTGGGTCGTGGCCGTGAGGCGCTGCCGGTGGGTGATGAGGGTGCGGTCGGCGGCGGTCCAGGCGCTGAGCCGCTGCCAGGCGGGCAGGAGGGCCGTACTCACCGGGCGCAGCGCGCCGTCGGGTTCGACGAGGAGGACCCCGGCCTCGGCGAGGGCGTGGGCGGCGCGGGTCACCGCGTGCTGCTCCGCTTCCGTCCGGCCGGCGAGGAGTTCCGTCCGCGTGGCGGTACGGACGGTGTCCTGTGAGCCGTCGAGCGCGCCGCCGGGCACGGTGAGGCGCAGCAGGAGCTCGCGGGCGGCGAGCTGTGCGTCGGGCGCGAGGGCGGCGTAGGCGGCCTCGGCCCGGTCGCCCAGCGGCGGCACCGCCTCGGACGCGGGCACGAGGGGAGCTTCGTCGGCCTGGAGGACACCGGCCCGGAGGAGGTCCAGGCCGGCCTCGCTGTCGAGGTTGTCGGGATTGGCGGGATTGGCGGGGTCCCCGGGCTCGTTGTGGCGGTCGGGGGTCCCTTGCGCGCCTCCGGGGCCACCGGAGTCCGCGGGCCCCGTGGCGTTCCCCGGAGGTGCGGAACGGGCGGGCGCGGGGGTCGCGGCGGCTATGAGCCCCGTCAGGAGGTCGTGGGCACCGGGCCGCAGCTCCGGTTCCTTGGCGAGTGCGGCAGCTATGAGAGGACGCAGGCGGGGCGGGAGCGGGGAGAGGTCCGGATCGACCGACGTGGTGCGGTAGACGACCTCCGGCACGGTCTCCCCGCGGAACGGTTCGGTCCCGGTGGCGGCGTACAGCACCACCGCGCCCCAGGCGAAGACGTCCGAAGCGGCAGAGGCCCCGCGGCCGGAGAGGACCTCGGGGGCCATGTACCCGAAGGTGCCCATGATCGCGCCGCCCACGGTCACCGACATGTCCGGGGCCCGTGCGATGCCGAAGTCGATGATGCGCGGGCCGTCGGGGCCGAGCAGGACGTTGCCCGGTTTCAGGTCGCGGTGGACCACTCCCGCGGCATGGATGGCGACGAGGGCCGTCGCCGCACCCGTGGCCAGGCGGAGCACGGCGTCCCGGGCCAGCGGCCCGGACGCCCGTACCTCCGCTGCCAGGGTGGGGCCGGGTACGTACTCGCTGACCAGGTACGGCGTGTCCCCGTCGACGGCCGCGTCGAGCACGCGCGCCGTGCAGAAGGCGGCCACGCGCCGGGCTGCCCTCGCCTCCCTGGCGAACCAGGTGCGCACGACCGGATCCGCGTCACGGTGGAGGGCCTTGAGCGCGACGCGCGTCCCCCGGGCGTCGTACGCCTCGTACACCACTCCCTGGGCACCGGCGCCGAGACGCGCGGCCAGCCAGTACGCACCGATCCGTTCGGGGTCGTCGGGCAGCAACGGTGATCCGCTCACGTGACGTGCTCCCCCCCCCCCCCGGCCTCCGGGCGGCCCCGGCACGGCATGCCGGAACACCGGCGCACCACCCGGGGCGCGGCGCCGGCCGGATCATGCTGGCCCATGAATCTGATATTCCGCCAGATCACGCCGGGGCGGCTTGCTGCCGGCCGGCGGGCCGCGTCACGCGTTCCGGTGCGGCGCCGGTTGCTGCGGCGGCCGGTGCCGGCGCCCCGGGGCTTCGGGCGCGTCGGCCGGTACGTGCTGTCCTGGCAGGCCCGTTCGTCCGACTCCACCGCCCACTGCCACAGGCCCGTCGCCCACCATCCCGTGAAGAGACCGGTGCATGCCGCGCCCGCGATTCTGTGGAGTCCGTTCATGAGCTCGCCGTGGCGGCCGAGCACACGGCCGCGCAGATCCCGGCGATGTCGGCGTCCGTGGTGATGTAGGGCGGCATCGTGTACAGCAGGTCGCCGAACGGGCGCAGCCACACCCCATGGCGGACGGCCGCCCGCGTCGCGGCGGTCATCGCGGCCGCGTCGAGGCGGTGGTCCAGCTGGACGACTCCGATGGCACCGAGGACCCGTACGTCCCTTACGCCGGGCAGGTCGGCCGCCGGGGCGAGTCCGTCGCGGAGCCCGGTCTCGATGCGCTTGACCTCGTGCCGCCAGTCCTGTGTGAGCAGCAGTTCGAGGGAGGCGTTCGCCACCGCCGCGGCGAGGGGGTTGGCCATGAAGGTCGGTCCGTGGGCCAGTACGGGGACCTCGCCGCGCGCGATCCCCTCGGCGATCCGCGAGGTGCACAGGGTCGCCGCCATGGTGAGGTATCCGCCGGTCAGGGCCTTGCCGACGCACATGATGTCGGGCGCCACACCTGCGTGTTCCGCAGCGAACAGCTCGCCGGTCCGGCCGAAGCCCGTGGCGATCTCGTCGAAGACGAGCAGGACGCCGTGTTCGTCGCACGCCTCCCGCAGCATCGTCAGGTGGGCCGGGGAGTGGAAGCGCATGCCGCCCGCGTTCTGCACCACCGGCTCGACGATCACGGCGGCCAGCTCGTGGGCGTGCCGGGCGATCAGTTCTCGTACGTGGGCGGCGTACGCGGGGTCCGGTCCGGCGTCGAAGCCGGCGGGCGGTGCCTCGGCGAAGACCTGCCGGGGCAGGGCGCCGGACCAGAGGGCGTGCATGCCGCCGTCCGGGTCGCACACCGACATCGGCTGCCAGGTGTCTCCGTGGTAGCCGCCGCGCCAGGTGAACAGCCGCCGCTTGGCCGGCCGGCCGGCGGAGCGCCAGTACTGCAGGCACATCTTGATCGCGACCTCGACCGCGACCGAGCCGGAGTCCGCGAAGAAGACGTGCCGGAGCGGCTGCGGTGTGATCTCCACCAGCCGGGTGGCCAGTCGGACCGCGGGCTCGTGGGTGAGCCCGCCGAACATCACGTGACTCATCCGTTCCAGCTGGGCGTGGGCAGCCGCGTTGAGGACCGGGTGGTTGTATCCGTGGATCGCCGACCACCAGGAGGACATTCCGTCGATCAGCTCGTGGACCTCGCCGATCGGTTCGGCGAGCCGGAGGCGGACTCCGGCGGCGGAGGTGATGACCAGTGGATCGGCGTGACCCGGCATCGGGCTGTAGGGGTGCCACACGTGCTGCCGGTCGAGGTCCAGCAGGCGGCGGGTGCCGAGCGCGGGTAACTGCATCACGAACTCACGAACTCCTCGGGTCGGTGGCCGGACGCGGCGGGCGGTGCCGGGCTTCCGGGTACGGGATGGAGCGGGTGCGCAGGAACACCTGGCGCAGCATCTCGGAGGTGTCGTAGTCGGTGTCCGGGGCGGCAGCGTGGTCGCGGTCGTCCGGGGCGGGGTCGGGGTCGGGGTTCATGTGGCTGCCGGGCCCAGGTGTGCGTCCAGCGCCGCCGCGATGATCCGGTCGAGCGGATCGCCCTGCGGCGCGCCGGCCGGTTCCGAGGCTTCGAGGGCGAGTTGCAGGCTGCCCCATGCCCACAGCTGAGCGGTGCCGTGGAGGTTCGCCCACAGCGCCGCGGCCGTCACCGCCGGGTGCGGGGGCGCGTCCGGCCCGACGGGCCGCTGGGCGGCGTCCTGTTCCGCCCTGCACTCGGCGACGAGCGTGACCATGCGCTCGAACAGCGGGATCGTCGACGCCCGCAGCTGTCGCTCGCCCCCCGCGTGCCGGTCGCTGTCGAGCAGATCGTGCCGGAACATGAGCTCGAACATGCCGCGGCGCTCCAGCGCGTACCCGACGTAGACCCGCGCGATGGCCCGCAGCCGGTCCCGCGGCGATGCCTCGCCGGCCAGGGCGGCCCCGACCCGGGCCGCGAGGTCCTCGAAGCCGCGCCGGGCGATGGCCGACAACAGGGCGTGGTGCGTGGGGAAGTACCGGCGCGGCGCCCCGTGCGAAACCCCTGCCCTGCGGGCGATCTCGCGGAGCCCCACCGACGCGGAACCCTCGGCCAGGACGAGATCCACTCCGACGTCGATCAGCCGCTCCCTCAGGGAACCCTCACGTGCGTCCTCACTGTCCATAGACACTGTCTACCAGAACACATAGACAGTGTCTACTAACGACTCACCCACCGGGGGGTGCGGGCGATGCGCGTGGCGTCTCACGTGACACCGGGTGGCGCTGGCTGGCGCCACCCGGCGTCAGGTGACGCCAACCCATGCACTCCGGAGCGGATGGGCAGGCCCGGCGCTGCGGTGACTCAGGCCATCGGTCGCACGTTTACGCAGGTCACGACCGGCCCGGCGTCAGTTTCACCCCCAAGGCGCCACACAGGCTTGCGCTTGGCGCCATAGTGGTGCCATCATGACGTCATGGACCTCACCCCGTACGTCGACACCCTCCGCCGCGAACTCGCGGTGGCCGCCGAAGCCGGTGGGGACGACGCTCGCGAGCTGGCCGAGCGGCTCACCGCTCCCCTGGAGTCGGCGACCCGGCTGACCATGCTCAGCGCGCTCTCGGCCGCGATGGACGAGATCACCAGGGAACTCGCCCCCGGTTCGATCGACGTGCGACTGCGCGGCCTGGACCCGGAGTTCGTGGTGGCGCTGCCGCCCGCCTCCACCGGCACCCCCGCGGAGCCGGCCGCGCCCGTCGAACCGTTCACGAGTCCGGCACCGGCCGACGGCGAAGAGGGCGGCACCGTCCGCGTCAACCTGCGCCTGCCGGCCCACCTCAAGGCCCGTGCCGAGGAGGCCGCGAGCCGCGACGGCCTGTCGGTCAACGCCTGGCTGGTCCGGGCCGCGTCGGCCGCGGTCGACAGCGGCTCCCCGCCGCACGCGACGGACAGGATCAGAACCATCGGACCGAGCACCACCGGCTGGGCACGCTAGCCGAGCCCCCGCAGAGCCAGCCGCAACCACACCACTTCACCCACACCACGTCCCATCAGCCGGGACGACCTGAAGATCCAAGAGGACGGGACAGCCATGCCTTCTTTCGACACTCCGGAAGCCATCTCGGCCGTGGCGCACGTGGAAGCCGGTTCCATCCGGTTCATCGCGAGCGACCGCCTCGACACCGTCGTCGAGGTTCGGCCCCGCGACCCGGAGAAGGACCAGGACGTGCGCGCGGCCGACCGTGCCGAGGTCACGTACGCGAGCGGCGTACTGACCGTCAAGACTCCCAAGCAGCGCAACTCGCTCCGCCGCCCGGGCACGGTCGACGTCACCGTCGAGCTGCCCACGGGCTCGGACATCGACACGACCGGTTCCTGGACCCAGGTGCTCGGTGAGGGCCGGCTCGGCGAGGTCCGCGTGAAGACCTCCGCCGGCGACGTCCGCCTCGACGCGACCGGGCCGCTGCGGCTGACGGCGTCACACGGGTCGATCACCGTGGACCGGGTCGAAGGCGCGGCCGAGATCACCACCAGCTCCGGCAGCATGCGCGTGGGCCAGGTGGACGGCCCGGCCGTCCTGAAGAACTCGCACGGCACCACGACCGTCGGCGCCGCGACCGGCGACCTGCGGGTGAGCGGCGCCAACGGGGACATCGAGATCCGGCGCGCCGAGGGCTCCGTCATCGCCACCACCGCCCACGGCACCCTGCGCGTGGGCGAGGCGGCCCGCGGCAGCGTCCGGCTGGAGACCTCCTACGGATCCATCGAGGTGGGCATCCGCCAGGGCACGGCCGCCTGGCTCGACGTCAGCTCCGGCTCCGGCCAGGTGCGCAACATGCTCGCCGCCTCCGAGGCTCCGGAGAAGACCGAAGACACCGTCAAGATCCACGCCCGCACCCGGCACGGCAACATCGACATCCTCCGCGCCAAGGCCTGACCTGCGGAAGAACCGGCTTCAACCCACCTTCTCCCCCAGTCACTTCAGCCTTCGAACGGAGGACCCCATGCCAATTTCTGTCATGCCCACATCAGGATCGGGGGACGGTCACCGCCCTGCTCCGGCCGCCGTTTCCGCCATCGGCCTGCGCAAGTCCTACGGCGACAAGACCGTCCTCGACGGGATCGACCTGCAGATCCCGGCCGGGTCCGTGTTCGCCCTGCTCGGCCCGAACGGTGCCGGCAAGACCACCGCCGTCAAGATCCTCTCCACCCTCATCACCGCCGACGGCGGACAGGCTCAGGTAGCGGGCCACGACCTCGCCACCGACCCCCGGGCCATCCGCGCCGCGATCGGCGTCACCGGCCAGTTCTCCGCCGTCGACGGCCTGATCACCGGCGAGGAGAACATGCTCCTCATGGCCGACCTCCACTGCCTCCCCAAGCGCGAAGGCCGGCGCATCGCCACCGAACTCCTCCACCGCTTCGACCTCACCGAAGCAGCCGGGAAACCCGCCTCCACCTACTCCGGCGGCATGAAGCGACGCCTCGACATCGCCATGACCCTCGTCGGCAACCCCCGCATCATCTTCCTCGACGAACCCACCACCGGACTCGACCCCCGCTCCCGCCACACCATGTGGCAGATCATCCGCGAACTCGTCACCGGCGGCGTCACCGTCTTCCTCACCACCCAGTACCTCGAAGAGGCCGACGAACTCGCCGACCGCATCGCCGTCCTCAACAACGGCCGGATCGCCGCCGAAGGCACCCCCCGCGAACTCAAACAACTCGTCCCCGGCGGCCACGTCCGCCTCCGCTTCACCGACCCCACCGCCTACCGGAGTGCCGCCTCCGCCCTGCCCGAAACCGCACGGGACGACGACGCTCTCACCCTCCGGATCCCCAGCGACGGCACCCAGCGCGAACTCCGCACCATCCTCGACCACCTCGACTCCGCCGGCATCGAAGCCGACGAACTCACCGTCCACACCCCCGACCTCGACGATGTCTTCTTCGCCCTCACCGGCACTGGCATCCCCAAGCAGCCGAACAGCACCCAGGAGGCCCTCCGATGAGCACCCTCCCCCTCGCCGTCCGCAACTCCTCCACCATGCTGCGCCGCAACCTCCTGCACGCCCGGCGCTACCCCTCCCTCACCCTCAACCTGCTCCTCACCCCCGTCGTCCTCCTGCTGCTCTTCGTCTACGTCTTCGGTGACGTGATGAGCGCCGGCATCGCAGGCAGCGGAGCCGACCGCGCCGACTACATCGCCTACCTCGTACCGGGCATCCTGCTCATGACCATCGGCGGCACCACCGTCGGCACCGCCGTCTCCGTCTCCAACGACATGACCGAAGGCATCATCGCCCGCTTCCGCACCATGCCCATCCACCGCGGCTCAGTGATCACCGGACACGTCATCGGCAGCGTCCTCCAAGCCGTCATGAGCGTCGTCCTCGTCGGCGCCGTCGCCCTCGCCATCGGCTTCCGCTCCACCGACGCCACGGCCCTGGAATGGCTCGCGGCCTTCGGACTGCTCGTGCTCTTCGCCACCGCGCTCACCTGGATCGCCGTCGGAATGGGCCTGATCAGCCCCAACGCCGAAGCGGCCAGCAACAACGCACTGCCGCTGATCTTCCTGCCGCTCATCTCCAGCGCCTTCGTCCCCATCGACGCGATGCCGGGCTGGTTCCAGCCCATCGCCGAGTACCAGCCCTTCACCCCCGCCATCGAGACCCTGCGCGGACTGCTCCTCGGCACCGAGACCGGCCACAACGGCTGGCTCGCGGTCGCCTGGTGCCTGGCCCTCACGGTCCTCGGCTACCTCTGGTCGAAGGCGGTGTTCGACCGCGACCCGAGGTGACCGCGCGGGGAACGCCCGACGGACCGACACCGCCCGCCACACCACCCTCCACACCGCCCGGCACACCGTCCGCCACACCGCCCGCCCTGTCCGCCCGCCGTCACACCGCCCGGGCGGGCAGGGCGGGCGGTGTCCAGTCCGCGTGGCGCAGGATGGCCCGGATCGTGGCCGCGGACGGGGCCGTGCGCAGGGCCAGGTTGCGCAGGTACACCGCGGCCGGGTGGCTCAGCCCGTGGCCCAGCCGGCCGGCCTGGCGGGCGGCACGGGCCACGCTCTGCGCGCGGGGCCGGCGTACGGCGTCGTAGCGGGCCAGGGACGTCTCCACGTCCGGGCCGGCGGCCAGTTCCGCGGCCAGCGTGACCGCGTCCTCCAGGGCCTGACAGGCGCCCTGGCCGAGGTTCGGGGTCATCGCGTGCGCGGCGTCCCCGAGGAGGGCCACCCTCCCGGCGGCGAAGGACGGCAGCGGGGTGGCCAGTTCGTGGACGTCGTGGTGCAGGACGTCCTCGGGGCGGGTCGCCGCCAGCAGCCGCCCGACACGCTCGTGCCAGCCCCCGAAGCGGCGGCTCAGCGCGGCCAGCGGGTCCGGGTGGCGTATGCCGGCGGGGGCCGCCAGGACGGCGTGCCACTCCGCGCGGCCGTCGGTGAAGGCGATGTGGCCGAACTCGGCGCCCGGCCCCCAGGTCAGCTCGAAGTCGGTGTCCAGGGGCAGCGGTCCGGCGGTGATGGCGCGCAGGACCGTGGAGCCGCTGTACACCGGCCCGGGGTGACCGGGAAAGAGTCGCGTGCGCACGGTGCTGCGGATGCCGTCCGCGGCGACCACCACGTCGGCCGCGGCGAGGGCCGTGTCCAGCGATCCGGTCACGCCCGTGCGCAGGGCGGCCGGCGGCAGGGCCGCCCGCAGCAGGCGGTGGAGTTCGGCGCGCGGGATGCCGGTCATGGGGATGCCCAGGGCGCGCTCCAGGGCGATGCCGTCCATCCGGGACAGCCACCGTCCGCCGGGGGTGCGGGTGCCGCCGGTGTACTGGCGGCGGGCTGCGGCGCGTACGGCTCCGCCGACGCCGAGGACGTCGAGGGCGCGGATGCCGTTGGCGGCGAGCGAGATGCCGGCGCCCGCGTCGTGGAGGGCATCGGAGCGTTCGAGGACGGTCACCTCCCAGCCCGTGCGGTGCAGGCCGATCGCGGCCGCCAGACCGCCTATGCCCCCGCCGATCACCAGCGCCGTACCCCTGCCCTTGCCGTTCATGGCCACCCCCGCCTTCTTTCTACATCTGTAGAAACCGTGGGGTGCAGCCTAGCCGGATCTTCTACAGGTGTAGAAAAGGGGGGTGAGTGAGGAACGACGCACCGCCCTGGCCGACGCCGCCATCCGGACCCTGGCCGAGCTCGGCATGCGCGGGCTGACCCACCGGGCCGTGGACCGTACGGCCGGACTGCCGCCGGGCACCACCTCGGCCTACTTCCGGACCCGCGCCGCGTTGCTGACCGCCCTGGTGCGCCGGCTCGTCGCGCGGGACCAGGCCGAGCTCCAGGCGGCGGGCGAACGACTCCCGCTGCCGCGTACGGCGGCGGAACTCACCGACTGCTTCGCCGAGCTGGCGCGGGCCCGCCTTTCCGGCGAGGGCCGGCTGCGTTCGCTGGCCCGCTACGCCTGCGCGCTGGAGAGCGTCCGGGACCCGGAGCTGCGCGAGATCCTGGCCCCCCACGAGAACGCGGGGCGGCAAGGAGTGAGGGCCTTCCTGACGGCCCACGGCGCCCCCGACCCGGACGGGCGCACGGACACCCTCCTGGCCTGCGTGGACGGCCTGGTCCTCAACCACCTCCTCGCGGGCACCCCCGTCCCCCGGGAGTCCCTGGAAGGCCTCGTCGCCGCCGCGCTGCGGCCGGGGGCCGGCGGCCCCTGACCCGCCCGTGCCGCCCGTGCCGCCCGTGCCGCCCGTGGCCGTGGGCCTGCTCCAGTGCTCGCCGAACGCATCCACCGCAGCCGGCTCCCCGGCCTGGGCACCGCGGCCTTCGCCGTCAGCCTCCTCGCCCTCACCTGGGCCTCGGCCGGGCCCGGCCAAGCCGTGTTCGAAGAGATCGGCATCGCCGGGCCGGAATAGGCTCACCGCATGGTGCAGAGCAGTGCGGAAGACGTCGACGGGTATCTGGCCGAGGCTCCGGCGGAGCGCAGGGATGCCCTGACCAGGCTGCGGCAGTTGTGCCGGGCCGAGCTCAAGGGGTTCGACGAGGTCATGGCGTACGGCATGCCCGTCTACGCGCGGCAGGGCGCCGCCGAGATCGCCTTCGCGAGCCAGAAGCAGTACATCTCCTTCTACCTCATGCGGAGCGATGTCCGGGAGGCGTTCGAGGAACGGTTGAGCGGGCGGGACATGGGCAAAGGCTGTCTGCGGTTCCGCAAGCCGGGGGACGTCGATTTCGATCTGGTGCGAGACCTGCTGAGGGCTGTTGCGGCTGCCCCAGGCAAGATCTGCTGACGGCAGGGCGCACCGGGGCCTGGACCGGTTCCGTGAAACGATCTCCGGCTCGTCCTTCCACGTGCCGGCCGGGTCAGGTGATGGCGGCGGCCAGGACCACGGAGACAACGGCTATGGCCACCGCGGCGAAGAGCGCCGCGGCGACCCCCAGGATCACGATGCCGGCCCGCTCCACGCCGCGACGGTGGTCGGCCGGCTTCCATTCGTACTGATGCATGGGTCGAGCCTGTCCCGGACGCCGCGCCGCCACATGAGTACGCGTACTCACCCCGCCCGCCCCAACACCGCCTGGAACCGGACGTTTTCGGCCGCGGACCTGCCCCCGGAGCAGCGGCCCGTGCATCATGGCGCCGTGCAGAACAACGAGTGCATTTTCTGCAGGATCGCCCGCGGGGAAGCCGAGGCGAGCGTCGTCTTCGAGGACGACCACGTCATCGCGTTCATGGACCTCCGACCGGTCACCCCGGGCCACCTGCTGGTGATCCCGAAAAAGCACGCCGTCGGCCTGGAGGACCTCCCGGACGACCTCGGCCGGCAGGTGTGGACCGCCGCGCACCGCCTCGGGCGCGCACTGCGGCTGACCGGTCTCCGCTGCGAAGGGGTCAACCTGTTCCTGGCGGACGGCGAGGCGGCCTTCCAGGAGGTCTTCCACTTCCACCTCCACGTCATCCCGCGCTTCAAGGGAGACCCCTTCCGCATCCACACGGACCAGCGGGTGCACGAGCGCACACAGCTCGACGCCACCGCGGAGGCCGTTCGCCGCGGCCTGGTCGCCCTTACTCGTCAGTAGCGACGTGTCGTCCCACCCCTCCGGAAAATTCTCCGAAGAATCTTGACCGGAACTGTCGATCCGGGCGTCTCCCGTTCGACGCAGGGGTGAGAGGCAGGGAAAGCCCCCGCCCTCCCGACCGAGGAGTCACCATGCCGCGCTTCCTGACGATGATCCGCATCAACGAGCAGAACCTGCCTCCCGAGGCGTTCCCGCCGGAGTTCGAGCAGCGCATGGGCGCCCTGTTCGAGGAGATCACCAAGGCCGGGGTCATGCTCGACACCGCCGGGCTGCTCCCCACTGCCGAGGGGACCCGACTCACCTGGTCCGGCGGCAAGATCAGCTACACCGACGGCCCCTTCACGGAAACCAAGGAGGTCGTCGGCGGCTACTCCCTCACCCAGTGCAAGGACAAGGCGGAAGCCATCGAGTGGACCCGCCGGTTCCTCGAGATCCACCCGTCGGAGTGGCAGGTCAGCGCCGAGGTGCGGGAGATCCAGGAGATGTAGCCGCGTCCGGCCGGGCCGCGTTTGCCCTGCCCCGTCACGCCTGCTCTGATGGGTCGTCGTGACGGCAGGGAACGCGGCCGGGCCGGCCGGAACGGCCCAGACAGCGCAGACAGCGCAGACAGCGCACACGGCCCAGACGGTCGAGGCGGTGTACAGGATCGAGTCGGCGCGCATCATCGCGGGTGTCACCCGGATCGTCCGGGACGTCGGCATCGCCGAGGAACTCGCACAGGACGCCCTCGTCGCCGCGCTCGAACAATGGCCCGGGTCCGGCATCCCCGACCGCCCGGGTGCCTGGCTCATGGCCACGGCCAAGCACCGCGCGATCGACCTCGTACGCCGCCGGGAGACGTACGCCCGCAAGCTGGCGGAGGTCGGCCGGACCCTGGAGGACGTTCCGCCCCCCGCCGAACCGGCGGACCCGCAGGACATCGACGACGACCTGCTGCGGCTGATCTTCACCGCCTGCCATCCCGTCCTGTCCACCGAGGCCCGGGTGGCGCTCACCCTGCGCCTGATGGGCGGCCTGACGACACAGGAGATCGCCCGGGCCTTCCTCGTCACCGAGCCGACCGTGGCCCAGCGCATCACCCGGGCGAAACGGGCCCTGGCCGCCGCGGCCGTACCCTTCGAAGTCCCCTACGGCGCCGACCGCGAGGCCCGCCTCGCCTCGGTCCTCGAGGTCATCTACCTGATCTTCAACGAGGGCTACGCGGCCACCTCGGGCGAGGACCTGCTGCGCCCCGCCCTGTGCGAGGACGCGCTGCGGCTCGCCCGGGTGCTGGCCGGGCTCATGCCCGCGGAAGGGGAGGTGCACGGTCTCGCCGCGCTGCTGGAGTTCCAGGCCTCCAGGACGGCCGCCCGGACCGGGCCCGACGGGGAACCGGTCCTGCTCGCGGACCAGAACCGGACCCGGTGGAACCGGCTGCTGATCCGCCGCGGCGTCGAGGCCCTGCGTCACGCGGGCACCGGCCCGTACTCCGTCCAGGCCGCCATCGCCGCCTGCCACGCGGCGGCCGTCCGCTACGAGGACACCGACTGGGCCACGATCGCCGCCCTGTACGGACGCCTCGTACTGCTCGTGCCGTCCCCGGTGGTGGAGCTCAACCGGGCCGTGGCGGTCTCGATGGCGGAGGGACCGGAAGCGGCTCTGCCGCTGGTCGACGCCCTCACGGAGGAACCGTCGCTGCGCTCCTACCACCTGCTGCCGAGCGTCCGGGGCGACCTGCTGGAGCGGCTCGGCCGCCCGGCGGAGGCGCGCCTGGAGTTCGAACGGGCGGCCGGCCTGACCCGGAACGAACAGGAACGCACCCTCCTCCGCAACCGCGCGTCCCGCCTCCAGGGCCGGCCGTGAAGGTGACTGACCCTGCTGTCATGTTCGGGTGACGTCCTTCGAGGTACGGGCACAGGTGCCGGCCAGGCCTCGGCTCTGCCGGTCGTTGCGGACCACGTAGGCGATCTTGAGACCACGAGCAGCCCGTGGCAGGCTCATGCCGCATGATCGATGAGTTCGCGAAGGACAACCTGCACGGGAGACTGCGGCGGGACCGCGAGGCGCTGCTCTGGAAACTCGACGGCTTGTCCGAATACGACGCCCGCCGACCTCTGACCGCGACCGGGACCAACCTCCTCGGCCTGGTCAAACACGTGGCCACCGTCGAGGCCAGGTACTTCGGCGAGGTCTTCGACCGCCCTTCCCCGGTACCTCTTCCCCGCTGGCAGGACTCCGACGGCAGCGATCTGTGGGCAACCGAGGACGAGACCCGCGATCAGATCATCGAGTTTTACCGTCGCACGTGGGAGCACTCGGACGCGACGATCAACGAGCTTCCCCTCGACGCCCCCGGCCACGTCCCGTGGTGGCCGGAGCCTCATCCCAACACGAACCTGTTCGCCGTCATGGTCCATGTCCTCGGCGAGTCCATCCGGCATGCCGGGCACGCCGACATCCTGCGCGAGGGCCTCGACGGCCGGACCGGGGTGCGCGCCGAACACGAGCGGCAGATCGACGAGGAAGCCCGTGCAGCCCACTGCGCGAGGATCGAGCAGGCCGCCAGGTCGGCCGCACCGTGTACGCGCTGACCAGCGGCTGTGCCTGCCGGCATCTGCCGCCGACGTCCGGCAGGTCGCCCGCCACCGCGCATCGCCGCTTCACGGTATGGACCGAGGCGGGCCTGTGGCCTCGGCCGCGTTGCGGGTGAGCGAGCGGTCGGTGGAGCGATGGCGCCGCCAGTGGTGGGAGGCGGGCAGTCGCTGAGACCGCTGCGTGCCAGGACCTCGCTAAAACTCAGCCGATTTCAAAATTCCATCCCATGATGACGGTGAGGGAGGATGCCACCACCAGGACTCCGATGAGAGCGACGGCCACTCGGCGAACCCTGCCAATGGCGTCTTCTGTCGAACCGGTGTCCCTGAGGTACCGCAGCGCGGAACAGAGCAGGCATACGCCCATGGCGATGAACCAGGGCTCATAGAACAATATGTTCCACAGGTTCATCGAGGTCACATTCAGGGTTTCCCAGTCGTCCGGGTAATCCATCTCGATGGCACCGCAAAGTTCGAGCAGATGTGTGAAGGCTCCAGCGACGCCGTGCGTCACGCTGAAGACTCCGCCCAGCAGTACCGGGCTCAGACATGCGGCCAGCATGAGGGGCTTGGGTATCTGTTTCCCGGGGAGGACCGGTGACTGGTGCGGAATCGTCCGCACGCGCGGTTGGGTGAGGAAGAGGCAGGCCACCCCGCCAAGCAGGATGATCAGCCCGGCCACGTAGTTGGCCATGTACCAGGAGGGCAGGCTCTCTGGCGTGGAGGTCCCCGGCACTCCGATCGTGCCGCCGGCTCCCTGATAGAAGCGCACGAATACGGCGTATCCAGCGGCAAGGCCGAAGCCCCAGTAGCCGGCCCGTGAGCCCCGGACGCCCGGCTGCCCGCCTTGGACGGCTTCTGTCGTCTCGCTCACCGCGGACTCCTCGATTAAAGGGCTGTTGACGGCACTTGACTGGGTTTCGGCAGCCGATGACGCCCGCAATAGCTGCCCGCATGACGGTCAGCGCGGGCTGATGTTCGGCATGCTGGATTCGGTGCGCCGCCGCATCTCGTACTCTGCCGAGGGACAAGGGGGCCGCGCATCCACCCAGGGCACAAGGTGTTCCTCCCCCATCCGGGGGAGATATGGAACCACCACGACCCCAGCCCACCCCAGTGACACCGACCGAGGCCGTCGCCGCTGGCGTAACCACGCTGCCCCCGGCGGCCGTTGGATTTGTGTGACGAAAACCAAGGAACGCGCCGAGGGCACCTGCCCGCTTGTCTGCCAGTGCTGAGCGGCGGGCCAGGCGAAGGCGCGCTCGACCACCCAGCGCACCTTGCCCAGTCCGGAACCGTGAGCGACGCCGCGTCGCGCGATCAACGGCTTGATGCCCCGCTTCCACTCGACTGCAGACCGGAGTGTGTCCAGCGCCAACGAATAATTGAACGCATTCGAAATCTATGGCAGGCTGACTCTGACCGTGCTGGGCTGTCGCTGCAGAATGTGACTCCCTGGTGTACGTAGCCGACATTCCCAGACGGGTGGGTATGGCATGGACTCAACGAACCGGGTCCCAAACCAAGGGGACTGCGGCAGGACGTCCGCACTGATGCCAGGTGGCAGGATGCGCCGCCCGCCCATCAGGCCTGGGCGGTTGGCCATAGTTCTCGGATGCCTGGTTCTCGCGTGCACTGCGTGCGTCGGAGCTGGTGGCGAAGCCGCCATGATCCAGCAGGCCGAGCTCGTCGGCGACTGGAGCAATGCCGACGGTGCCAGAGTGCGCATGTCGGCTGGCCACAACTTCTCGGCGAGCGGAATCAGCCATGCCGTGCCCGACTACAAGTGTTCTACGGCAATGGCTGGTACCTGGCAGTTCTGGGCGCAGGGCGACTCGTCGACGAGCTTCGTAGCCTCGGACTCCGCGACCGAAGGAGAGTCGTTCCTCGTGTCGGTGGACACCGCCGGCTCAACCAGTCGGTGCGACCTTCAAGGCCAGGTCCAGCGCGATGACCAAGGCTTCAGTATCTGCCTTGTCCTGGATATTGACCAGTCCTGCACTGCAGACGAGCTCATGCGCAAGGACTCGACGCGACCCCGGTAAGCACCATTGATGCGACCCCGATCCGAAAACGCCGAGCGCGGTCGCTTGTCACCATTTTGAAACCAACGGTAAGGCGATCCGGTCCCGGTGGCGAGCCCTGCCGCCGGGACGGACCGCGGTGATCCTTCTGGCCGTGCTGCGTCACGCACGGCTTCGCCCACCTCAAGAACTGGCGGATCCTCACCAAGCTCCGCACCGACCCCGCCCGCGCCACCCGGCTCCTGCGCGCCTTGCTTGTCCTGACGAACCTCGAAGTCAACCGCTGACGGAGGTGGGGCCGCACCCTCTGAACGTTCAAAGTCACTCAGAGAGGGTGAGCGAACGCAGGTCAGTGTCCAGACTGCGGATCAACTCACCAACCCGTCCGCCGCCACTCGGCGCTGTCGGGAAGCGTTTGAGCACGTCGACGACGACCGGTGTCGCACGATGCAGCGTCTGCTCAAGGTGTTCGGCACCAACACTCCGATCGTCGCCGGCGACGAGTTCGGCCGCTCTGGCTGCGTAGGCGCCGGCTCCGAGAATGTGCTTGACCTGGGTGGCTTTGGCCAGCGGATGCAGATAGGCGGCTCCTGCCGCGGACATCGCTGCCCGAGCCGCCTCGCGCGCAGCCGCAGTGTCCGCGTTCTTGGCTGCCTTGAGTGCCGCCCACGCACTGTCGCGCAGAGCCTTCCCTCGCTCACCACCTCGAGCGAACTCCCACGCGGCGCCGATAGCGTCTCGAGGCCGCAAGTCGTCCGGCTGATCGCCCTCGAATACCTCAAGCACCATTTCCGCGCACGCTGCAGCGAACGCGGTGACCTCACGAAGTTCTTGCTTGCTCAGAGCAACCTCGCTCGCTCCCTCTGCCATGACTCCATCCTCCGCCACTGCGCTGGACAGACAGACGGCTGGGGCGGCTCCGGGCCGGCCCAATGCCGACTGGCTCCCGAGTAGAACGGATCGCGGAGGGCCATTCGGCCACAGCACACAAGAACGGCTGAGCCGACCGCTCCGCCAGGTGACCTACTCCGCAGACTGCCGGTCTGCCGAGACGGGGTTGCCCGGGAGTGTGCCGAGTGCGGCGATGCGCGAACGACGGGGGGATGGTGGGGAGTTGGGATTGGATGTCTTCCCCGGCGGCTGGTTACTGTTGGCCGAAATTGATCAACGTTCGTGCCAAGGAGCACCATGCGTATCCAGCAGTTCGGCCATGCCGTCGTCGGCGGCGCCGCCTCCATCGCCCTGGCCGCCCTCGGGCTGGTCGCGGGCGCCAGTCCGGCCTCGGCGGCGGGCTTCATTCCGGTGAACACCGAGAACAGCCTCGTGAATCTCAACTCCGGACTGTGCCTCGACGTCAGTGGCGGCAGCTACGCCAACGGTGCCCCGGTCATCCAGTGGGCGTGCCACGGCGGCGACAACCAGGAGTGGACGTACACCAGCAGGGGCGAGCTCATCAACATGCGGAGCGGCAAGTGCCTCGACATTCCCTGGGGCCAGGGCGCCGGCGCGGGGCTGGTCCAGTGGGACTGCAACGGTGGCCAGAACCAGAAGTGGCGATCGCTCTTCAGTGACGGGAGCCATGGCGGGGGGTGGATAGTGAACCCGAGTTCCAACCTGGTCGTGGACATGCCCGGCTGGTCACGGCAGTTGGGGGTCCAGGCGACCCTCTGGCACCACAACAACGGCGCCAACCAGATCTGGGCCTACAGCTAGGAGCAAGGCACTGGTCCTCCTCCAGCATCCCATCCCGCTTTGACCAGCACCTGCCCCACCTGCCGGCAAACCGTCCTCTTGAGGTTCCCCCACCGTGCGGGAGTGGCTGACCGGTGCGTCATGCGCCGCTCGGCCACCCACGGCCCACCGTGTTACGAGCACTTTCCATAGAGGACAGGCCTAGTCGGTGTCGGTCGCCGTCAGCACCGCGAGGCGGCGGTGGTCGGGGGAGAGCACGGCGAGCCCGTAGCCCTCGCCGTCGTCGTAGAACCATTCGGTGTCGCACTCGAAGTGGAACCACACGCTCTTCAGAGCGAGTCGCTCCACCTCCTCGGCGCTCGCGCCGGGCGGGGCCCCGCACAGGCCCGCCATCGACGACCAGGCCGCCCGGCGCCCCCAGGCTCCCTGTGCCCCCCGGCCGGTGAAGCCGCCCATCGAGGCGGTGCCGAAGAGCATCGGCCAGATGTCCGCCGGCGCGCGGCGCGCCACCTCGAACCGGCCCGTCGGCGACAGGCCCGCCACGCAGTCCATCGGCAGAACGGGCAGCAGGGCGGGCACCAGCGCCGGCTCAAGCGGCTCGTCCGGCTCGAAGACCCACCCGTCGTAGCAGCAGAACCTGCCGGTGTGCGGCGCCGCGACGATGTTCTCGTGCACCTCCGCGGTCGCGACGTTGCGCAGCGACGAGGGCGCGGCGGTACGCGGCGTCGGCGGGTCCATGCGGCCCTCGGCCGGCAGACCCATCGGTACTCCGTGTGCGCTCCCGCCAATGGACCAGCTGGGGAAGGTGGAGCCCGCCTCCAAGGGGCGCCGCTCCGCCGGGAGCCACGACAGCCGGTGCCAGCCGCCCCGGAAGGCCAGCCAGAAGGCCACGGGCCGCAGTTCCCGTGCGTCGACGCCGCGCAGCAGCAGTTCGTGGAACAGGCAGGCGCGCAGCTCGTCGAGCCGCTTCCGCTTCAGGCCTTGCCCGTCGTAGAGGAGTTCGGCCAGGTCGGCCGGGCGCTGCGCCTGGGCGAGGAGCGCGGCGACGAAGCGCGGACCCGTCTCCGAGCGCCCGTACGGGCCGTGCTCGTCGAGGAGGGGGATCAGCTGCTCCAGGCTGTCCCGGCCGGGGGTGAGGGCGAGGACCCGCAGGACGTGGGCGAGGCCGCGCTCGTGCGTCCGCGCATCCTCGAGGGCGGCTTCGTGCCCCGTGGCCAGCCGCGAACCCAGCTCACCTACGTATGCCAGGTCGCCCTGCCGCGCCCGCGCCCCGGCCTGCGCCCATACGAGCCTTTCCAGCTCGCGCGCCTCTTCGTTCACGATCCGTCACCTCATGGCTCCGACCCATGGTCACGGTCATGGTGCCACGCGCCACGCGCCCGGCCGCTGCCGTTTTTCTCCGACGGATGTGGCGGCCGTGCGCTGCGCTGCCGGCCAGGGCTACAGCGGGGCTCCGAGGGGGCCGTACTGCTCTTCCAGGTTCTTGGCCCAGTGAGCGGCGAAGTCCGGTTGTGTGCCGTCGGCGTCGGTGAAGCCGTACTCCCGGTACAGGCCCCAGGTGGCCAGTGCCCGTCCGGTCTTGGCCATGATGCCGGGGTCGGCGGCCAGTGCGGCGACGGCCCGGCCGAGGTAGGCCGGGGTCTCGGAGTGGGCGAAGTTCGGGTCCTTGGCCACGGCGTCGCGCCAGTTGGCCTCGGTGACGCCGAAGTGTTCCAGCAGGGCCTCCGACCGCAGGAAGCCGGGCGTGATGGCCACGGCCGCGACGCCATGGGGCTTGAGGTCGGCGGCCTGGGCGACGGCGAGGCGGATGACCGCGGACTTCGCCAGGTCGTAGAAGAACGTGCCGCGGTAGCGGGCGGTGTTGCCGTCGGTGACCTCCACGACCAGGCCGCTCTTGCGGGCGACCATGAGGGGAAGCGCGAATCGGCTGGTGATGACGTGGGTCTCCACGGCCTGCCGGAGCAGCCGGAGACCGGTGTCCAGATCCTGTTCCCACAAGGGGTGTTCCCAGTCGGTCAGCGGGTCTCCGCCCCATACGGAGTTGACCAGGATGTCGAGCTTTCCGTCCTGTTCGGCCGCGATCCTCTCGACGAGGGCCTGGACCTCGTCGGGACGGCTGTGGTCGGTTCGGGCGGGTATGCCCAGGCCTCCCGCGGCGGTGACCTTCTCGGCGGTCTGCTCGATGGTCTCCGGGCGGTCCAGGTCGGAGCGCCCACCGGTGCTGCTGCGGCCGGTGACGTACACCGTCGCGCCGGCGGCGCCGAGCTCGACGGCGATGCCCCGTCCGCCGCCCCGGGTGCCGCCGGCGACCAGGGCCACCTTGCCGGCCAGCGGGCGTGCGTCAGTCGTCATGATTCCTCCAGGTCGTGGCCGTGCGGGCGCGGAAGGTGAGCGGACAGTACGACGTCGAGCTCGTGGCGGAGCCTCTGTTCAAGGGTGCCTTCGCGTTCGAGTGCCCAGGTCAGGCCTGCACCGGCGATGACCGCCTGTACGGTGCGGGCCAGTGCCTCGGCATCGGTTCCGGCGCGGAGCTCGCCCGTACCGACCGCCTCCGTCAGCAGGTCCTCGATCGCCCGCTTCTGAGTACGGTGAACGGCCAGCGCACGCTCGTAGAGCTGCGGATCTCCGAGATCGATGCACAGGAACGCCAGATGATTGGCGAAGGTCTCCGGCGTGGCCATACCGGCCGCCGACTCCACCGTCAGCGCCGCCAGGGCGCCGAGCGCCGAGTCGTGCGACCGACGCACGCGCCGGGCCGTCTCGCCCGCGTCCCTCTCGGACCGGTCGGCGAGTGCCAGCAGCAGGCCGTGCTTGGAACCGAACCGCTGCACCAACGTGGCCGGCACGAGCCCGACCTCGCGTGCCACGGCGGCCAGGGTGAGACCCGCGGGACCCACCCGGCCCATGACCTCCGCCGTGGCACGCAGGATCACCGCATCCTCGACCCCTCGGGGACGTCCCATCACACGCCCTCTCTCGTTAATAAATGTCCGTTCATTTATTAAACCACGCCGGGGTCGATCCCCACCGCGTTCCGCGCACTTCGCCACCGACATGACACCCTGTCACTCGACGATCACGCTGCGCTTGCGAGGAGTCCCTGCCATGCCGAACATCCCCACCGAACTCAAGTACACCGACGACCACGAGTGGGTGCGCACCGAGGCCGACGGAACGATGACGGTCGGCATCACCGACCACGCCCAGTCGAAGCTCGGGGACATCGTGTTCCTGGAGTTGCCCCCGGTGGGCAGGAAGGTCGAGGGCGGTGATGCCATCGGCGTCGTGGAGTCGGTCAAGGCGGCCTCCGACATCTTCAGCCCCTTGTCCGGCGAGATCATCGCGGTGAACGCCGACGCCGTCGAAACCCCCGAAGAGGTCAACGACAACGCCTACGACACATGGCTGTTCAAGATCAAGCCGGCGGCGGGAGCCCCCTCCGGCAACGGCCTCCTGAGCGCCGCCGCATACGCTGAGCTGGTCGGCTGACCCCCTGCCGCACGGCCCTGGCCGTACCGCGTTTCGCGCCGTCAGTCCCACTGCTCGTCGGCGAGGGAGCCGACCGGCTGCGGCTTGCCGATGACGGCCAGGGCGATGAAGAAGCCGATCTGGCCGATCGCGATGGTGAGGGTGGCCAGCGCCTTGTCCTCGTAGTGCTTCGCCGCCTCCGCGTACAGCTCGTCGGAGAGGCGCTCCTTCCCGGGCGGCGCCGGCTGGAACGTGGCCTCCACCAGGGCGAGGGCGGCCCGTTCGGCGTCCGTGAAGTACGGGGCGTCCTGCCAGGAGGCGACGGCGGTGATGCGCTCCTCGGACTCCCCCGCCTTGCGCAGGAAGCCGGTGTTCAGGACGGTCAGGTAGGTGTTGCCGACGATCTGGCCGGCCCTCAGGTGGACCAGGTTCATGGTGGTGCGCGGCACCGAACGGTTGCCCGTGGCCTTGAACAGGGCGGCACTGATGTCGTTCAGCTCGGGCACGAACTCCGCCGGGTTCGGCATGCGGGAGATCGAGCGGGTCGTGGGGGTGGCGGGGGTCGTCGAGGTCGCGGGGGTCTCGTTCGTCATGGCTGCGCTCCTTGGTTGCCAGCTGTTCGATGTCGGGTGTTGCCCGGTGGATTCACAGCACTGACGGATGGGCGCACGGGGATGTGACAGGGCTCCGCGTGATCCAGGTCACACGACTGCGGGCGATGAGTCCGGAGCTCGGCGCCGGTCATGTGTGGGACAGCATCGACGCGAGGAAGGCCCGATCATGACCCATGCGCTCAGCGCACCCCAGCACGCTGCTCCTGCCCCGCGCGTGTCGCGTGCCGCCGGACGGCGGGCCCTGGCCGGCGGCATGGCGGCCGGCCCGCTGTTCCTCGGCACCGGTGTCGTGCAGGGCTTCGCGCGGGACGGCTTCGACTTCACCCGAAACGCCCTCAGTCAGCTCGCCCTCGGCTCGGCGGGCTGGATCCAGACGGTCAACTTCCTGCTCGCCGGAGCCCTGTTGGCCGCCGGTGCCGTCGGATTGCGTCTACTGCTCCGCGGTGGTGCGGGCGGCACCTGGGGGCCGGTCCTGGTGGCGGTGTTCGGCGCCTCGTTCTGGGCCGCCGCGGTCTTCCCGGCAGACGCCGGGGCGGGCTTCCCCGCGGGCGCCCCCGACAGCACCACGCTGAGCGGGCACGGTGCCGTCCACATGCTCTCCGGGATGGTCGGCTACCTCGCGCTCTGCGCCGCGTTCGTCGTCCTGGCGCGTCCGCTCGCCGCCCGCGGGCACCGCGGCTGGGCCCTGGCCTCACGCCTGGCGCCCGCGGCCGTGCTCGCCGGGTTCATCGGCTCGGCCGGCTCCGTCCTGGCCTTCACGGCGGGCGCCGGCTTCGGTCTGGTGTGGCTGGCCGCGGTGACGGCCCGGCTGGGCACCGCCGCCACGGCGGCCCGGTAGGGCGCGCCGAGGCAGCCCCGGCCCGGTACGGAGCCGGTGGTCGAGACCGAGTTCGCGGAGTACCCGCGTTGCGTGCGACACCGCGTGAAGCGGAGTCAGACGGTCCGGCGGCGGGACGCATCGGCCCGGGGAGCGGATAGGGTGGCGCGGCTGGTCCGAACCACCATCCGCTCATCAGTCCACAGTCCAACGGCCGGCGGCGTCACTGCCGGACTGTCGGTCACGTCCCACCCGCTCGCGAGGAGCACCACGCGCATGTCGATACCCCCGCAGCCGCCGT
Organism: Streptomyces sp. NPDC048603; assembly: GCF_043199475.1. Classification (NCBI taxonomy): domain Bacteria; kingdom Bacillati; phylum Actinomycetota; class Actinomycetes; order Kitasatosporales; family Streptomycetaceae; genus Streptomyces; species Streptomyces sp. NPDC048603. Next base: position 260,921 of record NZ_JBICVY010000009.1, on the reverse strand, counting down.
CGTCCCCACAGCCCTACCCGCAGCAGGGGCCACAGCCGTACCCGCAGCCGGGGCCGTACGGCCAGCCCGGTATACCCGGCCCGGCGGCCCCGTACGGCGCTCCGGCTCCGCAGGGCTGGTACCAGCCGCCGCAGAAGACCAACGTGCTGGCCATCATCGCGTTCGTGATGTCGATCGTCTGCGCGCTGCCGACGGTCCCCGTGATCCTCGGCCTGGTCGCCCTCTCGCAGATCCGCAAGGGCAGCGGCGAGAAGGGCAAGGGGCTGGCCATCGCGGCCATCGTCATCCACGGCCTGACCATCGCGTTCTACGCGGTCTTCGTGATCCTCGGGATGTCCGGAGCCTTCGACGACGGCCCTCCGTCGAAGCGCGACACCACCGGCCAGGTCACCACGCCGGGCTCCAGCGACGTGGAGGACATCCGCAAGGGGGACTGCTTCAACACCAAGGACGATCTGACCAAGGTCGAGGAGGGGGACGGCACCCAGGCCCGCTTCTCGGTGCAGACGGTTCCTTGCGACCAGCCCCACGAGGGTGAGGTGTACGCGGTCTTCAACCTGGACGACGGCGCGTACCCCGGCTCGGACAAGGTCGTCAAGACCTCCGAGGAGAAGTGCTCCGGAAAGGCGCTGACCGACTACGTGGGCGACGCCAAGAAGCTGCCGGAGACGCTGGAGGTGTTCTACTACTACCCGCAGGCCTCCAGCTGGACCCTCGGCGACCGCGAGGTCACCTGCTTCCTGAGCAACACCGGCAGCACGAGCACCGGCTCCGTCCGCGCCACCACCGGTTCCTGAACCTCCGTCACGGGCCGCCCGCTCCACCGGAACGGGCGGCCCGTGACGCACACGGAGACGGGGACGACGAGGCGCGGGGCGTGCCGTTATTCGCTTGCGCGCCGGCTGTACGTGGGTGAACGTCGGTTGACACCTGACCAAGGCAAGAACAGCGGAGAAGCGCGCAAGATGACCACGCACAGCCATGACGTCGACCACGAGCTCATCCAGGCCGCGGCGGAGGTCGCCCGTACCCGGTGCCGGGGGGACAACCACACCATGGCGGCCGCGGCCCGCGCCGACGACGGACGGATCGTCACCGCGGTGAACGCCTACCACTTCACCGGCGGACCGTGCGCCGAGCTGGTCCTGATCGGCGCGGCAGCCGGCCAGGGCATCTACGCTCTGGACACGATCGTCGCCGTGGGCGACCGCGAACGGGGTGTCGTTCCCCCGTGCGGCCGCTGCCGTCAGGTCCTCCTCGACTACTTCCCCTCCCTCAAGGTCATCGTCGGCGGGAAGGACCGCGTCCGCACCGTCCCCATCGCGGACCTGCTGCCCGAAACCTACGTCTGGGCCGACCACCAGCTCGACGCCGGTTAGTGCCTGTTTCTGAGCCTCGGTCCTGAGTAGCCTTGGGTCCTACGCTGGCGCGGTGTCCGAGGACGCCGGGCGGGGCGGGGATAGGAACTGCCGCCGCTGATTCGGACCAGGGAGAACGGCTACCAGCTCGGCGCTGAACGGGCCGCCCTGGAGGCATGGGAACGGGCTGTCGTCAGCGAGAGACTGCCCCGCACCCTGGCAGCCCGGAGGGCTGCCGGACGACGGTGACCCACGCGGCGCAGTCAATCAGTTGGTGCAGCCAGAGACCGTGTTCGGCGGGGCGCAGTTGTTCGGGTGGTTGCCCTTGACCACGGTGTCGTTCAGGGTGACCGTGCCGGACTCTTCGAAGATGCCGCCCCCGTCGCCGGCATGGTTGCCAGTGACAGTGCTGTGGTTGAGGGTGGTGGAGCCGAGTTCGTTGAAGTGGCCCCCGCCCTGGGCGGTGCCGCCGTCCGATGCCGCGGCCGTGTTGTTGCTGATCCGGGAGCGGTCGATCGTCAGGGTGCCGCCGAGAGGGTTGGAGGTGCCGCCGCCCCGGGCGGTGCCGCCGCCGGGGGCGCTGGCCCTATTGCCCTGCACCAGGCTGTCGATCAGCGTGAAGTTGGCGAAAGCGCCGATGCTGAGTCCGCCGCCCCGGGCGGTACCGCCGTCCGGGGCGGTGGTGTGGTTGCCGATGATGCGGGTGCGGGTCAGGGTAGTCGTGCGGGTGGTCGCGGTTCCGCCACCCGTGGCGAGACCGCCCGGAGCGCTGTTGGTGTTGTCGCGGATGACGGTGTCGACCACCGTCATCTTGGCCGGCGGCTGGGCGTTGTTGACCAGAGCGCCGCGCGCGATTCCGCCGGGGGCGCTGGCGTGGTTGTCGCTGATGACGGTGTGATTGACCGTGCTGTCGGCCCAAGTGGCCAAGCCTGCGGCTTCGGATTGGCTGTTGGTGCCCGCGGGTACGCGGACGGTGTTGTGGTGCAAGCGGCTGTGATTGACCGTCAGCGGACCGTCGGCGGCGATTCCGCCGCCCGGGGCGAAGCCGCGGACGGTTCCGGTGTAGTCGACGGTGTTGCCGCTGACCTCTGTATCGTTCAGGGTCCCTGTGCCCTCGTTGTCGATGCCGCCGCCCTGGGCGAAGAGCTCGGACGTGGCGATGTTGTTGATCACCCGGCTCTTGTTCACCGTCATCGTGCCAGCATTGAGGATGCCGCCACCGCAGGTTCCTTGTCCGGGGAAGAGGGGACAGTCCGTTGTCGTCGCCTTGCCGCCGCTGATGGTGGTCTTGTTGAGCGTCAGGGTGCCCGGTCTGTCGACGAAGAGGATGCGGAAAGCCGGGGCGGACGTGTCGCGTGTGATTGTGGCGCCGTGTCCTTCGACGGTGATGTCGCTGGTGACCTCCGGCAGACCGTTGGCGGGGTTGTCCCGGTCAGGGACCACCAGCCTGTAGGTACAGTTCGCGGCCAGGTGGAGCGCGTCCGAGCCCGGTGAGCTGTTGGCCGTCCTGACGGCATCGACGAGATCCGCCACCGAGCACTTCACGTGCGTGGTGGCGGCCTGGGCGGGCGGGGCTGGGAGCACCACCCCGGCCAGAACTGCCAGGCCGGAGACGGCCAGAAGCCGGGCGGGACGCGATCGCCCGGCTGCGAGCGCCGGGTCCTTCGCTCGGTGGTTCTGCCAGGACATCAACGGCTCCTCCGTCTGCATCAAGAGGCACCTGCAGCAGGCGCGCTCCGACCATCGGCCCTGTCCACCCCGGTGCAGGCAGCCGACGCGGGCCCGTTGGAACCAGCCGATCACAATCCCCTGCTGCCAGCTCCCTGACACGGTCCGTTCGTGCCAGCGCCAGCTCGGTGCCAGCACCCGTAGAGATCTCCAGGATCGAAAACAGGCACTTGGGCAACGGCCCCCCCCTCGCGGGGCGCGGCTCAGCCCTGTTCACCCCTGGTGTGTGGCTGTGCGGCGTGGGACTCTCGGCGTGGACGCGTCAACGAGTCGGGGTGGGGGAGGTTCTGACGTGGACTTGGCAGATCTGGGGGGCGGCGGCGATGAGGTCGAGCCGTTCTCGGCGATGATCGGTGTGGCGGGTCTGATCGCTGCCTGCTGGCCGGTCAAGAGCAGGTCCACGCGCCTGCGGTACCTGTTCGCGATCGTGCTCGTGGCACTGGTCGGCATCGGGTTCCAGTACGTCGACTACGAGGACGCGGGCTTCTGGGAGCAGTCCCGGGCCGATTCCGAATTCCTGCAGATGATGGTCATGGTGGGGCCTGGCGGCGTGGTCGCGCTGCTGAGGCTGCTGGGGAACGCGTTCTCGAGTGAGTGACGGCGTGACGAGTGGCCCGGTGACGGAGTGGCCGGGCGAGGGAGTGGCCCCCGGTGGCGGAGGCAGGCCGGAGGGGAGGGGGGCGCCGGTGGGGCGCCTCCCTTCCGTCCGGTCGTGGGTGGGGTGGGGTGGTCCTCAGGCGGAGGCCACCACTTCGCCCGCGATGACCTGGGGTGGGTTGGGGAGAAGGGCGGCGAGGTGCTCGCGGACGAACTCCGCGGCCTTGGTGATGGATGCCTCGGCTCCGGCGCGGTCCTCGAAGACGCTGGTCGAGGCCATCACCCCGTCTCCGGCGTCGATCCAGTAATAGGCCACGAAGCCGGGGACCTGGCGCATGAGCGGCACGAAGCCCTCCTGCACGATGCGGGCCGCCTCGGCCGCATCGGTCACCCCTTCGTACCGCCGGACTGCTGCGTACATGGCCGGTCTGCTCCTTCGCTCCGGGTTTGCCGTCGTCTGCCTGGACGGCGTACCCCGGCGGCGGCCGGCCCGCTCGCCGGGAGCGGGGCATTCACCGGAAGGACCCGCTCGTGTGATCCGAACGGCCGGTCCTGCCGCAGCCGGGCCGGCGCCGCGCCGCCGTGGCCGGCAGGGCGTCAGAAGAGTTCGTCCAGGAGCTGGTAGAAGGTCATCTTGTCCTTCTCGACGTGCTGGACGCCGTAGCGGACGAGGAAGTGCTCGGCGTACGCGGGGCCGAACCACGGGTCCTCGTCGATCTCCAGTTCGCGGGCGGCCAGGGCGAGGTCGGCGTGGCGGTCGGCGCGGCCGAGGCGGCCGACGTCGATGACTCCGGTGACCTCGCAGGTGTCGGGGTCGAGGAGGATGTTGTTGGGGCAGAGGTCGCCGTGACAGACGACCAGGTCCTCGTCCTCCGGACGGGTGCGGTCCAGTTCGGCGAGGAGTTCCTCGCCGGACCAGCCCTCGTGCTCCTCCTGGAGGTCGTCGAGGTCCACCAGGCCGGCGCGGACGTTGTGGCGGGCCTCGGTGACCGTCACCGTCAGGCCTCGGTCGAAGGGGCAGTCGTCCACGGGCAGCTCGTGCAGGGCGCGGGCCAGGCCGGCGATCGCCTCGACCACCGCGAAGCGCTGGTGCTCGGGCCACTCCTCGGATGCGGCGACGCCCGGCAGGGCCTCGGTGACCAGCCAGGTGGAGGTGGCGTCGGCGCCGCGCTCGACGATGCGGGGGGCCGGGATGCCGTGGCGGGCCAGCCATTCGAGCCGGTCCGCCTCGCCGGCCAGGTCGAAGGCCCAGTTCTCGGGGGCGTCCTGTGCGGAGCGCGGGGCGATCTTGGCGTAGAGCTCGGGTTCGTGTCCGGTGAGGTGGTAGACGAAGGCGCCCGAATCGCCTTCGTTCACGGAAGTCCATTCGTGGTGCGGGTATTTGCTGCGTAATGTGCTGTCCATGGACGGCATCATGGCAGAAGGGGGAGTTTCCGCCGGGCGCTTTTGACGGGGTCTGAATGGTTTCGGACATCGTTTATCCCGGGCCGCTTCCGGTCGCGGCCGGTGTCGTTTCCGCTGTTTCCGTTGTGTCCGCTGTCTCCGCTGCTTCCGCCGCTTCCGCTGTCTCCGCCGTCTCCGCTGCTTCCGCTGCTTCCCCCGCCGGGTCGAACTGCCTGGCGCAGGGCGAGAGATAGGCCTCGGCGAGCAGCCGCAGGTACGCCGTCTCGGATGCCAGGTCCCCGGTGTCCTGGCTGAGGGCGAGGGCGTCGGCGGCCGGGGAGGGGGCGGCTCCGGCGAGTTTGGCGGCGCGGGCGCGGCGGAGTTCGCAGGCCGTGACGAGGATCCCGGCCCGGTCGGGCGGGGCTCCGTACCGGGCCACGTGGGCGCGGGCACTGTCGGAAATGGCCGGATCCGCGTAGTGGGCGAGGGCGAGGAGGGCGTCGCGGATCTCGATGGACTTCCGGTAGGCGATCAGCCGCCAGGACAGGTGCGGCTGGAGGATGGCCAGCAGGCGGCTGCTGCTGTCGCCGAGTTTGACCTGGGGCACGGCCTCCACCAGGTCCTGCCAGAGCGGCCAGATCCGCCAGATGGTGCGGGCGTGGGCGAGGGCGCGGCGCAGTTCGAGGATGCTGGGGACCAGCAGAGCGGCCGCGCGCAGCACGGCGTGCAGGCTGAGCAGGAGGCACAGCAGCGGGCCGGGGGTGGAGCCGGCGGCCAGCAGCACGAGGTGGCCCAGCCAGAACAGGCCTACGAGGGCGGTGCCCCAGCCGAACAGGCCGAGGCTGAGGTTGAGGGAGCGGCTGGTGCCGCGCCGGCCGTACACCCAGCAGACCCGGACGCAGGCGGCGCAGGCCACGGTGTGGACGGCGATGACGATCAGCCAGTACGCGGTGGCGGGATCGCGGGCCAGGGTGAACGGGGGTCCGTGCTGCTGTGGTCCGCGGGCGAGGGCGGCGAGCAGCAGCAGGACGGCCATGATGCCGACGGTGGCCAGGAGGACGGTGCCGCTGCGGCGGCGCCCGGTGGTGTGGACGGCGAAGTGCAGGACGGCGCCGGCGGAGACGACGCCCGCCTGGTTCTTGATGACGGCGATCCAGCGGGCGGAGCCGGTGAAGGAGGCGAGGTGGTCGGAGACGGGTTCCAGGTTGAGGGTCATCGCGGCGGCCGCGGCGAGGACGGCGAGCCAGAGGGCGCGCTGGTGCGGGTGGCGGATCGCGGGGCGGAAGCGCAGCAGGGCCGCCGTCCAGAGGAGGCAGACGCTGAGCACGTCCAGGGCGGGTCCCCAGCCGCCGGATAAGTCACAGCTCATCGTCGGTGCTCACCCCGAGAGCGGCGTGCAGCTTGGCGTAGGCGTCCTGGGGCTGGCAGCGGCCGGCGCCGGTCTCGCCGGTGCGGATCAGGCTGGCCAGCATCTCGGCTTCCTGTTCCTGCCGGGTGGAGTAGTTGGCGCGGGCCAGCATGCGGCGGACCAGGCGCGGGCTGAGGTCGCCGAACAGGCCGCCGGGCAGGCCGGAACCGGTGGTGGCGTGGTGGTCGAGCAGCATGTGGCCGATCTCGTGCAGGACGATGTGTTCCCGGTGGGAGCGGGCGGTGCGCTGCTCGTAGAAGATGTGGTCGTCGGTGTCGGTGGCGATCCACAGTCCGCAGGCGCCGGCTACGGCGGCCTGGTCGGGCAGCGGGTGCAGGTGGAGGGGGCGCCCGCGGTGCGCGGAGAGGTGGGCGCACAGCGTCTCGATGGCGAAGGGGTGGGGGAGGTTGAGCTGGCCCAGCAGCGGCCGACAGCGTCGGCGCAGCCTGGCGATCCTGTACGACATGCGGTGTGTACCGTTCGGCCTTCCTCGGCGATGCGGGCGTCGGTGCACGGATCCGCTCCCGTGGCCCGGCCCGTTCCCTTGCTCGCCGCGCCGCGCGACCGGACCGGCGTACGGCCGTCCGCACCCCGGCGGCCCGGCGTGAGGCAGGGGCGCTCGGCGGTGTGACGGCATGGCCGGTCCACCGGGGTGGGATGTGCCCGGCGCGCGCGGAGCCCGTTCCGTTCCGGTGGTCGCCGGGGCGGAGCGGGCGGTCGGGCCGGCGTGGCGTGCCGGTGCCGCGGAGCGGGCGTCCCCCGGTGGGGTCGCGGTGAAGGTCAGGTGGGGGCGGGTGGCCGGCAGCGACCGTGTTCTAGGTCCTGCGGTGTGGCCCGTGGTGTGGGCTGTGGTGCGTCACCACTCCGCTGCGAAGAAATCGAAAAGGAAAGGAAATACGTTTCTTCGATGCCCGGCGCTCCCGAAGCTCCCGGAATTCCCGGAATTCCCGGCGCTCCCGGGTCCGCTACTGGAATGAGGTGTGGCGGGCTCGGCGCACGGCTTCACGCCGCGGCCCCGCCCCTCTGTACGAGAAAGAATGACAGCCTCCCCATGCACGGCGCGTCGCCCCACGACGCCTGCGGCCATTGGTCAGTGACCCCCGTTGATGCTGCCCCCACTGTGCTTCCCGGCCCCATGTGAAGCCCCCCGGCCGGGTCGTGCTGTGTCGTGCTGTGTCGTGCGTTGCCGTACTGCGCGGACGTCGCGCGTTCAGCTCCCGTCCAGCGCGCCGTCCGATGCGCCGGCCGCCCGCTCCTCGCCGTCGACGGACCCGAGGTTCTGCACCTTGCGGGCCGCGTCGACCATGATCAGCAGTGCGTCGAGGCTCTCCGCGGACAGCCCCTCGGCCCGCAGGGCGAGGTTGCGCACCCGGGCGTCGCGCAGCGCCGCGGCCAGCTTCAGCTGGGCGTTGACCCGCTCGGCCGTCTCCTCGTTGAGGAAGTACTCGGGCGGCACCCCGAAGAACTCGGCCAGGACGTCCAGCTGTTCCAGCGTGACGTTGCGCTTCTTGCCCTTGGCGAGCTCCCACAGGTAGGTGCCGGAGATGGTCCCGCCGGTGGTCTCGCGGATCTCCTTCGCCAGCCGGGCGTATCCCGGGCGCTTGCGCTCGTCCGGGTAGAGGGCGGCGATCAGCTCGTTGAGCCGCTGGTCGAACCTCCGCAGCAGTGCCCGCTCCGACGGCTCGGGGCCTGGCCCGCTGCCGGTCATACACGCTCCCCTCGCCTCGCCGCACCGCCGGGCGCGCCCGGCGCACCGCCGCGCTCCCGCAGTCCCGCACCCTGGACATAACGCCCGCTCTAGCGGACAACACTCGATCAGTTATTAAACAACCATCAGCTGGCATTGACAACTTGATGTCAACTCAGCTTACGATCACACCCAGCTTCATCCGCTTAAGCGAACAACACCTGCCCGGGGGTCCTCCGGGCGCTCCTGATCCGGAGGTTCGGCTCGATGAAGGCCCTGGTGTTCGAAGCCCCCGGGCGGGCGGTGCTCACCCACCGGGACGTACCCGCCCCGGCACCCGGCGAGGCCCTCGTCCGCATCGCCTACAACTCGGTCTGCGGCAGCGACCTGTCGTTCTACAAAGGGGTCTGGCACGGCTCCACGTATCCCGTCGTCCCCGGCCACGAGTGGAGCGGAACCGTCGTCGAGGTCAACGGCCCGGACGGGTCCGGCCTGGTCGGCGCCAACGTGGTCGGCGACCTCACCTGCTCCTGCGGGGTCTGCGCGCACTGCGCGGCCGGCACCCCCACGCTCTGCGAGGACCTCCAGGAACTCGGCTTCACCCGTGACGGCGCCTGCGCCGAGTACATGACCATCCCGGTCGCCAACCTCAGGCGGCTGCCGGACACACTGCCGCTGCGCGCCGCCTGCCAGGCGGAGGCCCTCGCGGTCGCGCTCAACGCGGTCGACCGCTTCGGCGTCGCGCCGGGCGAGAAGGTGGCGGTCACCGGGGCCGGCGGCATCGGCCTCCTCCTCGTCCAGGCCGCCCGACTGCGCGGCGGCATCGTCACCGCGGTCGCCGAGCCGGTCCCCGAACGCCGGGACGCCGCACGGGCGATGGGCGTGCCGATGGCGGTGTCCGGGGAGCCGGGCGCCCTCGTCGAGCTGGTGCGCGAGAACCCGGAGGCCCTGCCCGACGTGGTCCTGGAAGCCTCCGGCTACCCCTCCGCGGTACAGGAGGCCATGGAGGCCGTCCGCCCGGGCGGACGCGTCGGCCTGGTCGGCTACCGCCTGGAGGAGACCGGGCCGATGGCCCCCCACCACATCGTGCTGAAGGTCCTGAGCGTGCAGGCCTCGATGGGCCCCGGCACCCGGTTCGACGAGGCCATCGAGGTGCTGGCGGCCGGCACGGTCGACGTGGACTCCCTGCTCAGCCACGAGTTCGCGCTCGACGACCACGACAGGGCGCTGGACCTGGCGCTGCGCCGCGCCGACGGCAACACCCGCTCCTGCTTCAACCTCCGCGCCTGAACGCACCCGACAAGGAAGGTCCTCATGGTTTCCCGGTTAGCCGTCAAGGGCGGCGACGCGGTACGCACGCGTCCCTGGCCCGTCTGGCCCCAGCCCACTCCCGGCGTTCCCGGCGCGGTGGCGGACGTCCTCGCCTCGGGCCGGTGGTCGATCAGCGGCCCGTACCGCGGTACGGACTCCTACGAACGGCGCTTCGCCCGCGCCTTCGCCGCGTACAACGGGGTGCCGCACTGCGTGCCCGCCGCCAGCGGCACCGCCAGCCTGATGCTGGCCCTGGAGGCGTGCGGGGTCGGCGCCGGCGACGAGGTGATCGTCCCGGGCCTGTCCTGGGTCGCCTCCGGCTCCACCATCCTCGGCGTCAACGCCGTCCCGGTCTTCTGCGACGTGGACCCCGACACCCTGTGCCTGGACCCCGGGGCCGTGGAGGCGCAGATCACCGAGCGCACCCGGGCGATCGTCGTGGTCCACCTCTACTCGGCGATGGCCGACATGGACGCGCTGACCGGGATCGCCGACCGGCACGGGCTGCCGCTGATCGAGGACTGCGCGCAGGCGCACGGCGCGTCCTACCGGGGCGTCCGCGCCGGGGCCCTGGCCACCGCCGGCACCTTCAGCATGCAGCACAGCAAGGTGCTCACCAGCGGCGAGGGCGGCGCGGTGATCACCCGGGACGCGGACTTCGCGCGCCGGGTGGAGCACCTGCGGGCCGACGGCCGCTGCCTGACCGAGGCCCCGCCCGCCCCCGGCGCGATGGAACTCGTCGAGACGGGCGAGCTGATGGGCAACAACCGCTGCCTGTCGGAGTTCCAGGCCGCCATCCTCACCGAGCAGCTGACCGCCCTCGACGCGCAGAACGAGCGCCGCCGCGCGAACGCCGCACTGCTCGACGAGCACCTGGCCGGGCTCGGCCTGCGCCCGCAGACCACCGCCGCGGGCACCACCGCGCGCACCTACTACACGTACGCGGTGCGGCTGCCCGACGGGGAGTTCGAGAACACCCCGGTCACCGCCGTGACCGACGCGCTCTCCGCGGAGCTCGGCTTCACCGCCGCACCCTGCTACGCCCCGATCCCCGCCAACCGGCTCTACGCGCCGCACACCCGCAGGCGCTACACGCTGGGCCTGGACCACGAGGAGCGGATCGACCCCAAGCGGTTCGCGCTGCCGGTGTGCGAGGACGCCGCCGGCCGGACCGTGACCCTGCACCACACCGCCCTGCTCGGCGACGCCGAGGACATGGAAGACATCGCCGCGGCCTTCGGCAAGGTCCTGCGGCACGGCGCCGAACTGGCGCTTTGACGGCGACGGCACCCCGCCGGCGCACCGGCGGCGGCGCACCGCCGCGTCCAGGCCCGCGAACCCCCGGAGGATCGGGATATCCCATGCAGGTCACACCCATTGCGATGGAAGACGCGTCATTCCCCTACCGGCTCGGCACCGACTGCTCCGAGGACGTCGTCGGCCGCCTCGCCGCGTACAAGGCCAGCCGCTACCTGGTGGTGGCGGACACCACGGTGGCGGAGCTCTACGGCATCGGCCTGACCGCCCGCATCGACCAGGAGGCCGGCCCGGCCCGGCTGCTCGTCCACGAGGTGGGCGAGGTGAACAAGGGGCTCGCCACCGTGGGCGCGCTCGCCGAGCAGGCCCTGGAGCACGGGGCCGACCGCCGCTCCGTGGTCGTCGCCCTCGGCGGCGGCGTCACCGGGAACATCGCCGGCCTGCTGGCCGCGCTCCTGTTCCGCGGCATCCGGCTGGTCCACGTGCCCACCACCGTGGTGGCCATGCTGGACTCGGTCCTGTCGCTGAAGCAGGCGGTCAACGCCACGTTCGGGAAGAACCTCGTCGGCACCTTCCACCAGCCGATCGAGGTGCTCGCGGACACCGCGATGCTGCGCACCCTGCCGGAGCGGGAGATCCGCTCGGGCATGGGCGAGGTCGTCAAGAACGCCCTCGCGATCCGCCCGTCCATGCTCGGCCGGCTCGGTGCCGCGCTGCGCCCCGACGCCCGCTACGACGACGAGACCCTGCGCTGGATCATCGCGGAGAGCCTCGCCGCCAAGGCGGACGTCACCCGGGACGACAAGCACGAGCGGCGGGCCGGCCTGGTGCTGGAGTACGGGCACACCGTGGGGCACGCCATCGAGCACGCCTCGCACGGGCAGGTCGCGCACGGTTCCGGGGTGGCGGTCGGCATGACCATCGCCGCCGAGGTGTCCCGGCTGATGGGGCACACCGACGGCGCCCTGGTGGCGCTGCACCGCGAGCTGGTCACGGCGGCCGGGGTGGAGCCCGCGATCCCCGCGTCCGTCGATCCCGCCCGGGTGAAGAACTGGCTGACGTACGACAACAAGCGCGGCTACCTGGAACACCGGGCCGGGCACACCCCGATGGTGCTGCTGTCGGCGCCCGGCGAGGTGCTGCACACCGGTGCGATGCCGCTGGTGCCGGTGCCGCTGGCGCTGCTCGACGAGGTCGTCGACGGCGCTGCCGCCCGCGGCCCGGGCGCGGACCACGGACCCGCCGGGGACGGTGCCGCCTACGCGGCGGCCGGTCCGCTGCGGTAGCGGCTCGCGCCGGCGGCGGTCCCCTGCCGTGACGGTGGTGCCCACCCCTTCCCCTGAGGGCGGGTGCGCCGCACCGGCAGTGGTCCGCGTCGGCGGCGGGCCGCCGCCATCCGCCCGGGCTCCGCGCAGCCCCTTCCCCGTGCGGGGCCCGGGCTTCCTCTCCGGGCGGGGTCCGGACCCTGGGCGGGGCTTTGCCCGGGCCGAGCGGGGCTTCGGTGGGGCGGGAGCGAGGCTGCCGGGCGGTGTTCCGGTGTGCCCACCCTCCCCCAAGCTCTCGACTCCGCTCGAGCAGGGGGGACCCCCATCGCCCTGCGGAACGTCTGCCCACACCTCGGTCGGGCCGCCGCCCATACCGAGTTCGTCCTTTGCCAATCGCCGTTCCCTTCCGTGGAGATCCCGTGCGCGTGCTGAGGCTCACCCCCTTCTTCCACCACGACTGCGTCACCGAATGGCCCGCCGAGTTCGACGCCGTCGGGGGCATGCAGGTGCAGATCCTCCGCCTGTCGCGGGAGCTGGCCGACCGCGGTGTGGAGCAGCAGGTCATGACCGTGGGCTTCCCCGGCCTGCCCCGCACCCGGACGGACCGCCCCGGACTCGTCATACGGGTCACGCGCGCCCCGCTCCCCCGGCTCCGCTCCGAACTGACCGGCCTGGTGGGGCTGAACCAGGCGTGGCTGGCGGCCGTCCTCACCGCCGGCTTCCCGCTGCGCCGCAGATGGCGGCCGGACCTGATCCACGTGCACGCCGACGGCCAGTTGTGGGCGCTGCTCGCCGGGCCGCTGATGTCCAGGATCACCGGTGCCCCGTACTGCCTGACGCTGCACTGCTCGCGGCTGGCGGTGTACGAGCCGATGTCCCGCTTCGACCGCCTGCAGCACGGACTGGTGCACGCAGCCGAGCGGTACGCGCTGCGGCACGCCCGCAGGGTGTCCACGCTGACCTCGCGGACCGCCGACACCGTGGCGCGGGAGCTGCCGATGGACCGTGCGCGCATCGACGTGCTGCCGGACTCGGTCGGTGCGGTGCGCCGGGTACCGGCCCTGGCGGCCGAGGAGTCCGTACGGGAGCTGGGCGTGCCGGACGGCGTGCCGCTGGTCGGCTGGGTGGGCCGGGTCGCCCACGAGAAGGGCTGGCGGGACTTCGTGGCGATGGCCGGGCGGTGGGACGAGGTGTCGGGTGCCCCCGGAGCGGTGTTCCTGGTGGTCGGCGACGGGCCGCAGTGCGGGCGGATGCGGGAGGCCGTCGAGGCGGCGGGGCTGGCGGACCGGTTCGTGTTCACCGGCTTCCTGCCGCACGACGCGGTGCCGCCGGTGATGACCGCGCTGGACGTGCTGGTGATGCCGTCGGCGCACGAGGAGCTGGGCGGCAGCGCCCTGGAGGCGATGGTGTGCGGGACGCCGGTGGCCGGGTACGCGGTCGGCGGTCTGCGGGACACGGTCGGCTCGGTCACGCCCGCGCTGCTGGTGGAGCGCGGGGACGTGGAGGCGCTGACCCGCGCGGCCGGCGAGGCGGTGACCGGGGCGGCCGTGCACCGGGAGGCGGTCGCCGGGGCGCTGCCCGTGCTGCTGGCCTCGTACGGGGACGACACCGCCGACCGGGCGCTGGAGCACTACCGGCGGGCGCTGGGCGGCGCAGCCGACCGAGCCGACGGAGCCGACCGAGCCGATCGGGCGGGCAATGCCGACCGGGCGGGCAGTACCGACCGCGCGGGCAGTGCCGGCAAGGCCCACGGGGGTGCCGGGTGGCGGGGCTGACCTCGCTGCGGCGGTGCGCCGCCTACCTGCGGCCCAACCGGTGGCTGATGGCCGCGGCCTGCGGGGCCGCGTTCGGGTCGATGCTCGCCGGTCTGCTGATGCCGCTGGTGCTGCAGCGGGTGGTGGACGGGCCCGTGACCCGTGGGGACTTCGACGCGCTGCCGTGGTACGTCGGCGGGTTCGCGCTGCTCGGGGCGGCGGAGGCGGTGCTGCTGGGTGCGCGCCGGCTGCTGGTCGTACGGCCGGCGACGGAGCTGGAGACCGCGATGCGGGCGGACGTCTCGGCGCACGTCCAGCGGCTGCCGCTGTCCTTCCACGGGCGCTGGCAGTCGGGGCAGTTGCTGTCCCGGACGGTGTCGGACGTGACCGAGATCGGACGGTTCACAGCGTTCTCCGCCGTGTACCTGATGGTGAACGTGGCCGCGCTGGTGGTCGGTCTGGTGGTGCTGGCCTGGCTGGCGCCGCCGCTCGCGCTGATCGTGCTGCTGGCGTACGCGCCGATGGTGCTGGCGACCACGGTGTTCGAGCAGCGGTTCCGGGTGGTCGCCCGGTCCGCGCAGGAGGTGAGCGGCGACCTGTCCACCACGGTGGAGGAGTCGGTGCTCGGCGTGCGGGTGCTGAAGGTGTTCGGGCGCGGGCCGGAGACGGTGCGCCGGTTCACCGAGCAGGCGGGCCGGCTGCGCGGTCTGGAGCTGCGCAAGCTGTCGTACACGGCGGCCCTGTGGTGGCTCATCACGGCGCTGCCGGATCTGGCGATCGTGGCGATGGTCGGGTACGGCGGGCACGGCGTCGCCACGGGTTCGCTGACCCTGGGCACGCTGATGGCCGCGGTGACGGTGGCGACGTACCTGCGCTGGCCGGCGGACACGCTGGGCTGGCTGACCGCCGACGCCTCCACGGCCGCCGCCGCGGCGGACCGGTACTGGCAGCTGCGGGACGAGCCGGTGACGGTGACGGACCCGGAACACCCGCGGCCGCTGGCGCGGCCGGTCCGCGGTGAGATCCGGCTGGAGGACGTGCACTACGCGCATCCGGGCGGGGCGGCGTCGCTGCGCGGTGTCGACCTGACGATCCGGGCGGGTACGACGGTGGCCGTGGTCGGGGCCACCGGCTCCGGCAAGAGCACCCTGCTGTCGCTGCTGTCCCGGCTGGACGACCCGACCTCCGGGCGGGTCACGCTGGACGGCACGGACCTGCGGGAACTGGCCCTGGCGGAGCTGCGGTCGGCGGTGTGCTGCGCGTTCGACGACCCGGCGCTGTTCTCGGGGACGGTGCGGGACAACGTCCTGCTGGGCGTGGCCCGGGACGGGCGGGACGGGCGGGACGGCCGCGAGGCACCCGCCGGGCACGAGGACCGCGACGCCGAGCGCGACGAGCGGGTCTGGCGGGCGCTGCGCACGGTGCGCGCCGACGGCTTCGTGTCGGCGCTGCCCGAAGGGCTGTCCACGGTGATCGGCGAGGAGGGCCTCGGCCTGTCCGGCGGTCAGCGGCAGCGCCTGGCGCTGGCCCGGGCGGTCCTGCCGGGGCCCGCGGTGCTCGTGCTGGACGACGCGCTGTCCGCGCTGGACCTACGGACCGAGCGGGAGGTGCAGGAGGCGATGGCCGAGGCTCCGGTCCGGAACACCACGGTGATGGCCGCGCACCGCCCGGCCACCCTCCGGCAGGCCGACCAGGTGGTGTTCCTGTCCGGCGGGCGCGTGGCGGCGACGGGCACGCACGAAGAGTTGATGGCCCGCGAGCCGGAGTACCGGCTGCTGGTCCGCACACCGCCGGCCGACGGTGGCACGGCAGGCGACGGGGCGAACGGCACGGCCGGCAAGGGGGAGGCACGATGAGCGACGCCGAGCGGACGGGCTCAGGGGCCCGCAACGCCCTGCTGCGCATGCTGCTGCGGCCCAAGCGCCGGCGGCTGGCCGCAGCCACGGCGCTCGCCCTGGTGGAGAACGCCTGCGGGCTGGTCGCGCCGCTGCTGATCGCCGCGGCCATCGACCGCGGCCTCCCGGCTGCGGCGGACGGCCGGTGGTCGCCGCTGGCCGGCTTCACCGCCGCGGCCCTGGCGGCCGGGCTGACCACGGCGACGGTGAAGTACTGCTTCCTGCGCTACTCCGGGAGCATCGCGCAGGACCTGCTGTTCGAGCTGCGGCACCGGGCCTTCGCCCATGTGACCGGCCAGCCGCTGGCGTTCCACGAGTCCTACCCCTCCGGGCGGGTCATCGCCCGGCTGTCCAGCGACGTGGAGTCGGTGGAGGAGATGCTGGAGATGGGCCTGGACGGCCTGTTCTCGGCCCTGTTCTCCATGGTCGGCGTGCTGGCGGTGATGCTGTGGCTGGACGGGCCGATGGCCGCCGTGGTCATCGTGCTCTTCCTGCCGCTGTTCCTGCTGACGCGGTGGTTCCGGCGCCGGTCGCGGGTCGCCTACCGGCACACCCGGACCGCCGTCGAGGGCGTCGTCGGGCACACCGTGGAGGCGTACAACGGGATCCGGGCGGTGCAGGCGTTCCGCCGCGAGGACGCCAACGCCCGGCGGCTGTCCGGCCTCGACGCCCGGTACGCGGTGGCGCGTGCGGAGTCCGGCTGGGTGAGCGCCGCGTTCAGCGGCGGCGTGAAGCTCATCGGGAACCTGTCCCTGGTCGGCCTGCTGACCCTGGGGGTGTTCCGCATCGACCAGGGGCACCTGCAGGCCGGGGCGCTCACCGCCTTCCTGCTGTACGTGCACCGGCTGTACGACCCGATCGACGAGCTGGCGAGCTTCGCGAACGCCTTCGCGTCGGCCTCCGCCGGCCTGGAGAAGATCGGCGCGCTGTTCGTGCGCCACCCGGCGGTGGCCGAGCCGGGGAAGCCGGTGCCGCTGCCGGCCGCGCGAGAGCCCGGGGAGGGCCTCGCCCTGGGCGCCGTACGGTTCGAGGACGTGCACTTCCGGTACGGCGGGCAGGGCAGGCCGGTGCTGTCGGCCATGGACCTGACGCTGGAGGCCGGCCGGACGGTGGCGCTGGTGGGCACCACCGGCGCCGGGAAGTCCACCATCGCCAAGCTGCTCGCCCGCCTGTACGACCCGACGGCCGGGCGGATCACCCTGGACGGGGTCGACCTGCGGGACCTGGCCGACGGGGAGCTGCGCGGCGCGGTCTCGATGATCACCCAGGAGGCCTTCCTGTTCTCCGGTTCGGTGGCGCAGAACATCGCGCTCGGCCGGCCGGACGCCTCCCCGGACGAGATCCGGGCGGCGGCGGAGGCGGTGGGCGCGCACGGGTTCGTCAGCGCGCTGCCCGAGGGGTACGACACCGACGTGCGCAAGCGCGGCTCCGGGCTGTCGGCCGGGCAGCGGCAGCTGATCGCCATGGCTCGGGTCATGCTGACCTCCCCGCGGGTGCTGATCCTGGACGAGGCCACGTCCAGCATGGACGCCCCGTCCGAGCGGGCCGTGCAGGAGGCGCTGGCGCGGGTGCTGGCCGGACGTACCGCGGTGATCATCGCGCACCGGCTGTCCACGGTCACCATCGCCGACCGGGTCCTGGTCATCGAGGACGGGGCGGTGGTGGAGGACGGCTCGCCGGCCGAACTGGCCGGTTCCGGCGGCCGGTTCGCCGGGATGCAGCGGGGGTGGCTGGCCGCCACCTCCGCATGAGGCGGGCAACCCCGCGCACCCGGCCCGCACCGCACCGCATCACACCGCACCGCACCGCGTCACACCGCGTCGCATCGCATCCCTCACCTCCTCTCTCTCCTACGGAAGGCAGACGATGAAGCGTCTTCGGGGCACCCTGCCCACGGACACCCCGCACGCGTGGCACCCCGATCCGCTGGGGCCCGCCCACCGTGACGGGTGGGACGCCCGGGACGACGGCCGGGTCTGGGACGTCGTGGTGATCGGCAGCGGCGCCAGCGGTTCGGTGGCCGCCGACCGGCTCGTCCGGCAGGGCCTGGACGTGCTGATGCTGGAGGAGGGGTTCCGGCTCTCCCCGGGGCTCGGCAACCCCGAGCTGGACGACATGTGCCGGACCGCCCTGGTCCCGGACGGCAAGGGCGGCTGGACCGACGAGGGCTGGCCGTGGACCACCTCCAACCTCGGCGGCGGCACCGTGTTCTACGGCGGTGCCTCGTGGCGGTACCGGCCCTTCGACTTCGACCCGAGCGAGCTGATCGACGCCGGCGAGCTCGACGTGCGGTGGCCGTACGGTCCGGCCGAACTCGCCCCGTACTACGAGGTGCTGGAGCGGCGGCTCGGCATCTGCGGGGGTGAGGAGGGCGAGGGCAGCCGGGGCCCCGCGCACCCGCCCACCGCCGCCGCCGAACTGCTGTACGAGGCCGGCACCGCGCTGGGCTACGACCCGTTCCCCACCCCGCTGGCCATCAACCGGCAGCCGCACGACGGGCGTTCCGCCTGCGGCCGGGACTCGCTGTGCGTGAGTCACCAGTGCCCGACGGGTGCCAAGGCCGACGCCGTCTCGGTGTTCCTCGCACCGCTGGCCGGGCATCCCGGTTTCACCCTGCGGACGGGGCTGCGCGCGCTGCGGCTGGAGCAGGACGAACGGACCGCGGTCACGGCCGTGACCTGTCTGGACCGGCTGTCCCGCACCACCCACCGGATCCGGGCCCGGTCGTTCGTCGTCGCGTGCAACGCGATCCAGAGCGCGGCCCTGCTGCTGCGCTCCCGCGGCGGGTACGCGCCGGAGGGCGTGGGCAACCACTCGGGCCTGGTGGGGCGGGGCCTGACGATGAAGCTGAGCGAGTACGTCAGCGGGGTCGTCGACGCGCCGGAGGGCATCACGCTGGCCGACTGGCGGACGCACGGCGGCCCGTTCTCCACCATCGCCTTCCTCGACCACTACCTGGACGCCGACTGCCCGACCGGCGTGGGCGGCATGATCTACGAGTCCAAGAACGACGACCCGCGGCTCATCCGGCACGACGCGCTGGAGCTGCGGATCGAGACGATCCTGGCCGACCACCCCAACCTGGACAACCGCGTGCGGCTGTCCGGTCACCTCGACGAGGACGGCATCCCCTCGGTCGTCATCGACTACACGCCCGACCCGCGCGACCTGCGGCGCCTGACGTACATGACCGACCGGTGCGAGGACCTGCTGCGGCAGGCGGGGGCGCGGGCCGTCCGGCACGAGGAGAGCGACTTCGCGTACGGCAGCTGCCACCTGCACGGCACCTGCCGGGCCGGGACGGACCCGGCGACCTCGGTGGTGGACGGCTGGGGCCGGGTCCACTCGGCACCCAACGTGTACGTGGTCGACGGCAGCTTCATGCCGTACCCGGGCGGGCTGAACCCCACGCTGACCATCCAGGCGCACGCGCTGCGCAGCGCGAAGGCGGTGGTGGGCGACCTGGTGGCCCGGCACGCCGTCCACGTCTGAGTCCCGCTTCCCCCGTTCTCCCATCACGCTCCACCCGATACCCAACCGAGGAGTCACGACCATGGCATCCGACATCGTGTGGCCGCCGCCCGTCAAGCGGATCCGCGCCTACCGCAACATCGTCGTCGACGGCGCCTGCAACATCCGGTGCACTTACTGCGAGGTCAAGAAGGCGAAGGTGGACCAGGCGGCCACCATCCGCTCCCTGGACCGGATCTTCGCCGACTACGAGCCGGACGGGGTGCTGTTCCGCGTCGAGTCCGACGGCGAGATCACGCTCTACCGGAAGATCGTCGACCACCTGCAGAAACGTGCCTCCGAGGGGTACCGGATCGAGGTGCTGAGCAACGGCACCAAGGTGCCGACCGCCCTGGAGGGCCGGCCGGACCTGCTGTGGGTGTTCTCCGTCGACGGACACACCGAGGAGATGAACGCCAAGCGCGGCCTCAAGCAGGCGCAGATCGACCGGATCATCGACGCCGCCGTGGAGGTGGAGGCGGAGCTCCAGGCCGTGTACTGGGGCCAGCCTGTGGAGCAGGTCAACGACTGGATCGACCTGCTGACGGCACGCGGCTACCGGGGCCGGCTGCACTTCATGCCGCTGCTCGCGTTCAAGGGGCAGCCGCTCACGGTGAACCTGCGCTACGCCGACCTGCACCCGGCCGACTTCCTGGCGCCGCCGGAGTACTTCCGCCGGTGGAACCACATCTTCGACACCGGCAAGCGGGACGCCGTCTGCGACCAGATCACCAACGGCTACAACTACCAGGTCTCCGGGGACGAGATCCGGATGGTCAAGTGCGACTGCTACTCGGTGCCCAAGCACCTGGTGCACGGCTTCGGCCCGATCCGGGAGTTCGACAACTGGCCGTGCGGGACCTGCATCGCCAACCAGGAGTTCAACAACTCCCGGGACCGGATGCTGGCACCCCAGCCCGGCCGGATCCCCCTGCCGATCGTATGACCAGCGGGGACGGCGGGCTTCAGCGGTTCGTGCTCGTACGGCACGCGGAAGCGAGCCTGAACGTGCTGGGGGACGACGACCTGCTGCCGGGTTTCGACCCGGGGGCGGGGCTGACGCCCTTGGGCGAGCGGCAGGCCCGGGCGCTCGCCGCCCATCTGCCGCGGGACCCGGCGGTCCGCCCGCCGGGTCCCGCTCCCGGCCCCTCCGTGCGGCTCTACTGCAGCCCGCAGACGCGGGCCGCGCGCACGGCTGAGGCGCTGGCCGCCGCCCTCGGCGTGCCGGCGGTCGCGGACGGGCGGCTGGCGGAGCTGCGGGCGCCGGAGGTGTTCCCGCAGCCGGTGACGGTGCGCGAGTGGGACGCCGTACTGGAGGACCGGCTGCGCCGGCCCGACGCGGAGGTGTTCGGCGTGGAGAGCTGGGCCCACCAGCGGCGGCGGGTGCGGGAGTTCCTGGACGCCCGCTGCCCGCCGGCGGAAGGTGCCGGCACCGGCACGCGGTGGGTGCTCGTGTCGCACTCCGAGACGATCCAGGCCCTGCTCTTCGAACTGCTGGGGCTGGACGACGTCCTGCTGCACCGCACCCGTTTCAAGATCAGCAATACCGGTGTGTTCATCGTGGACCGAACGGAGGACGGATGCGCTTCCCTGGTGGTGGCGAACAGCAAGACGCACCTGGCCAGGACGGCCTGACCCGGATGCTCGTCCTGAAGTGCCTCGCCGACGAGAGCGGCGACGATCCCGGCGCGATCGTGGCGCGCGGGTTCCTGGACGTGGACGACCGGGAGTTCGGGCACGTCATCAACCGGCTGGAGGGCTACTTCGACTGCACGCTGTGGCTGCGGTCGCGGCCGGAGCGCCGGTTCGTGCTGGACGAGCTGGTGGAGCTGGTGTCGGCAGCCACGGCCGGGGCCGTGGCCGGGGCCAACGCCGGGGCCGTCGCAGGAGCCGGGGAATCGGCGGGGGCCGGACATGGCTGAGGGATCCGGCCGCCCGCGGGCCCTGTTCGAGATCTACGACGAGGGTTTCGCGTCCCCGTCGTGGGGCGGCGTGGAGACGGCCCTGTGGCACCTGGTGCGGTCGCTGCGCGAGGAGGGCGTGGACGCCGGCTTCTACCGCGAGTCGGAGGGCAGCGACCTGGACGCCCTGGCCGCCCGCGTGGAGCAGGACCGGGTCGACGCGGTGTTCCCGCTGGTCGAGAGCGCCCTCTTCGGGGGCGGGGCATGGCGGCGGCTGCCCGGACTGCACCGCCGCACGGTGCGGATCTGGCACGACGTCAGCCTCCTGTCGGCCGACCTGTCCACCCCGCCTGCCTGCCCGGTCCACGCGGCCGGACCGGCCCTGCCCGGGTCGCCCGTACCGGCCGGATGTCCGGCGCGGGGTGCGCACCCCGACGGGCCGATGCGCGAGGTGTTCCTGCGGGACCTGCCGTGGACGCGGTGCTTCCCGGACCGGTCGGTGATCGGCTGGGCCGCCGATCACGTACCGGACAAGGACCTCCACGACCCGTCCGGCCCGGTCGTCCTCCAGCTCGGCAAGATCGACACGGTGGACGCGGAGCGGGCCCTGCGCCGTCTGCTGGGGGCCGGACTGCGGCTGCGGGTCATCTTCGCCACCTGGTCGCGCCGGGGCCGCGAGGCCCGGGAGCTGGTACGGGCGCTCCCCGGCTCCGACGGGCGGATCGAGGTCCTCGATTCGTACGACATCCGTACCGACTGGGAGCGGGTCTTCGGCGGCGCGGCGCTGTTCCTGCTGCCGTCGGTGTTCCACGAGACGTTCAACTTCGCGGCGGCCGAGGCGGTCCAGCTGGGCGTGCCGGTCGCCACCCTCGGCGAGGGCGGCAACCTGCCGGGCTTCGCCTCGCTGCGGGCCCCGACGGTGGACGCCCTGGTGGACCGGGTGGTGGCCTGTGCGGCCGCCGGCGGGAGCCGCCGGATCCCGGCGCCGCTGCCGCGGCCGGGCACCGGGTGGCGGGACGTCGCCGCCCGGTACGCGGAGGTCATCGGGGAGGGGGCGGTCCGCGGTGAGCGGTGAAACGGTCCTGGCCGAACGGTTGCGGGAGGGGCGGACCCTGCTGGTCTCGCCGCACCCGGACGACGTGGCGTACTCCTGCGGCGGGCTGCTGGCGGCCGTGGGACGGCCGGTGCACGCCACGCTGCTGACGGTCTTCACGCAGTCGGCGTGGGCGCTGCCCCGGCGGCTGCGGCGGGCCGGGACCCGGGTCGTCAGCGCCCGGCGGCGCCAGGAGGAGCTGAGCTACTGCCGGTTGCGGGGTCTCGCCGAGTACCGGCCGCTGGGTTTCGCGGACGCGAGCCTGCGCGGCTACGACGACGTGGCGGAGGTGTCGTCCCCGGTGGAGGCGGACGGCGTGCGCGAGGCGGTCGCCGAGGCGGTGGCGGAGGCGGTGCACCGGTCGGGTGCCGACACCGTGCTCGCCCCGGCGGCGGTCGGGGACCACATCGACCACCTGCTGGTGCACGGGGCCGTACGCGGCGCGGCGCGCGGGAGCGCGCTCACCCTGTTCTACGAGGACCTGCCGTACGCCGGGCAGCACGAGGCGTCCGCGGTGGTGCGGACCCTGCGGGAGGCGCGGGGGCTGGTGCCGTACGCCGGGATCGACATATCCGGTGTGGTGGAGCAGAAGGTGCGCGGCATGTACGTGTACGGCAGCCAGACCGACGACGAGTGCGTCCGCGAGGCCCTCCACCACGCCCGCCGCACGGCTGCGGCGGAGCCGGGCGCGGAGCCGGGCGCGGAGCAGGAGGCACCGGTACCGCTGCCCGCTCCGGCCCGCAGGGCCTCGCACGTGGAGCGGCTGTGGATCGCGGCCGCTGCGCCCGCCGGTGGAACGAACGGCACCCGGGCGACGCGGGGTTCGGCCCGTACGGACGGCGCGCACGGCAGGAACGGCGCGCACGGCGCGCACGGCCCGGCGGAACACCGGTGAGCGCGCCGGACCGCGGCGCGGCGGGGCCGGTCCGCCGTGCCCCCGCCCGCCCGGCCCGCCCGGCCCCGGCCCGCCCGGTCCGGCGCCCCGCCGGCGCCGGGGCCTGGCAGACCGGCCCCGCCGACCCGTCCCCGCCTCCCGGTCGTGCCGGCCGGCGGGGACGGAACGCCGGGTCAGCCGAGGGCGGCCACGTACTGCGCCTGCGACTCCAGTTCGGCCAGGATGCGGTCGGCGGTGGGGCCGGTCGGCTCCGGGTGGCGGCGGAGCCAGGTCTTGACGTTCCAGTGGAGGGCCTCACCGGCCAGGTGGAGCGCGGCGTCGAAGGCGCGGGCGTCGCCGGTGGCACCGGCCACGGACTCGCGCAGCAGGTCGCGGGCGGGCCCGTCGAGCCGGTTCTCGACGAGGAAGGAGGCGATCTCGCTCTCCAGGCAGCCGCCCCCGCCCCAGATCCAGTCCAGTCCGAACCGGCGCAGCCCCGTTCCGGCGAGCTGCCAGTGCCAGTGGGCGTGTCCGTACGGGAGCGGGGTGCGGAACAGCACTCCGTCGACACCGCCCACCGGCGCCCGGTCCGGGACCCGGCGGGCGAGCCAGTTCCCGTCCACCGGCAGCGGGCGGCCCGTACGGTCGCGCAGCCGGCGCAGGGCCGTGGCGAGCCGTTCCCGCGGGTCGTACTCGGCCTGCGGGCCCGGACGGCCCAGTTCGCCGAGTTCGCGCAGCCGGTGCCAGGAGCGGGCCACCTCGCCCAGGACCCGGCTCCGCTCGGTGCCGGTGAGTTCGGGCAGGGCCACGCGCAGCGGGCGCAGGTCCTGCTCGTGCGGCGTGACCAGGTATCCGTCGGCGAAAACGGTGCCGGCGGGGAGGAGGTCGCCCATGGCGTGCAGGGTGCGTGCGCAGTGCAGGCCGTGGGTGCCGGTGCCGATGAACCGGAAGTGGTACGCGGGCCCGGCCGTCCCGCCGGGTACGGAGGGCTCGGCCGGGGTCAGGGTGAAGGGCCTGCGGCGCGGGTCGATCCGGCGGGCCGCGCCCTCCTTCGGCGCGGTGGCGGGCGGAGTGCCGTACACGGTGGTGAACGTTCCCCGGAACGGCTCGGCCCGGTAGACAGTGCCGGCCGGCAGGGGCACGCCGGCCTTGCGGGCGCGTCCGACGAGCGGGGCCGTGTCGGCGGGTCCGGTGCCGGCGGGTCCGGCGAGCTGCCACAGCCGTGGCTCGCCGGTGCGTACCGGCGGGCGTTCGGCGGTCAGGCGCACCGCGGGGCCCGCGAGGTCGTAGAGGCGGCCCGGCGCGGCGAGGACGAAGCCGGGCGTACCCCGGTAGCGGGCGGCCAGGTGGTCGCGTACGGCCAGGGCGGTGGCCCCGGTGTCCGGCTGGTCGTCCACGAGGACGACGGCCGTGCCGGTCGGCAGCACGTCCGGGAGCGCGGCGAGTTCGGCCGCGGGCAGGGTGATGCCGTCCGTGCCGCGCACCGGCCGGAGGCTGTGCCAGGGACCGGCGGCGCGGCCGGCGTCCTCGGCGGCCGCCTGCCAGAAGGGCGCGAGGTAGGACCCGCCGGTGCGGACGGCGACCACGAGCACGGGCCGGGCCGGTTCCGGGCCGGTCAGCCAGTCGGCCGCCTGGGCGAGGGAGAGTTCGGGGTCGGCGAGGTCGTAGCCGTGGCACTCCGGGGTCTTCCAGTCCGTGGCGTGCCGCAGCAGGGCGGCGGTGACCGGGTCGCGGTGCGCGTCGGGGGAGCGCCACAGGGCGTCCACCGTCCGGGTGGCCAGGTGCAGGGCCCGCTCCACGGTGCGCAGGCGCGGGCCCGCGTCGCGGGCCGGCGCCTCGGGGGCGGCGGCCGTCTCGCGGGCCAGCGCGGTGCACAGCGCGCGCAGCCGGGCGGCGACGGCCGACGGTCCGGCGGGGTCGGCCGCGGTCTCGGCCGCGGCCGCGGCGTCGGAGAACAACTGCTCGGCGAAACAGGCGCAGGCGTGCAGGGCCGCCGCGCTCCCGTCCCGCCGCGCCGTGTCCACAAAGGCCCGGTGCAGGGCCGGGAGCGCCACGTCGGATGTCGTCACGTGCATTCCTTCCGAGGGGTGGGATCGCGGACGGCAGATCACGGATCGCGGATCACGGATCACGGATCGCGGATCGCGGATCGCGGATCGCGGATTTCTCATCGCGGATATCTCATCGCGGATCGCCGGTTTCCGGCGCCTTCGCGACCGGACCGCTTCGCCACTGTGCGCCCGCCCCAATTCCCTTTCAACACCATTCCTTCCCATGAGGTGAACAATGACGGAAAAGTCTTCACTGCTGGCCGAATTCCCCACCTGCCCGCGTGACGCGGACGACCGCCCACGGGTTTTCGTTTCGGGTTCCGGTGCACGGCTCGTCGATGAATCCGGATTCCGCTGGATCGATTTCGACAACGCCCGCGGTTCCGTTCTGCTGGGGCACGGCGATCCCGGCGTCGCCGAGGCCGTCGCCCGGGCGGCGGCCGGCGCCGACGGCTCGGCCACGGGCTGGAGCCCGCGCGTGGACTCCGTCCTGGAACGGCTGCACGCGCTGTGCGGCGGCGAGGTGGTCGGCCTGTTCCGGTCGGGTACGGCGGCGGTGCGGGCGGCCGTACTGGCGGTGCGCGAGGCGACGGGCCGGCCGCTGCTGCTGAGCTGCGGCTACCACGGCTACGACCCCATGTGGTATCCGTCCCCGGCACCGCTGGAGCCCAACGCCGACGGGGTGGTGGACTTCTTCTACGACCTCGGGCTGCTCGCGGAACTGCTGGCGCGGCCGGAGCGGGTCGCGGCGGTCGTGGTGTCCCCGGACCACATGCACCTGTCGCCCGAGTGGTACGCGGAGGTGCGGCGGCTGTGCACCGGGGCCGGGGTGGTCGTCATCGCGGACGAGGTCAAGGTGGGGCTGCGGTACGGGCCGGGCCTGTCGACGGCGGAGCTGCTGGCGCCGGACGTGTGGACGGTGGCCAAGGGCATGGCCAACGGGCACGCGGTCTCGGCGGTCGGTGGTCCGCGCCGGCTGCTGCGGCCGCTGAAGGAGGTGTCGTTCACCTCGTTCTTCGAGCCCACGATCCTGGCGGCGGCGGACGCGGCGCTGGCCCGGGTCGCCACCGGGGAGCCGCAGCGCGCCGCGCGCGAGGCGGGGGACCGCTTCCTGCGGCACGCCCGCAAGGCCCTCGCGGACGCCGCCCTGCCCGTCGAGATCGCCGGTGACGGCACGTTCTTCCAGTTCGTGCCCGCCACCGAGGAGCTGGAGGAGGACTTCTACCGGGCGTCGGACGCGGAGGGGCTGCTCTTCTACGCGGGCGACAACCAGGCGGTGTCCGCGGCCTTCGACGACGAGGTGCTGACGGACGCCGAGGAGCGGTTCACCCGGGTCTGCGGGCGGCTCGCCCGCCACGCGGGCACGGCCCCGGTCGACGAGGCGGGCCGTTACCGGGTCGCCTGGAACGTGCTGGACGGCCTGCGGGAGGCCGACCGGGACCGGGCGGCGACCGGGGAGCTGCTGGCCCGGCTGCTCGACGACTGATCCGCGGCACCGGATCCCGCGGAAATTCCCGCCGAGAGCACTACCCACCGAGAATCCGCACCGCACACGGAAAAGAACAGGCGACGGAAATGGGAACAGCACAGGAACGACAGCAAGAAGCGGCGTGGGAGACGGAGAGGTTCGGCGCGAAATGCGCCCGTCTCCTCACGCTGTACCGCGATCCCGAATTCACGGCGGTGACCCTTCCGGTGCTTCCGCTCGATCCCGCCGACGCGTACGAGTACCTGACCAAGGAAGGCGCGCCCGGCGGCCCGGCCCACCCCGTCCGGGAGGAACTCGTCGCCGGCTACGCCGCGTTCCTGCGGGACCGGCTCCCCGGCCTCGCCGGGGAACTGCGCGCGGTCTGCGGCGACGCGCCGTGGATCGTGCGCAGTTCGGGCGACGAGGACCAGGAGGAGAACGTCAACGCGGGGGGCTACGAGAGCCTGGTGTGCGGGCGCCCCGAAGAGCTGTACGCCACGGTCGCCGCGGTCGTGTTCAGCGGGTACGGCGAGCACGCGGTCGCCCAGCAGCGGCTGGCCGACCCGTCGTACCGCCCCTCGCCCATCGCGGCCTTCGTACAGCCCCTCGTCGATGCGACCGCGGCCGCACCCGCGCCCGCGGCGGCCCCCGCGGGCGGGCCGCCGGTACGGCCCGTACGGCCAGTACCGCCCGTGGCGGCCGTGGAGACCCCGCTGCCGGCGCCGGCGGACATGGACGCGCTGGCCGGGCTGCTGGTCCGGCTGCACGAGCGGTTCGGCATGCCCCGGCTGGACTCTGAGTGGGTGCTGGAGACCGACGCGGGCACGGTGTCCGTCACCGGTCTGACCGAACTCACGGCGGACGGGCGGCTGGTGGGCCAGCTGTCGCTCGGTTTCGGTTTCGCCTCCGCGCAGAAGACCGGTGACGGCGACAACAGCCTCGCCTGGCTGACCGGCGTCCCCGGCACCGTCCTGTGGCGGGGGTCCCTGCTGCGCCGGGTGGAAACCGTACGCTCCACCCTGGTCCAGGTCCGGCCGGCCGCCGCGTACGAACCGGAGCCCACGGTGGACGTGCTCACCGAGGAGTGCCGGGACGCCTGGCGGGCGGCCTGTGTGAGCGCGCCCGTGGACATCCTCGTGCCGCCGCGCCGGGTGCGGGCCTCCTCGTTCCTGACGTCGGTGCGGCTGGAGGACGCCTGGAGCCGCTACCTGCTGATGGACGCCGAGCAGCGGGAACGGCTCGGCCACGTGCTGGTGGAGCGGGGAAGCCCGGCGGAACACGCGGCGGTGATGTTCCGTCAGCACGGTGTCGCCGTGCTGCGGGGGCGTCCCGAGGACGTCCCGGAGACCGCTTCGTACGCCCTGGCCGACCCGTGGACTCGGGAGTGCCACTTCGGCACGGGCCGCCCGCCGGAGGTGGTGGCCGAGACGCGGCGGATGTCGGCCGTGCCGCAGGGCTGCCGACTGCTGTTCACCCGGGCGGAGTGCGAGGAGGCCGCCGCCGCGGTGCTCGCGGACGGCGTGCCGCCCGGCCCGGCGCTGATGCCGGGGGTCACCCGGCTGTACGGGCTTCCGCACGTGCCCTCGCGGGTCCGCGACCGGATCGTGCTGGACAGCTTCCGTCCGGCGGCGGACGTGTTCGTCCGGGACGGGGCCGAGGTGGCCTCGCCGGCCTTCACCGCCCGTACGGCCGAGGCCCTGCTGGCGGACGGGGTTCCCCCCGAGCGGGTGGCGGAGCTGGTGCCGGACGCGGACGGCGGATACGTGCGCGGGCTCCTGGCCGCCCGGGCGGCCGACACCGCCGGTGGCGCCGGTGAGGCCGCGGTCGAGGCCCTGCTGCCGCGCTGTGCCCGGACGGCACCGGCCGGGACGCTCGGCCCGGCCGTCGCGGGCGCGGCCGACCTGCGGCTGCCGGTGGCGCTGGCCCGGCTGGAGGACACGGCCGAGCTGTCGGACCGGGCGCTGACGGCGGTGCTCCCCCGGGTGCTCGCCCTGGCGGGCGCGCCCGGAACGGCGTACGCCGGCACGGACGGTGACACGCACGGCCGGACGTCCAAGGAGACGTACGACGAGGCGTACGACGAGACGTACGGCGGCACGGGGACGGAGGCGGCACTGGCCCTGCTCGGGGCGGTGGAGTCGCTCGCGGCGGCCATGCACGCGCTGGACGTGTACGACGCGGCCGAGCGGGACGAGGTGATCGCCCGTACGGTGGCCGCCCTGCCGGCCGGCGACCCGGCCCGCACGGAGGAGCTGTGCCGCTTCGCCGCCCGCTCCTCGGCCCCGCCCGCCGAGATCCACCGCCTGCTCGGACTGGCCGCCGCCGACGGCGGGTTCGCCGCGCTGTACCTGGCCGTCGAGCGGTGCCGGGTCGACCTCTCGGCGGCCGACGCGGGCGACGCGGCACGGCGCGGGCGGGCCCTGAACGAGGCGTACCGGTCCTACGCGGCCGCCGCCGCGTGGCAGGGCGGCGGGGCCGGATCCGGGGACGACGGGGTCCTGCTGGACCTGACCCGCGGCGACCTGATCGAGGCGTACGACAGCACCCTCAAACGGCTGCTGCTGGACCTGGTGGACCGCCCGGAACCGGCCGCCTACCGGGCCTATCTGGACGTCCTCGACGCCTGGCTGTCGCTGGCCGGCGCGTACGGCCTGTCGCCGGCGGAGGAGCGGTCGGTCGCCGGCTTCGGCGCCTGGGTCCGCGAGTGGCGCGGCCTGCCGGTGCCCGGGGACTTCGTGCTGGACGAGGAGCTCACCTGGGGCCGGCTGTTGGAGCTGGCCGCCGCGGGCGAGCCGGCCGGCGGGGAGCACGGACCGGGCAACCCGCACCAGCTGCACAACGCGCTGCACCAGTGGCTGCTGTCCCGTACCGCCCGCTACCCCGCCGAGCGGGCGCCTTCGGTGGTGCGTGAACTCCAGCGGCTGTCCGACCGCTTCGGGCCGGGCGGCAACAAGCTGCTGCGCTTCACCCGGGACGCGGTCGAGCTGGACGTCCCGCTCGGCATCCACAAGGCCAGCCTGATGTTCCGCCCCGACCGGGTGGAGGGCGAGTGGACGGAGCCGCCGGACGTCACCGAGGAGGACGCGGGCCGGCTGACGGGCCTGACGGTGCTGCTGGAGCGCTGCGGCGGCTGGTTCCCGGAGCTGGAGTTCCGCTGCGAACGGGTGCGGATGGCCGGCACCTGGACGCTGCGGGTGGAGGCCCGCCCGGCGGGCGGGCAGCGGTTCGCACCGGCCGGGATGCGGCTGGCGCTCGGCGTGTTCCGCACCCTGTTCGACGGCTCGTACGACTTCTCGTACGTGCCGGCCGGTGACGTGGCCGGCCTCGGCGGGGCGTTCCTTGAGCCGGAGTGGGCGGAGGTGTTCCGCGCCCTGGTCGGCTACCGGCTGGCGTACGAGGACGCCGAGCTGTTCGAGACCCTGGAGACGCTGCCGCTGGGCACCGCGATCGGCATGCTCTGCACCGACGGCCGGATCCGGTCCGAGGTGGCGGCGGCCTCCGCGGCAGGCCCGGAGGGAGCGGTGGCCCGGCTGGACGCGGCGTGGCGGCAGCTGGCGGAGACGGCGGATCCGGCGGACTGGATCGCCGCGCACAACGCGGTGCAGCAGCTCGCCCTGCTGGTGGCCGCGCGCTTCCCGGAGGCGGGGGTGGCGGCTCTGGGCGGGCCGGACCTGCCGGGCTGGGCGGACGTCCTGGCCGCGGCGCTGCTGCCGCGGGCGGACGTCCGCGAGGCGGTCGTCCGGGCCTTCGCGGAACGGCCGGGCGGGGAGGTGCTGCTGCCGGGCCGGGCGCCGTGGCTGGTGCTGTCGGAGGAGAACGCGGCGGACGTCGCCCGCCGGGTGCTGGCCGAACCGGCGGCGCACCGCCGGTGCAAGCAGTTCCTGGCCCACCGGTACGCCGACGCCCTGGCGGAGGCCGGGCTGCTGGCGGAGCTGGTGACCTGCCTGGAGGTGGTGCCGTACGGAGCCGGGCCGCGGCAGGAGGAGCTGCTGACGGCCGCGGTGACGGCGGCGGGCGGCCGGCTGCGCCGGGACATTCGCACGAAGCCGGGGGTGGGCGGCGTGACCGCCGCCTGAGGCGGCGGCGCCGCACCCGCACCGAACACGGTGCCGGGCGTGCCCTGGGCGCGCCCGGCACCGGTTCAGTCGGCGATCGCCGTCGGCGCGCCCAGGCGGCTCTCGATCCAGTCGACCCCGAACCGGACGACCTCCGGGGCCTCGAAGAGGTGGCTGGAGGCGGCGCCCACCCGCCCGGTACGGCCGAAGCCGGCGGCGAGCATGTCCTTGGCGATCACCGTGAACGGCCATACGCCCGGAGGGACCGCCCGTCCGTAGTCGAAGGCCTCGGTCTCGGTGTCGACGTCCCGGAACCGCCGCCACACCCGCTTCCCGTCGACCGTGATCGGCTGCTCGTACGTGACGTACCGCTTGCCGGGCGCCTCGGCGAGCGCCTCGGCGTGGTGCAGCAGGGTGAGCGTGTCGAGGGGCGCGCCGAGGAGGAGGACCCGCCCGCCGGCCTCGGTGAGCCGCGCGAGCGGGCTGCCGGGTCCGTGCGGGTCGTCCCACGGGTGATCGTCCGTCAGCCGGTGCGCGGCCGGGCCGACGGCGACACAGCCGGCGTCGGGGTGGCGGCTGCGCACGGCGCCCGGCCACTGCCGCAGCGCCTCGGGCAGCCGGCCGACGCCGTGGTCCGCCTCGCTCAGCAGCGGGTCGTAGGCGGGCCATTCGGCCCGGGCCGCCCGCTGCCACTCCTCGGGCCAGTCGGCGAGGTCGTAGGGCGGGGCGTCGTTCCAGCCGCAGTACGCCATCAGCGTGCCGGTGTTCCCGACGGCCTCGGCGAGGGCCTCGATGACGGTCCGGGTGCCGCCCGGGACGAAGCCGATGGCCGACATCCGGGTGTGGACCATGATGGTGTCGCCGCGGCGGACGCCCAGCGCCTCCAGGTCCCGTACCAGGCGGCTCCGGGTCACCGGGCCGCCGGCCCGCTCGAGGAGTTCCTTCTCGTCCACGCCGCACAACATAGCGCCGCGCCGGCCCGGTCCCGGCCGCGTACGTCGGGTTTCGGCCGTCCGCGGACACACCCCACGGGACGGGGATCAGCGGACGGGGATCAGCGGACGGGCTCGGCGGACGGCGCTGCCGCGCCGCCGGTGTCCGGGACGGACCCGCCGGCGAGGAGTTCGGCCGCGAGGTCGTGGCGGCCTTCGCGGACCAGGGTGAGGGCCAGCCGGCGACGGAAGGCCTGCGTGAGGCGGGGGACGTCGCCGTGGCCGATGCTCCCCCGGCGCAGGGCGATGGAGACCGCCTGCCGGAAACCGTCGGTGTCGACCTCGGCCTTCCGCCGGTAGTAGTCGGCGCCGATGCGGTCGCGGTCCGAGGAACCGCCGCCCTGCTGGGGGATGCGGTAGCGCCCGGGAATGCTCGGCGCGTACGTGAAGCCGGTGCCGCCGGCCGACATCCGGAGCCAGGTGTGGGCGTCCTCGGAACCGCGGACCTCGGGGAAGGGGTGGTCCACGGCCAGGGCGGTGCGGACCGAGACGGTCGAGGTCAGCGAGGTGTAACCGGTCTCGGTGCCGATGCGTATCCAGGCGTCGGCGCCCTCGACCGGGGCGTTCCGGTGGGAATGGAGGATCTCGCGGATCGAGGGGGTCAGGCGGCCCTCGGGGACCTCGTGGCCGTGCTCGTCGACGACGGTGAACGGGGAGTAGACGAAGTCGGCTTCCGGGTGGTCGGTGAGGATGCGGCGGGTGACTTCGAGCCGGCGGGGGTGGGCGAGGTCGTCAGCGTCCTGGAACAGGATGATCTCGGCGCCCTGGTCGGCGGCCCAGCGGACGCCGGTGTTGCGGCAGGCGCCCTGCCCCCGGTTGGTCTCCTGCCGGATGACGTGTACGCGGTCGGGGCAGGCGTCGCGCAGTTCCCGCAGCCGGTTCCGGTCCTGCGGGCGCGGGCTGGCGTCGTCGACGACGACCAGGCGCCAGCCGGGGTCGGTCTGGGCGTGGAGGCCGGCGACGGACTGCGCCAGGTACTCCGCGGAGGCGTTCCCGTCGCCGTAGTAGGGCATGACGAAGACGGCGGATCCGTTCACAGAGGGCTCCACATGGTCGGGCGGTCGGGGGGTCGGGGGGGGCGGGGGGTCGGGGGGTCGGCGTCGGTGGGTCCGCGGTCCACGGGGTGGGCCAAGGGTGAAGCGACCGCCGACGCAACGCGTGTCGGGGGCATCCGGGCCGTCCGGGCCAGCCATGGGATCCCTGAGCTCCCTGAGCTCCCTGGGCTCCCTGAGCTCCCTGAGCTCCCCGGGCCGCGACCAGGACCCCCCTGATGATCACATCATCATGTAAATCCCGCTCCGGGCCCAGGCATGGCCGCCCGAAGGCCGCACCCGGGCCGCCGTCGCCGTCGCCACCGTCGCCGACGTCACGTGTGCCGGCGTCGTGCCGCGGCCACCAGATGCCTGACCGCCGGGGTGCCGCCCTGCCCGCGACGGGTGACCAGGTAGGCGGTGGCCGTGGGGCCGGTGAGGGGGCGCAGGGCGGCACGTGGTGCCGGGGGCAGATCGCCGAGCGGGTAGAACACCGTCCAGGAGGGCTCCTCGGTGGCGATCTCGTGCAACGTCGCCTCGAACGGGCGGGCCGGGCGGCGGTACGAATCCCGCGTCCCGGCACGCCGACATGATCAGCTCGTGGAACGCGGGGTTGTTGCGCGGTGGTGCCAGGCGGAGGGGCAGGCCCTCCAGTTGTCCGAGCCGGAGCCGCTCGTGCCCGGCGAGGGGATGTCCGGGGGGAACCGCCACGATCAGGCCGTCCGTCCACAGCCGGGTGAAGTCCAGTCCGGGCGCGCCGTCGAGCACGCGCACGATCGCGGCGTCCAGCTCACCGGAGCGTACGGCGGCCAGGCGCGCGTCCGGCGCGAGGCGGTGGAGCCGGACGCGCAGGGCCGGGGCGTTCCGGGCCAGGTCGTCGAGGAGCTCGTAGGTGCGGGCGTCAAAGGCCCGCGTGGTGCCCAGCCGCAGAGACTGCCGGGCCTCGGCGGCCACCTCCGCGGCGACCGCGCGGGTGCGCTCCACGGCTGCCAGGACGGCACGTGCCTCGCCGAGCAGGCGTTCACCGGCAGGGGTCAGCCGCACCCGCCGGCCGGACCGGTCGAACAACATGACGCCGAGCGAGCGTTCGAGACGCTGGATCTGCTGGCTGACGGCTGCCTGGACGATGTGCAGGCCGCGCGCGGCGCTGCCGAAGCCGCCGCTCTCGGCGACGGCGACGAAGTACCGGAGCTGCCGGATCTCCATCTGCCATTCCCCCTCCACCGTTTCCCCGACCCATCACGATCGGTGATCACCCTGACGGTGAAGTGCTTCTTGGACGGCTCTTGTTCCCGAGGTGTGCTGGTACGGCGAACAACCCACCGCACGCGATCGCCGGAACAGGAGCCACCGTGCCCACACCCACACCCACACCCGTACCCGCCCACCGGGCTGTCGTCGTCCACGCTGCCGATGCCGAGGTGCTCGACGGGCCGAGTCCGATGCGTCTGCTGGCCGACAGCGACGCGTTCGGCGGTGCGCTGAGCGTCTCCAGCGGCCGGATCGCCGCCGGTACCGCCCTTGCCAAACCGCACCTCCACGTACGTTCCTGGGAGGTCTTCCACGTGCTTGACGGGGCCTTGGAGATGCTGCTGGACGAGGAGGTCGTCACGGTCGGGCGCGGCGGCCTGGTCGCGGTGCCGCCGGGCGTGGTCCACGCGTTCGGCGCGGCCCCGGACGGGCCGGCCGAGCTGCTGGTCCTCATCACACCGGGAGTCCGGCGCTTCGACTACTTCAGGGCGCTGCCCAGGGTGCTGCGCGGCGAGCTCGCCCCGGAGGAACTGGCCGGGATGCAAGAGGTCTACGACGTCCACTTCCGCGAAAGCCCCCTGTGGGAGCGCACCCTCGCGGCCCGCCGGGCCGCAGGACCCCGGGTGCGCGAGGCATGAGCCGGCTTACCCGGCCGTCGGTCGCTTCGGTCGCTCCGGTCGCTGCCGCGGACGCTTCGGTCGCTGCCGCCGACGCTTCGGTCGCTTCGGTCGCTGCCACATACGTGCAGGTCAGAGGTCTGGTAGATGGATGGCAGGGACTGAAGCGACTGAACTTCGGAATTGGTTCAACGGAAGCTGGAGGTCCGCCTGACGCGCGGTTCGGGCACTCACCCGGCGGCGGCGGTCAGGGCGAGGGCGGCGGCACCGAAGACGATGACGTGGCGGGCGTTCTGCAGGAACCACACCCAGCGGGGGAAGCCGGACTCGGCGGCCTTCAGCAGTGCGGCGACGTCGATGCGGGCCAGCATGGGGTCGCCCTTGCGGGCGAAGGCGGCCCGGACGGAGCCGGTCGCGGTCAGGTTGCTGTAGAGGATCAGGCAGTTGATGGCGAAGACGACGCCCATGACGATCCAGTTCAGCGCGCCGGCCCAGGAGCTGCCGGTGAGGTTGAGGGTGGCGGTGGCGGCCAGGACGGCGGCGATGCCCACCGGCGCCCAGGTCTCGTGCCCGCCGGCGTCGAACCGCATCCCGTTCTCCTCGAGAACGGTGGTCCGCACACCCTGGCGGCTCAGCTCGGCGTGGGCGGCGGCGGTCGCGGTGGCTCCGTAGCGGGCCCGGACCACCGGGATGCTGAGGAAGGCAACGGCGACGGACAGCTGCATGGCGGCGATGAATGCGTTCACGGTCGGTTCCTCCTGAAGGCGTGCGCCGGTTCCGGCACTTCACTTGCACTAAGTACAAGACGAAGGTAGCCCAGGACTTGAACACTGTGCAAGTGGCCCCGTGGACGTCGAGACTCAGGTGGACGACGAGTTGGAGGAGCAGTGGTCGGCGCGGAGGCGGTGGCGGGCGGCGGCGCCGAGCATGACGCCCCAGACCACGAAGAGGGCGTACCAGAAGAGGCCCCAGGCGGCCTGGGGGTGCGCGTCCTTGGCGGCGAAGGCCGGCGCGGAAACGACGCGTTCGGCGGCGAGCAGGTACTGCATGGCGAAGTAGGTGAAGCCCCACAGCGTCATGCCGACCGAGGCGATCGCGGCGGGGACGGCGAGCAGACGGCGCGGGAGCCGGCGGGCCCGGGGGTGGACCAGGGCGACGGCGAGGACGGCACCGAGGACGGCCACGCCGCCCATCACCCAGTAGCCGATCGCGGCCCCCCAAGTGCCGTGCGGGGCGGTGGCGAAGTCGCCGGGGAAGGTGGCACCGATGCCGGCACCCCACCAGAAGTGGGGTGCCGCGTAGGCGAGCGCGGCGCCGGCGGCCACGTAACCCGTCCAGCGGCCACGGCGGGCGAAACCGTCACGGCGGCGGCCACGCTGTGCCGGGGTCACCATTGCGGTCGCGGTCGTCATGACCACCGGCATCGTCGCCGTGCCGGCCGTGCCGGCCCTGCCGGTCGTGATCATCGTGCTTGCCATGGTTGCCCCCGAGGTTGCGGGCGGGGGCCGGTTGCCTCCCGCTCGGTTCGAGTCTGTCCCGGTGGCCCCCGTCGCCGGATCGACCGGCTGACGGATCTGCCGGGACGTTTCTCCCCCGTGCGGGGGAGCGCCCTTGCCCCCCGGGCAGGAGTGGGTGACGATCAGCCGTGAAGCGTCGTCACCCAGGGGAGGGGCAGGCACCGGTGTCCGAGGTCAAGGCCGAGCTCGATCAGTTGATGCGCACGTTCCTCGGCGCCTTCACCAACACCGGCGGCGGCCGGGCGGACGTCGGGGCCGTGCGGGAGGTGTTCATCCCGGAGGGGATGATCATCAGCAACCTCGGGGGCGATCCCGTGGTCTACGACCTCGACGGGTTCATCGAGCCGCGGGAGAGGATCCTCTCGGACGGGACGCTGACCGAGTTCTCCGAGTGGGAGGTCGCCGAACGGACGGAGATCTTCGGGTCGATCGCGCACCGGTTCAGCGAGTACCGCAAGTCCGGGCGCCGCGACGGCGAGTGGTTCGAAGGGTCGGGGCACAAGACGACCCAGTTCGTCCGTACGCCGGCCGGCTGGCGGATGAGCTCCATGGCCTGGGACGACGTCGCGTAGACCGCGGCGGGACACGCCCCCGGGTGCCGGAATCAGGGGGCGGGGGGCGAGCGGCGCCTAGGCTCTCGGCATGGGTGCCGAGAAGGCGGCTGTGGCCGACGAGATCTTCGACCGCCTGGACGCGGACGGTGACGGAACGGTGGTCGCGGACGACTACCGGGCGAACGCGGAGCGGCTGCTCCAGTCGTACGGCATGGGCCCGAGCTCGCCGAAGGGGCGCGCCCTGATCGAGGCGAGCCTGGCGCTGTGGGAGCGGCAGGCCGAGATGGTCGACCGCGATCGCGACGGACGTATCGGGCGGGAAGAGTACCGGGAGTGGTTCGCCGCACTGGCCGCCGCCGAGGCCGGGTCGGGAGCCGCCGCGCTGTCCGCCACGCAGGCCGATGCGGGCACCGCTGCGGACACCGCGGCCGGTCTCCCTACCGGGGTGTTGGAGGTGATGGCCGTGCTGCACGCCCAGTTCACCGTGGCGGACCGGGACGGGGACGGGCGGATGGACAGCCACGAGTACACGGTGTGGCGGAGCCTGAGGAGCGTCCCCGCGGAGGTGGCGGCGGCCTCGTTCGGGCTGATCGACGCGGACGGGGACGGTGTGATCACCTGGGACGACTTCGTCGCCGCGGAGCGCCGCCACGGCTTCGCACTCCTCTGGTTCGGGCCTTAGAACTCCTGACGGAAACGTCCTGCGCGGTTCGCCGAGATCTCGCCAGACACGGGCGACGTCCATGCACACCCGGCCGCGGCGCTCTGCGTCGGCAGGGCTGCCAGTCGATCTCCACTGCGTGGGTCAGAGCCTGGTGTTCTCCCCGATGAAGGAGTACGGGCTGCCCGCTCCTCGCCTCAAGGCTCCTTGGGAGCGCCGCCCTGCCCTGCACGGTGAGGCCCGCCGCGGCCTCCGCCGCACGGCGGCCGGTGGGCCTGACCGCTGGAGAGCCGGACCGCGGCCGGCCGCTACCGTGGCCGCCGGGATGCCGGTTCGCCACCGACCAGGCGCAGCAGCGGGCCATCGCCCCGCAGCCATGACCGGGGCAGATCCCCCATCTGCGCGACTACGCCGTCCGGCTCAGCCCGGACCGCACCGGTGCAGGAAAGCGGGCAGCGTGATTCCCATGGGAACCTTCATCGCCCGTATCAGCGCCGCCGTGCGGCCGGACGGCCATGTCAGGGACGGTATCGGCGTCCGGACGCTGAAGGCGCTCGACGCCATGGCCGGCGCAGAGGAGCTCGACGCGGTCACCGAGCCACTGAAGCGCGCCGTCCAGGCCCTGCCGCTGGGGCGGTTGCGCGGCGTACTGCACGGCCGCCCCTTGGGCCACCCGCTGCACCCGGCCCTGGTCCAGATTCCGGTCGGCGCATGGATCTCCGCAGGTGTTCTCGACTGCGTGCCCGGCTCGGAGCGCGCCGCGCGCCTGCTCGTCGCGGTCGGCGTGGTCACGGCCGCCCCGGCGGCGTGGACGGGCTGGGTCGACTGGGCCGAGCAGCACGAGCAGCAGATGCGGACCGGCCTGCTGCACGCGGTGTCGATCGCCGCCTCGGTGGGCCTGTACGGCGCGTCATGGGCCGCCCGCTCGCGCGGCCGCAGCGGGCTGGGGCGCGCGCTCGGCTTCGCGGGACTGACAGCGGTCGGCACCGGGGCCGCTCTCGGAGGCCACCTCGCCTACCGGCAGGCCGCCGGCTCGAACAAGGCGGAGCCTGTTGCCCATGTGGTGCCGCCCGGATGGCACACACTCGGGCCCGTCGGGGAATTCGCCCCGGGCGAGGCGGTGCGCCGCATGATCGGCGAGGTGCCGGTGCTGGTGGTGCAGGAATCCGACCACGTCTACCGCGTCCTGGCCGACCGGTGCAGTCACTGCTCCGGCTCTCTGTCGCAGGGGAAGATCGCCGACGGCTACGCGACCTGTCCTTGGCACGGCAGCGTCTTCCGCCTCGTGGACGGCTGGAACGTGGGCGGCCCGGCCACCGCCCCGCAGCCGACCTTCGCCACCCGTACCGACGCCAAAGGTTGCCTTCAAGCGCGCCTGCCCGATGCCGAGTGAGCCCTCGGGTAGTCCTTGAGCACCTCCAGGCGCTCACCGCGCCACGGTCGGCGCGGTCGGCGCGGTCGGCGCGGTCGGCGCGGTCGGCGCGGTCGGCGCGGTCGGCGCGGTCGGCGACCATGGCTGTCAACCCTGACGATCGTCCAGGGCCGGTGTTGCCGTTCGGCCCGGGTCCCTGATCGCGCCCGCTTCTACGTTCCAGCCTCATGGAACGAGAACTGCGGAGGAAGAACCGGGCCGGTCGGATGCTCGGTGCGCTGGGCGTCCTGGGTGTGGGGGCGGGAGTCGTCATCCGGCTGTCTCCCGGTGGGCTGGGCGACGAGGGGGCCGTCGAGGTCACGGGCGGAGCCTCGGCGTCCGCGTACCGGTCTGTGACGGGGGTGGTGGCGGACGCGCCGTCGTGGCTGGGCCCTCTCCTGGAAGTCGCCACCGAGGGCACTCTCGTGATCCTCGGGATGGTGCTGACCTGGAGGTGGTGGACGGCGGTCCGTCGCGGTGACGTACGAGGGGTCGCCGGAACCGTGCTGACCGGCATCGGCACCGTCGTGGCCTATGCGGTGAGCGAAGCGGTGAAGCAGGTGGTGGACGAGGAGCGGCCTTGCCGTGCGTTGCGCGCGGGAGCCGAGCTCGTCGCGGAGTGTCCCGGAGCGGGGGACTGGTCGTTCCCGAGCAACCACTCCACCCTGGCCGCCGGGTTGGCGGTCGGTCTGGCGTTGCTGTGGCCCCGCCTCGCCGCGGTCACGCTGTTACTGGCCGGGGCCGCCGCGCTCCTGCGCGTGCTGGTGGGGGTCCACTACCCGCACGACGTGCTCGCCGGCGCGGCGCTCGGCGGCACCGTGGTGACGGCTGTGCTGCTCGCGTTCATGCCACTCGCCCAGGGCGTGGTGTCACGGCTGCGGAGGCTGGGGAAAGTGCAGAGGAACGATCCCGGACTCGTGGGCCACGACCGCGGCGGCAGCCCGGTTGTCCACCCCCAGCCCCGCCAGAATGGAACTCACGTGGGCTTTGACCGTTCCCTCCACCACGTGCAGCCGCCGGGCGATCTGACCGTTGGACAGGCCGCTCCCGAGAAAGGCCAGCACCTCCCGTTCCCGGGCCGTGAGGGCGGCGACCCGGTCACGGGCGGCGGAGCGCCGGCCGGCCAGGGTGCCCGCACCCGTCGCGGCGAGGTGCGCGACGACCCGGGCCGCGACTTTCGGTGACAGGTAGGCGGCGCCTCCGGCCACCGCGCGGACTCCGGCGATCAGCTCCTCCGGCTCGCCCGACTTGATCAGGAAGCCCGCCGCACCACCGCCGAGCGCCTGCAGGATGTAGTCGTCCTCACCGAAGGTCGTCAGCATGATGACGCTCGTGGCCGGCACCGTACTGCGGATCTCCGCCGCCGCGTCGATGCCGCTGATCCCCGGCATGCGGATGTCGAGTACGGCCACCGCGGGGCGGTGACGCCGGACCAGTTCCACGGCGTCGTGCCCGTCGACGGCCTCGGCGACGACTTCGATGTCCGGATCCGTGGCGAGTACGGCGCGCACCCCTGCGCGGATCATCGGTTCATCGTCGGCGATCAGCACCCGGATCATCACGCGCTCACCCGCGCTCACGGGGTGAGCGTGTCCAGGGACACCAGGGTGTCCGCCCGGAAGCAGAGCCGGTAGGCGTCCCCGGACCGGTCGTCGAACCGGTCGGCCGTCATCGCGTAGTACTCGCACGTCATGCCTTCTCCTGTCGTCTCCCCGGTCAGCGGTCGGTGGTTCGTCTGCCGGTCCGGCAGATACCGCTCCACCTCGGAACGATCTTGCCCCACGTGCAGGCGGGCGTAGTCTCCCGGGTCCAGGACCGACCGTGACGCCGACAGCACCTCCCAGCCGATGAGCGCTCCGCTCAGCAGCGCTCCCGTCACCAGGGGCACCATCACCGCGGCGACCAGGGCCCGGCCGACACGGCGCCGGGCCCGGCGGTGTTCCTGCGGCACCTCGAAACCGCGGGAGGCCGCGGGCGCGAGCGGCGATGGCGGGGGCGTATGGGGGATCCGCGCGACGACCGCGTAGCCTCCGTCGCGCGGGCCGTGGTCGAAGGAGCCGCCGGCCAAGCGCACCCGTTCTTCGAGACCGATCAGGCCACGCCCCCCGCTCCGGGGCTGAGGCTGAGGCTGAGGCCGGGGCTGGGGCCGCAGGTTGGCGGCGGACGATGGCGGGCCGTTCTCCACCACGACAGTCGTCTGCGTGGCCGTATGCGTCACATGCACGGTCGCCGCCGAGTCGGGCACGTGCTTGGCGACGTTGGTCAGCGCTTCCTGCACGACCCGGTGAGCCGCCCGTTCGACCACCGGCGGCAGCTTCTCCGTGGCGCCGGCGCCGTCGATGCGCAACTCCACCGCGAGCCCGGCCGCGGACGCCGCTGATGTCAGGCCCGCGAGACTTGAGCCGCCTGGGTCCTTCAGCGTGCCGTCGGCCGCCTCCTCCTCACGCAGGACGCCGATCACCTCGCCGAGGCGCTCCACAGCGGCGGCGGCTCTGGCCCTGATCTCGCCCGCGGCCCTGCGATGGTGCTCTTCAAGACCCGGCGCCAGTTTGAGCGCGCCGGCCGACAGGGCGATCAGGCTGAGGTCATGGCCGAGTACGTCATGCATGTCCTGGGCGATACGCGTCCGCTCGCGCAACCGGGCGTGGTCGGCGATCAGCTGCTGCTCGCGTTGCAACTGTTCGGCACGCTCCCACCCCGCCCGGAGCAGCTGCCGGTACTGGCGCCAGAACCGGCCCGCGAACCAGGGCAGCATCGTGGCGACGACCACCACTGCCACGAACCGGCCGGCCAACGGGAGCCAAGCGGGCACGAGGGACAGCGCCACCACGCCGGCCGCGAGGATCGCGAGCAGAGCGAGCGCTGTCGGCGCGCTCCGTCCCGGCCGCCGGCCCGCCAGGAACGCGGCGCCGGCGGCCAGGGCGGCCCACCACGGGTTCACCATGCTCAGGCCCGCGGCCGACGCGGCGGCGGCGGACGCCGCAAGGGCTCCTGGGTCAAGTGCCCGTCGCGGAGCAGCGGTTCCGGGTTCCGTCTCACTGTTGATCGTCGTACCGTCCACGGAGGCGACGCTACGGACATCGGGAACCGTCCGGCACTGCCGAAAGTTCAATCCGCGCCGATGCCGGCGGCCGGCGGCCGTACCTCG
Source organism: Streptomyces sp. NPDC048603 (assembly GCF_043199475.1). NCBI lineage: Bacteria > Bacillati > Actinomycetota > Actinomycetes > Kitasatosporales > Streptomycetaceae > Streptomyces > Streptomyces sp. NPDC048603. The sequence goes on along the minus strand of NZ_JBICVY010000009.1, from coordinate 219,144 downwards.
GGGGCGTCGCCGTGCGGGCCGTCTCCGGCCGCGCATCGGCGTACCCGTTCGCGGAGCCAGGCGTGCGTGGGGTCGGCATCGTTGCGGGGGTGCCAGGCCATGCCGACGGAGAGCGGGGGGAGGTCCAGCGGGATCTCGAACGTGTGCAGGCCCAGGGCCTCCGGGCAGTATTCGCCGAAGCCGGCGGGGGTCAGGCAGACGAGGTCCGTGTCGCGGCACAGGAACAGCGCGGCGGCGTAGCCGGGGACGGCGACGGCGACCCGGCGGCGGAGGCCGAGTTCGGCGAGGCAGGTGTCGACGGGGCCGCGGAGCCGGCCCCTCCGGGAGACGCTGATGTGGTCGGCGCGGGCGAAGGCGCGGGCCGTGACCCGCCGGCCGGTGGCCAGGGGGTGGCCCTGGCGGACGGCCGCGACCAGGCGCATCTCGGCCAGCGGTTCGACGCACGTCTCCGGGTCGGTGTGGTCGAGGACGCCGATCTCCAGATCGACCCCGCCCTCACGCAGCGCCGGGCCGCCCTCCAGGGACTCGGGCAGGAAGCGGAGGGTGACACCGGGCGCCTGCCGGGCCACGGCGGCGATCAGCGCGGGCGCGAGCCCGGTGAGGACCGGGTCGCTCGCCTGGACGTTGAACTGCCGCGTCAGCGCGGCCGGATCCGCCGGCGGGACCGCTGCGAAGAGGTCCCGGGCCTGCCGTACGACGGCATGGACGCGGGGGCGCAGTTCCAGGGCGCGCGGCGTCGGTACGAGCCGCCGCCCGGCCCGTACGAGAACGGGATCGCCGAGCGCACGCCGCAGCCGGGCCAGGGTGCGGCTCATCGCGGGCGGGGTCACCCGCATCCGCTCGGCGGCGCCGGTCACGCTCTCCTCTTCGAGCAGCGCGTCCAGCGCCACCAGCAGGTTCATGTCGAGCGAGACCGGGTCCGGCGTCCCGCCGCCCGTCGTCCCGCCGCCCGTCACTCCGCCACTCGTCACTCCACCGCCCGCTGTTCCGCCACTCACCCTGTGAGCCCCCTCACTCCGGACCGGCACCCCGTGCCCCGGAGGCGGGGCCGGTCGTCCCGGACATGAACGGCGGCAAGCTCTACCTGCAGCGGCTGAGCTCCGAAGGCCCCTGGAAGCTGCCGTACCGCTGGGGCACGGTCGGCACCGTCGACGCACGGGTCGCACGGGTGACGGCCACGTACGGCAACGACACCGTCGAAGCGGCCCTCGACCACGGCCGCTTCGCGGCCACGGGCGTCCTGACCCGCACCGTCACGAAGGCCCCGCGCATCAAGGGCTACGACGCCCAGGGCAAGGAAATCTACGACTCCGACCACGACAAGACCTACGACAAGCTCATCCCGTAACGGCCGACCGACGCCTCACTTCCGCCAGAACAAGTGGTGGGTCACCCCGCTCGGGCTGGGTACGACCTCGAGGTGGAAGCGGTCCAGCAGTTCGTCCGGGGAGTCCCAGAGGCGTAGTCCGGATCCGAGTTTCACCGGCGAGACCGCTACGTGCATGGTGTCGACGAGGTCGGCGTCGAGGAACTCCCGGATGGTGGTGACCCCGCCGCCCAGCCGTACGTCCTTGCCCTGCGCAGCCTCACGCGCCAGCCCGAGGACCGTCGCCGGGTCGCCCCCGACGAAGTGGAAGGTGGTGTCCGAGAGCGAGAACGAAGGACGCGGGTGGTGCGTCATGACGAACACCGGGGTGCGGAACGGGGGCTCGTCACCCCACCAGCCGCGCCACTCGTGGTCCTTCCAGGGACCGCGCTGGGGCCCGAACTTGTTGCGGCCCATGATCTCGGCTCCGATGTTGCGTGCGTAGTCCCGGGTGAAGTAGTCGTCCAGGCCCCGGCTGCCCCCGGGGTCCGTACGCATGGGCCAGCTCGCCGTGGCGCCCGCCCAGGCGAACAGCCGCCCGGGGTCGACGTGCCCGAAGGGGCGCTCGAAGGTCTGGTCCTCGCCGGCGCCGATTCCGTCACTTGAGAGAGCGAAGTTCTGGACTCTCAGCAGCTGGGTCACGTGTTTCCTCCTGTGTCGGTGCAGTAATGGTGAGACTGTCCGAGCCGGAAGGACTCATCGCCGCGCCCCATACGGAACGTCCGGAACGTCTGGAGCAACCGGAACAGCCGGAACAGCCGGAACAGCCGGAACAGCCGGAACGACCCAGCCCGGTGTCCAGGTCCCGCCGGCGTCGAGGCCGCCGGCCGGTGCGGCGGCCAGGTGGGCGCGGAGGGTGGCCAGCGCCGGGTGGGGGTTGTCGCGGTGCCAGAGGAGCGAGTGCGGGTAGACGGGCGTGGGGTCGGTCACCGGGATACGGCGCAGTCCGTGGCCGGCGGGCCAGACGAGGCGGGTGTCCTCGCCCATGAAGGTGGCCAGGGACGGGGTGTCGGCGACGGTGTCGAGGAGCGCGTCGGAGCCGAAGTTGGGGCCGGTGGCCTCGATCGTGAGGCCGAACTCGGCGGCGAGGTCGTCGTAGTAGGCGGCCCACTCGGTACCGGGAACGATGCCGGGCATCCAGATCCGGTGGCCGGCGAGCCGGGCGACGGGCACCGACCGGGCTCCCGCCAGCGCGTGGCCGGGGCCGGTGAGGAGCTGGAGCGGCTCGTCGAGCACCCGGACGGACTCGATGTCCTCGGGCAGGGGCCGGCCGGGGGCGGCGACGGCGCGGAAGGACGCGTCGATCGCGCCGGACCGGATGGCGGCGACGGCCGCCCCGATGTCGGACAGCATCAGTACGTCGAGCTCGATCCCCGGGTGGGCGCGGTGGAAGCCGCGCATCAGGCCGGACGGCGCGACGCGCGAGGCGATCACGTCGACGCGCAGCGGACGGCGGCCCGGGCGTACGGACACGACCGCGCGCTCGGCCACGCGCAGCAGTTCGCGGGCGTGCGGCAGGAAAGCCTGCCCGTCGATGGTGAGCTCGGCGCCGCGCGGGGTTCGGGTGAACAGCCGCACCCCGAGGTCCCGTTCCAGTGCGGCGATGCGCTTGGAGACGGCCTGCTGGGTGACCGCGAGCTCGGCGGCGGCGTCCTGGAATCGCCCCGCCCCGGCGGCGGCGACGAAGGTCCGAACGGTGTCCAGGTCCATGCCGACAGCCTACGGACACAACCATCCGTTGTGCCGGACGGCCACATGGTTGTTTGATCCCTTGGCATGGCGCTCGCTTTGATGCTGCCGATCACGAATCGGTTGTGCGGGTGAGTCGCGAGGGGGATCGGACGGACATGGGGAGCGGACACCGCCTGGGGCGGCGGTTCGGGTGGCTCTGGGCGGCGTACGGAACCAGCGCGCTCGGTACGTGGCTCGCCTTCGGGGCGTTCCCGCTGATCGCCATCCGAGTGCTGCACGCCGGACCGGCCGAGGTCGCCGTGCTCTCCTCGGTGGGGGCCGCGGTGGGCGCGGCCGTGGCGGTGCCGCTCGGCCCCTGGGTGGAGTTCCGCCGCAAGCGGCCGGTGCTGATCGCGATGGACCTGGTGCGGTTCGCGGCGCTGCTGACGATCCCGGCCGCGTACGCGCTCGGCCTGCTCACCTTCCTCCAGCTGCTGCTCGTCTCGGTGGTCGTCGCGGCCGCCGACATCAACTTCCGGGCCGCCTCCGGCGCGTACCTGAAGACGCTGCTGCCGGCCGAGGACCTGCTCGTCGCCAACGCCCGGTTCGAGTCCACGGCGTGGACGACCACGATCGTCGGACCGCCGCTGGGCGGCGCGGCGATCGGGCTCCTCGGCCCGGTGGTGACGGTGGCGGCCGACGCGGTCAGCTACCTCCTCTCCGCCCTGGGCATCCGCGCGATGGGCGGATCCGTGCAGGTGGCCGAGCCGCCGCCCGGGCGCCGGGGGGCCGAGGCCGCGCGCCTCCGGCCCCGGGACCTGCTCGACGGCTGGCGGTACGTCCTCGCCGACGCGATGCTGCGTCCGCTGTTCGTCAACACCACCCTGTTCAACGGCCTGGTGATGGCCTCCTCGCCACTGCTGGCCGTCCTGATGCTCGGAGGACTCGGGTTCGCGCCGTGGCAGTACGGCCTCGCCTTCGCTGTGCCCTCGATCGGCGGGCTGCTCGGTGCGCGGCTGGCCCGGCCACTGGTCACCCGGTACGGGCAGTACCGGGTCCTGGTCACATCCGGGGCGCTGCGCGCCCTCTGGCCCGTGGGCCTGGCCTTCGTCGGGCCGGGCGCCGGGGGGCTGCTGCTGGTGATGGGCGTCGAGTTCGGGCTCATCCTCTGCTGCGGGGTCTACAACCCCGTTCACGCCACCTGCCGCCTGGAGCGCACCCCGACCGACCGGGTCGCCCGCACCCTGTCCGCCTGGGCGGTGACGACCAAGGCCTCGACCGCGCTGCTGACGGCCGTCTGGGGCGTGCTCGGCAGCCTCCTCGGCCCGCGTACGGCCATCGCCCTGGCCGGCGTCCTCCTGCTGGCGACCCCACTGCTGCTCCCCCGCCGCCCGGCAGCACATCCCTCCGAACCGCAACGGGCCCGAACCACAACAGGCCCGAACCGCCCCTGACCCCTGACGGCCCGTCACACCCGTCACACCCGTCACGCTCGTCACCCCGGCTCCACGCCGGGTCACGCACCGGGCTTCGCACTCGGGCGGTGAGTAAAGGCGCCCCGGTAGGCGGCCGGGGTCATGCCGATCTGGCGGCTCAGGTGCTGGCGGAGGGACTCGCCCGAGCCGAGGCCACTGCTGCGGGCCACTTGGTCGACAGTGAGGTCGGTGGTCTCCAGCAGCTCGCGGGCCCGCAGCAGCCGCTGCTGGAGCAGCCATCGGAACGGGGTCACACCGGTCTCGGCCGTGAAGCGGCGGGTCAGGGTTCGCACGCTGACTCCGGCCTGACCTGCCAGGTCGTGCAGGGAGATCGGCTGGTCCAGGTGCCGCAGCGCCCAGATGCGGGCCGCATCCAGCGAGGAGTCGGTCCTGGCCGGTAGTGGCGTCTGCACGAACTGCGCCTGCCCGCCATGGCGCACCGGGGTGACCACGGCGGCGCGGGCCGCCGCGTTGGCCACGGCCGCGCCGTAGTCGGAGTTGATCAGGTGCAGGCACAGGTCGATCCCGGCGGCCGAGCCCGCACCGGTGACCACCGGTCCGTCCTCGGCGAACAGCCGGTCGGCGTCCACGCGCACCGCGGGGAAAGCGCGCTGCAGTTCCTCGGCCAGGGCCCAGTGGGTGGTGGCGGTACGGCCGTCGAGGAGACCGGCCTGGGCGAGGACGAAGGCTCCGCTGCAGATGGAGGCAATGCGCTTGCCCGCTGCTGCCGCCTCCCGCAAGGCGTTCAGTGCGGCCGGCTCGGCGTCGTGCCGGCTGGCGGTGGAGGGGACGATCACCGTGTCCGCCGCTGCCAGCGCCTGAAGACCGTGCCGGATCACCACCCCGATACCACCGGAGGCTGCGACCGTACCGGGCACGGCGGTGCACACCGTCACCTCATAACCGGGCCGTCCCTCGAACTCGGCGGCCTCGAGCAGCGTCGACGGCATGGACAGGTCGAAGGGCTTGACCGCAGGAACGGCCAGTACGGCGACACGATGCATGGCTGGATCCTTGGACTCCATGGCATTCAGGCCACTGACCCTACCCTCCGTCCGCACGGCAGAGTTGGGCGAGCGGTCGGGGCCCCGCGACCCAAACCTCCCGTTCGGGGAGGCGTTCAGCGTTCCATTTCTTGAGGGAAAGCGGAGACAAAACGTCATGGCTGAATCAGTCGTCATCGGAGCGGGCGCGACCGGGGTCGCGACCGCCAGGCAACTGGCCGACAGCGGCAAGCAGGTCCGTCTCATCACCCGCAGCGGCAGTGGCCCCGACCATCCCGGCATCGAACGGATCGCCCTGGACGCGGGCCGCACCGACGAGCTGGCCGAAGCACTGGCCGGAGCGACCACGGTCTTCAACGCCGCCATGACCGCCTACCACACGTGGCCGGAGACCATGCCGCCGTTGTTCGCCTCCGTCCTGGCCGCGACCGAGCGGGCCGGCGCCGACTACGTGATGCTCGGCAACCACTACGGCTATCAGCAGACCACCGGGCCGGTCACCGAGCGCACCCCGATGGCCCCGCACACCCGAAAGGGCCGGGTGAGGGCCGAGCTGTGGCGGCAGGCCAGGAACGCCCATGACGAAGGGCGGCTGCGGGCCACCGAAGTGCGGGCCGGCCAGTACCTGGGGCCGGGCGCGGTCTCGGCGTTCACACTGCTGGTCGCGCCCCGGGTCCGCGACGGCGAACTGGCTCTCGTCCACGGCAACCCCGATGCAGCGCACTCGTTCTCGTACACCGAGGACGTAGCGGCGGCGCTGGTGGCGGTCGGCGGCGGCGACGAGCGGGCCTGGGGACGGGCCTGGCACGCCCCGGTGATCACCACGACCCTGCGCCGGGCCGCGACCGGCCTCGCCGAACTCCACGGAGCGCCCGAACCGCGGCTGGAGCCGCTCACCGAACGGGACATGGCGCTGCTGTCCTTCACCGATCCGCTGTGGCGGGAGTTCGCCGAGATGGGCTACATGTCCGAGCGTCCGTTCCTCGTGGACGACAGCGACATCCGCGACGCCTTCGGGCTGAAGCCTTCGACGCTCCGCGAAGCCCTGTCGGCCTGACGCCGTGGTGGGCGGGCGGGCCGGGCTCCCGGCCTGCCCGCCCCGCGCCCGGACACTCAGCTCCTCCCGGCCGCGGGGCGGATGAGGACCTCGCTGCCGAGCGGGGTGAAGCCGACCGCCAGGAAGGCGCGCAGGGAGCGGGAGTTGCCCGGGGACACGGCGGCGAAGACCGGTTCCCCTTCGGGGACGAGGGTGAGGGCGTCGAGGAGGAGGGAGCGGCCGACGCCGCGGCCCGCCTTCTGGCCTGCGGCCTCGTCGAGGGCGATGCCTATCTCGTGGCGTCCGGCCAGGCCTCGGCCGACGGTGACGAAGCCGCGCTCGTCGCCGTGGACGCGTACGTCGGCGCGTACGGCACGGGCGTGCCGGACCCGGGGGTGGTCGTCGAAGTCGTCGCGTTCGCCGAGGGCGGGGGCGGTCCCCGGTCTGCCGGAGCCGCGCGCGACGAGGCTGGCATCGGTGACGCCGACCCAGCCGCCGGGGCCGGCGAGGTGCAGCAGGAACGCGGGGGCGTGCGCGAGGCCGAAGCCGTCGGGGCCCTGGGCGAGCACCTCTTCGGCGGGCAGGCGGGTGGCCACGAAGGCGTGGCCGGTGAAGGCGAAGGAGCACTCAAGGCCGCCGTCGAAGGGCGGCAGTACGGTCACGCCGCCGTCGATCTCGGGGAAGCGGCCGTCGGCGGCGGCGAGGAGGTGGGCGAGCAGGGGGTGTTCGCCCGGCTGCGGGGTCTGGTGCGGGTGCTGATGCTGGTGCGGGTGCTGGTGCGGCTCCGTGTTGATGATCATTCCCCGGACCCTAGCCGGTGTCGGCTCCCTCCGGCCCGAAGGTGTCACACGCTCAGCTGCCGGGGCGGTCCCTACCCGGCCGGCCCCGCGGCGCCGCCATCCTCCGCGGGAGGCGCGCCGTAACCGGCGGACCGGCGTACGACGCCCTCCCCCAGGGTGATCGCGGCGCGGATCCGCATCGGCTCCTCGCCGCGCCGGGAGAGCAGGACCACTTCCTCGACCCGCGCCGGCATGCTCCCCAGCCGGGCGGCGCACTCCGCCGCCAGCCCGCGCGGGTCCCGCGTCCGCCCGAGCGACAGATGCGGCGTGAACCGCGCGAAGCGGCTCTCACATTGCGGGAACGGCTCGGCCAGCGCCCCCTGCAGATCCCTCCAGGGCGCCAGGCCGTCCGCGGCGGGGTCCAGCCAGACAGTGGAGTAGGCACGGTGCCGGAAGCTGTGCACCCCACCGAGCCGGACGTCGAACGGCGCACGTTCCGCGGCAGCGGCGGCCAGCAGCGGGAGGGCGAGCTCGAAGTCCTCCTCCGGGACGAACCCGAACACCAAATTGACGTGCGGCGGCCAGCGCCGGATCTGCGGGTCGTGCACCTCGCGGATGCTCTGGATGGCAGGCCACAACCCGTACGGCGGCAGCCACGCCACCGCCGTCCGGGGCGTGGGCGCGAGGTCGAGGATCCCGCGAACGCCGGCACCCCCACCCGCAGACGCCCCACCCACCCCACCCACCCGATTCCCCTCATCCATCACATTCCTCATGATGTCCCACCCTGCCCCTGATCGGTTCGAACCACCTGTGCCCCGGCCCGTACTACCGGACAGGAGGTTCCGACCAGAGGAGGCACAAGGATGTCCGGATTCCCGACGTTCCGGGTGGACGAGGCCGCCGACCAGCGGAAGCTGGGGCAGGAGATGGTACGGGCGTGGCAGCGCGACGGGATCTTCCAGGTCGAGCGCGACGCCGTACTGGAGGAGCGCACCGAGTCGGCGATGCGCGCGGCACGCGCGTTCTTCCGGCTCCCACTCGAACAGAAGACGACCTGCGTCAACGACCTCTCATACAGCGGGTACATCGAGTCCGGCGAGGAGCTCACGGCCGGCCTGCGCGACCAGCCGGAGATCTTCACCATCACGCCGGACTTCCCCCACCACCACCCGCGGGTACGGGCGGGACTGCCCTGCCACGGTCCGGTGCCCTGGCCCGGCGAGACGTTCCGGACGGCGATGCAGGCGTACCTCGAAGCGGTCGGAGCGCTCGGCGAGCGGATCCTGCACCTGATCGCGCTCGGGCTGGACCTGAAGGGACCGGAGGCGGACCACCTCAACCGGCTGACCCGGGACGGCTGGCACCACATGCGGGTACTGCGCTTCCCACCCCGTACGACGACCGTGGAACGCGGGATCGGCTCCCACACCGACTACGGGCTGCTGGTGATCGCGGCACAGGACGAAGTGGGCGGCCTGTACGTCCGGCCGCCCCTGGAAGGTGAACAACGCCCCCGGAACTGGCGGACCGGCGAGAGTTCGGCCGGACTGGCCGAGCACGAGCCGGGCTGGCGCTACGTGACCCCGGTGCCGAAGGTGGTCACGGTGTTCCCGGGGGACATCCTGCAGTTCCTGACCAACGGGACGCTGCTCTCCACACCGCACAAGGTGCGCCTGGCGGACCGCGAACGCTTCACCCTCGCCTACTTCCACGAGCCGTCCTTCGACGCACGGGTGCAGCCACTGGAAACCGACAACAGATCAGACCACGCCGACGCCGACGCCCCCGCCCCCGCCCCCGCCCCCGCCCGGGAGACGCTCCACTACGGACGCCACTTCACCGACATGTTCATGCGCTGCTACCCCGACCGGGCGACGACCCGGCGCATCACCGGGGAAGGACGCCTGTCCTCCCTCGACGCACCGCGCCCAGCCCCGCCAAGGCCCCTCACCGACGTCCCCGCCGCCTGATCCACCCAGGGGTACGATCCGCGCGGCCTCCTCCCTCACCACGCCTTCATCGGTCGTGGTCGGATACCCACGGGCTGCCGGGACCAACCCAGCATCCATCCCTGCGAGTGCGGGGAGCAGGAGGACCCGTTCGTCTTGGTGACCGTGCGGTCGGGGTCGTCGCCGCGGGTGCGGGGAGCAGACTCTTTGACCTGCCACTTTAGGTGGACAGGAGGTCCCAGGGGAGCACTTTCGTCGAAACCAGCTTTTCGGCTGTGTTTATGCAATTCCGGCCGCCTGGCCACAAGCGGGCTCGAAGGTTTTCTGTCTCCGGACAGAGCATGCGCACTGCGGGCAGACCGCCGGGCTCAGCTCAAGAACGTCGGCAGCTGCACGGAGCAGGGATACCTGGGGAGCCCCCCGACGGCTCGGCAACGTCCGTCAATAGCGCGGCGGTTGTGCCCCGTCCGGCGACCCCGGTGCCCGCGGAGACCGGAAGTTCGACCACTCGGCGGGGGCTGCCGCTCTCCAAGGTGAAGGCCGGTCTTGACGGCCGCGCAGTGCTGCGGCGCGTTAGTCGGTTTCGCGGGCGTGCCGGACAGGGGCGGCACAGCGCATCCCTTCGCGCAGTACTGTTCCCCTCTCAGCTCGGTCACGCTCAACCGGTGGCGCGCGGCCTCAGCGATCTGCGCCGCCGCATCCGCGCGCAGCTGCCGTACGTCCTCTGCGATCTGGGCGTCGAGGCGGGCAACCCGCGCCGGCACGCTGGACTGGAGCGCGTCCAAAGTGCTCGCCAGGGCCTGCGCGTCCGTGGGCGGAGTGGTCCGGGTATCGGCGGGCGCGAGGAGTGATCTGCGGGTACGCGGTCAGGATCCGGATCGCCTAGCGCACCGCCTCGGCCGTGGCACGCCCGGCCCGCTCCGCCTCCCCAAGCGCGGCCTCGTACTGCAGCCGATACTGCTCGATGAGGGCCAGGGTCTCCTTCCGGCTGGTGCCGGCCAGTCGGAGCGACAGCCGACTCTTCCGCCCCGCTTCCTCGATGCGCTCGCGGATCCGGCGTACTGACTCCGCATGCCGCTCCGCCGCCGTGCAGCGGCCGGTTTCCTCCCACGCCAGTTCCGCCCATACCCCGGCCCGGGCGAGGACGTCATACGCCGCCGACGCGAAGGCGCTTCCCGGGGTGACGGGAGCGTCCAGCCTCGCCTGCTGCTCCGCAGCCCGGCGCTCGGACGCACCCGCGACTCCTCGGCCCGTCGCGCAGCCGCCCGTGCCGCCCTCATGTGACGCCAGCTGCTCCGTGTGCAGGTGCCCGTACGGGCGCTGCCGCCAGGGAATGTACGCAACTCTTCCCTGGCCGGGGCCGGGATGCGAGCCAGTTCGTCCGTGACCATGACGTCGTCCGCGTCCACCGCCAGCAGGCGCCCGTAAGCGGCAACGGCGCGGTCCAGGCGGTCGGCCTCCGAACGCAGCGGACCGAGGGCAGCACGCGCCGGGTGGTCCCCCAGCTCGTCCAGCGGCAGGTGGAGGTGGAGGTGGCTCTCGCGACGGGCCCGGGACATGGCCGGGTAGGGGGTGCGGGAGTCGGTGTGGAGCCGGTACGCGATGGTGACCTCCGCGGTCAGGCCCTGCGCCGAGGCGACCGTCATCGCGTACGCGTGGGTCAGGCGGCCCTCCGCGATGTCACGGACGGACAGCCACGCCTCGTGCAGCGCGAACCTGGCCGCGTACGACGAAGCCACAGCGACCATGTGACTGGTCGAGATAGGTGCGGGACGGTCAGGAGCTCCAGCTATAGAGTCCGCCACCCGTGTTCACCGCTGATGCCGCTAGCCGGGCAACTCCCTGCAGGACCACCAGTAGATCATCGTCGGTCATATCGTCCCCGTCGGCAGATCTGATCCTTGTGGTCCAGCGACCCGCCAGCTCCTCTAGCGCGGAGGAGCTGGCATTGGCCAACGCCCGGGTCAAACGCTGCGGCAGAGCAAACACCTCGACGCCATCGTTCAAGGGGGCAGTGACCCACTCCGGCCACGTCCACCCATAGAGTTGCTCAAGCGGCGGGACTTCGGCAGAGGGTTCTTCAAAGTACATGTCCCACTCCGCGATGGCGCTGTCCGGCTCAATGAAGCGGCAGGTCACCGACTCAAAGGCCTGACCAGGTCCCCGCAAGCGCGTCGCAGCGGCTGTCTCGCTGTCGGGAGCGAGGAAGAACACTGTGTCGTGGGCCATCTCAGCATGATGGCAGCCGCCGAACTGAGCGCCGGTGACACATATCGAGACCAGGTGCCATCCCTCTCGACCAGTCTGAGGCCACTGCCACACCGCGTGTCGCCGACCCTGACATTCTCGTGTCGTCCGACACAAGAAGGAGGACCCAGAACTGCCACACGCCACCTCGCCAGGGCGCAGTCTTTGACACTAAAGGCATCTGCTTTGATCAGCCCTATGACGGAATGGTCTCAGCTCACCCATGCCTACGGCACCGCCGAAGACGTGCCTGGCCTCCTCAAGGCAGCCGGGCCCGACCCGGAGAGTCCCGCGTGGAACGAGCTCTGGTCCCGTCTGTGCCACCAAGGAACGATATACCCCGCGAGCTACGCCGCCCTGCCCGCGCTCGCCGAGAACGCGCGCCAGTTGACGGCTACAGACCGAACCATGCCCTTGCTCCTGGCCGCTTCCATCGTCGCAAGCACCGACCGGCCCTACGGGACGCCTTATCCAAAAGATGCCTACGCTGCCGAGATCGCTGAGCTGATCGAGCTGGTGGAGCAGGCACTGCGCCATCCGTCGCTGACCGACAGTCCAGATCGCTATGTGGAGCTGCTGGAGGCCCTGCTGGCTTTCGAGGGAGTCGAGGTGTGGGGTGAGGAGCTGCACGGTCTCAGCGGTGAGGAGTTCGAGGTCCCCTGCCTTGTGTGTGACGCCGAAAACTTCGTCGTGTTCGGCGAGTACGGCTACTTCTCAACGACCGATAGCTTCTACATGAACGAGGCCGCTGGGCACCGAAGGGAGTTGCAGCCCGCAAGCCCCGCCTCCTTGGAAGGGATGGCCAAGCGGCTCCACGCGCGTGCTCTCACCGATGGTCAGCACGAAGTGGCCAGCAAACTGACCTACGTCTTCGGCAGTGCGTACTGCGCGGAGTGCGGCGCCCTTTTCCGCGTCGATCACGCCATCATGGGCCGCTGGAGCAGTTGACCTGCCGCGGCTCCACTGACTGGCTTTGTACACGAGAGCGGGTTCTGGCTCGCTTTCCGTGATGCGCGCACGCTGAGTGACGACAGTCGACCCGGGTGCACAGGTCTTACCTGCGGTTTCCTGCGGACGTACCGAGTGGCGGGCGTCTGGTGGTCCTCCAACTGCGAGTCCGGCGGTTCCTCTGTCCGAGTCTTCCTGTGCTCGGCGGACGTTCGCTGAGCAGATGCCGGAACTGACCCGGCGGCACTGCAGGTGGCCGGAGCGGTTGCGGGCGACTCTTGCCGTGGTGGGTCTCGCCCTCGCGGGCCAGGCTGGCGCCCGGATGGCCCGGGCCTTGGGGGTGTCCGTCAGCCGCAACGCGGTGTTGCGGCTGCTCGAGGCATTACCCGAACCAAGGTCCCGGCCCCGCGGGTGGTTGGTGTTGATGAGTACGCCACACGCAAAGGACGGGTCTACGGCACGGTGCTCGTCGACGTCGAGTCGCGCCGGCCGGTGGATCTGCTTCCTGACCGGGAGGCGTCCAGCCTGGCCGCATGGCTCGCGAAGCGACCCGGCAGCGACCGAGACCGCGACGCGGTCATCGCTGGCCGGACCCTGCCCTGAAGCTCCGGCGTCGTCGAGGGACACGTGAACCGGATCAAGATGCTCACGCGTCAGATGTTCGACCGGGCTGGCTTCGCACTGCTCCGCAAGCGAGTCCTGTCGGCTCACTGATCGATGTCAGATGCGCGCGATAGCTTCCCCACATGGGTGTGTATCTGGTGAGCGTGGGCGCTGAGGAATGGTTCGGTGACGAGGAGGATGGATGGGGCGAGGTTGCTTCAGCGCTCAATGCTGAACTCAGGCGTCGGGGCCTGCCGCCCTACGAGGACGTTCCCCCAGAGACGGACTTCGCGCCTGGCTCAGGGCAAGATTTCGAGGAGAAGTTGACCCAATCCATGACCGGGTTCCTCGCCTTGTGCCAGACGCACCTGTCACGAGAGGAATCGGAGACCCTCTGCGGCTGGACCGTGCTCGTACCCTTCTCACTCGATGAGGAGGTCTGGCTGCCCGTCGAATCCGACGACCACGAGTCCATGGTCGCTGGCGCACCCCAGGTACTACCGCTCGCCGAGAAGCTGGCGACAGCCATAGCTCTGCCCGCCGAAACCCCGGCGACATGCGACAACCTCGACCTGAGCAGGTGGTTCAGGCACCAGGCAATGGAACTGGCCACCACTCGAACAGACCCGTGGACCAAGGATCTGGACACAGCGTTCTACGTCGCGCTGTTCCTGCGCGCCGCCCAGCACTCGATCCGACGCGGCTGCCCCATCGTCTGTACCTGAGCCTCGTCTTCGGTCCCTGGTCTCTCGGCGGATGTCACTCACCGTGCACGCGTCACGGAAAGCGAGCTAGAACCCGAGAACGGAAGTCGTCTGTCGACGGCTTCGGGAGTCACCGCGCGGGCCGGTTCCTTGATCAATGCCGATGACCCTCGTTTCCCTCCTCCAGGACGAGGGTGAGCTGCTGTTCCCCGCATGCGCGGGGATGAACCCCGACCAGTTCCTGGAACGGGCAGATAGGCCGTTGCTCCCCACACACGTGTGGGGATGATCCTTGGGCCTGGCTGCGGCGGAACGATCCGTTCGCAGAGGGCTCCCGCCGCCGGTTATGGTCAACCCGGCCGACGCGACCGACCGCGACGCGGCCAGTCGGAGTTTCGCGGAGTCCTGGTGGGTGCGGACCGTGGGGTGCCGTCAACGACGATCAACTTTCGAGCGCGCTATGGCGTGGGATTTCGGCATCGGGGCCAGTCGGCAGTGGAGATGCGCGGGCGCTACGCGAAGTTCCATTCCTCTTGGGGCAATGAGTGCCAGAGGTCGCGCCATTCGTGCAGCAGGAAGAGTGGTCGGGTCAGCATGATGTCGCCGGCCCGCTGGGAACGGACCGCGAGGCCGAGGTCGGTGCAGATCGGGTCGCCCGCAACGCTGTAGGACAGTCGCGCAGTGCGGTGGAGAAGCCATTCTTCTAGCTGGGACGGCACGCAGCCTGTCAACGGAATGTCGTCAAGTCTCACTTGGGGGCCGTCGAGCGCGTTCACGGCCACGCATCCCAGGCGGTCGTCTCGGAAATGGGCTCTGATTGCGGTGGCGGCGAAGTCGGCGTAGACAAGCTGTTGCAGTTCACTGTTGTAGGACGTTACGGTCGGCTGCTCGTCAAGGGCGTCGGTAATCTCCTCCAGCGTCATGCCGAAGTGCAGCGGGCCGACCCCGACGAAGGGCGTGAACGTCCACTCTGTGTGCTCCTCAGCCCGCGCGATCCGCCACGGCCCCTGATATCCCGATTGGCTTCCCGGGACCGCCACAGGTTCCTCGGGCTCAGACACGGACGGGACCGCAGGCTCAAGGGCGATCCAATCCGGGTGCCAGCGTCCGGGCAGTTCCTGGGCTGCGGTATCGACTGGCTGCTCGGCCAGCCAGCGGATCGCCGCCTCCTGACCGTCGTCCCACGGGTCGCCGGCCACCTCGCGCGCCCTGGCCAGCGTTGCGCGGCGGTCGTCCTCAGCTGCGATGAGGCCCTCGACGTCCTCGCCCCACGCCGCCAGCCGTTCCCGGGCGATCCATCGGTAGTAAGAGTCCGCGCTGGTGGCCAGGACGCCGCGGACGAGCGGCGCGTGGCACGGTATGGAAGAGTCGAGTAGCGGATCGGCGAGCAGCAGGGCGGTGGCGGCGACGGCGGCCTCCCTCACCCGTGGATCGCTGCCCTCGCACAAGAGTGCGACTTGGGAGTGCGGCGCCGGTCGCGCCGCCCGTGCCGCGCCCAGATCCTGCGCTGCGCGAGGCCGCTCTGTGGCGTCCAGACGGGCGACGTCCGCGAACGCGGCCACCCAGTTCAGCAGTTCCGCGCGCAGTGATCGCTCGCCCGCCCTGCGCTCCCACCGGGCCTTGGCGAGGGTGCGTGGATCGTCGAGCAGGGTGGCGATGATCAGGGCGGCCGACGCAGTCGTGGGGAACACTCGGCCTCGATTGAGCAGCAGCCGGTACAGGTATCCCACCGCCCTCACCCGATCCACTGGGTCGGCCGCGAGCATCGCGACGAGAACACCCGGCGTGTCGACCCGAGCAGACGTGCGGTAGCTCCTCCCAATTGGTACGGGTGAGTTCTGCGCGCGCTCTGGATGGCAGAGGGCCGACGTGGGCCTCGAACGGGCTAGCGGGTGTCTCGTGATTCACGCCCGCAGTGTCCCAGCTGGATACGACGCCGCCGGGTCGCTACTGCTCGTCCGGTTCGGCGTTCTCGCCAGTCTTGATGGTGAGCTTCCTGGCGAGCTCGAGGACGAGGACGCCCCTATTCCTTCAACACCTGGGCGAACGTGAGTATGTCCTCGTCGATGACCTTGGGTCGTCCGCCGTGGTTGCCTTCGCGGCGGCGGCGGTGGCTTACCCTGCGAGGGTCTTCTCCCGGATATGGCCTCCACCGGCGATGGCCGGGGCCCTGGGGTCATCCTGGCAGCGCAGAGCCTTCGCCGAACGCGGCGAGCAGTTGCAGCGGCCACTCAGGATCGGCCTGGCCGATGGCCAGGGCAATCCAGCGATCGGATGCAGGAGGCCGCCACACCTGCATGCTGCCGGCCAGACCGCACAGGAAGCCCATCGGCTCGGGCGCCTGAAAGTCCGGATCCGGGTTGTCGAATCCGAGATAGGGCCCGAGGTCAACCGCCTCGGGAGCACCACAGCGTTCCGTGAGGAGCGCAGCCAGACCGGCAAGATCGGCTTCGATGCTCTCCTCGGCCTCCTCCACCGACTCGGAGCTTCTGTCCTGCCAGAAGTCCTGGCTTTCCACGAGCACCGCCACGCGATACCCGGGACCACTCCACCGATCGCCAGCCTTCTCCTCCGTATGGGGAAACGGCATCGCGTGAAGGCTCTCGACAACGCGCAGCAGTGCCTCGGCGGAGCACGCCAGGTGCTGGGGCGGCATGCGCGCAGCCTAGTCCGTCGGTCGGCTTGTTGTTTGGGACTCGGCGTAGGGATTCGTACCGGTTGTCCAATGATGACGGCGCAGTGCGACTTGATCACGTGTCCTATGCGGTGGCCCGCGACAGCTTCGTCTCGACCGTCCAGTGGATCGGATCGGCCCTCGGCGCCGGGTTCGTCGACGGGGGCGTGCACCCGCGATTCGGCACCCGCAATTTCATTCTCCCGCTGAGCGGCGGCACCTACGTCGAGGTCGTCACCACACTCGACCACCCTGCCGCCGACCGGGCACCCTTCGGCCAGGCGGTCGTGCGCCGCGCCGCCGAGGGCGGAGGCTGGCTCGGTTGGGTGGTCTCCGTCGATGACATCGCCCCGGTCGAGGCCCGCCTCGGCCGCACCTCGGCCGAGGGTCACCGTGTCCGCCCCGACGGGTTCGACCTGAGGTGGAAGCAGATCGGCCTGCTGGAACTGCTGGAAGACCCGCAACTGCCCTACCTCCTCCAGTGGCTGGTCCCCATCGAGGAGCGCCCGAGCGCCGACCCGCGCACCTCCACCACCATCCACGGGATCTCCATCGCCGGCGACGCCGCCTCCATCGCCGAATTCCCCGGCGAACCGGCCGACCACCCCCTCGACCAGATCGACGTCACCTGGGTCGAGGACGAGGAACCGGGCCTGGTCTCGGTCGAGTTCGCCACCGCCCACGTCCTGGTCACGATCTGACCAGGGCCCGACTACCCTGCGGGAACAGCCGGCTGGGGTCTCCTGGCCAGCTCGTGTCTCTTTGATGGGTTGGTCAGTTGATCGCACCTATCTGCTCGAGCAGTGATCACTGATGCGACGCGCGGTGATCAGCCGCTTGAACCGCGGATACGCGGTCCGCTCGATCGACGTCATTCCAAAGCCCTACAGCCCGATGCCAGCGATCAGCGCGAGCGGCGCCCGCCCGCGCGGGCACATGGTCACACCGCCGGAATCGGACGTCATGGCCCCCTTTACGCGTCCCTTGGCTGGACCCCACCCGCACGCCTAACCAAGAACGAACGGCAGCTTCCCCGCCAGCTCCCCCAGTTCAGCCCGCTCCTCCCCACTCGGCACGCGTCGCCCCGTACCGACGAGCAGGGCATCCCGATCCGAGAACGAAGCCGGAAAACCGGCGCCGGCGATCCTCTCCAGCATCTCCCGCGAGCGTGCCAGCGCCCCCGCCGGCGGCGTCGGCACGTGCGGCAGATGGGCGCCCAGATCAAGATGGTGCAGCGTCCACTCCAGGACGTAGGCGGAGAGGTAGTCGCCCGCGGTCAGGACCTGTCCACGCGTGCCGACCCGAAGCTCCGGGTCGACGAGCCCGGCCGCGCGCCCCGCCGCGGCCCCGACGTCGTCCAGGTGGAACCGGAGCAGCCCCGGTTCCCCGTACGCGGCGGCCAACCGCACGGTCAGCGCGTCGAGCGGATCCTCCCCCGTCGGCGCGGTCCCGGTGACCTCCCAGTACGTCACCGCATCGCGGGTCGGTTCCGTGGCCGCAGGAGTCACCAAGGTGATCAGAACATCCTGCGCATCGATGACCAGATGGCACACCAGGTCGCGCACGAGCCACCCCCGGCACCCCGACGGCCGTGCGAAATCCTCGTCCGCGAGCCCCGCAACGGCCGTTCGCAGCGCCGCCCACGACCGCGAGAACAGATCATCCACCCCACGAACGTAGTGCGGCCCTCCAAGCCGGACAACCACCACACGCCCCGTCCGCACCGCCCGCCGGGATCAGCCGGTCCCGGCCCGCTCCGCGAGCCAGGCCAGGGCGGCCGGGCCGCCGTCCAGTACGGAGATGTGTCCATCGCCGACGGCCAACCGCAGCTCCGCTCCGGGACAGCGACCGGCCAGCCACCGACCGTGCGCGCCGGGAACCACCCGGTCCTGCCCTCCGTGCAACAACAGAACCGGCACTCGAACCTCACCCGGATCGAATCCCCACGGTCCGACGAAGGCCAGGTCGTCATCGACCAGTCCCCCCGGCCCGGCCTCCAGCGCCGGCCCGACCACGTCACCGAACCAGGCCCAATCCCCCGCGAGCGCAGCATGGTCGGCGGGAGTGAACATCTCCGGGTCGTAGGCGGCCTGCGCCTCGTACCGTTCCTTCGCCGCCCGGCCTCGCGCCGCAGCCCTCAGCGAAGCCGCACCGGACTCGGCCATCCCCCCGTACCAGTCCAGCCCCTCGGCGCCGAACGGCGCCAGTCCCGACACGCTGACCACCGCGCAGACCCGCCCTGGCAACAAAGCACCACAGGCCAGGGCATGCGGACCGCCCCCGGAATGACCCATGACCGCGAACCGTCCGATCCCCAGCGCGTCGGCGATGGCGGCCACATCACCCGCTGCCGAGGCCACGTCCCGGCCCGGCCGTGGCGTGGACCCGCCGTAACCCGGCCGGTCGTACGACACCCAGCGGATGCCGAGCCGATGACCGGCCGGAAAGAGCGGCACGGGCGGCGCACCGATGTTGGGCGTGCCGTGATGCCAGAACACAACGAGGCGGTTCTCCTCGGACTCCCCCGTGTCGTACACGTGCAGCCTCCGCCCGTCGTGCAGGTCCAACTCGCTCTCCACCACACCGCACCCCCGACATCCGACGCCCCGGTTCATCCGGCCTCGAACCTATCCCGGCCCCACCCCAGGCCTACCCCGGTCCCACCCGAATCGGGACTCGGCGCTGTCGCATCAGCCAGAAGCCGATGGAGCGCCGTCCCGCTGACGATTTCGGTGGACATGCGGGTCTCGTCGCCGTCTTCGCGGCCGAGCTCCGTCAGGTTGGAGACCAGGTTGCGGAACAGCGCCGCGCGGCTGACGAGACGGCACACATAACCTGCGCGAATGAAGCGGATTCAGCGGGCCGCAGGCGCGGTCGTCGGCTCAGCGGTGGGTGACGCCCTGGGCGGCCCCTTCGAGTTCGGTCCACCGGGAGCGTTCTCCGCGCGGTTTCCCGCGCCGGGTGCCGGTGGCGAGATGGGCGGAGGCGGTGGCTGGGACCCCGGCGAGGCCACTGACGACACGCAGATGGCCGTCCTGGTCGCGGAGTCCCTGCTGGAGCGTGGCGGACTGGATCTGCCGGACGTCTTCGCCCGCTTCCAGCGGTGGGCAGCATCAGAGCCGAAGGACATCGGCCTGCAGACCGAAGACGTCCTGACCAACGGCATGCCCTGGGACCTCGCCGCCGCGATCCATTTCCAGGTCAATCAGCGAGCAGCCGGAAACGGCTCCTTGATGCGGGCATCGACCTCCGCGGTCCACTTCGCGGCCGCCGGCCAAGAAGCCACCATGGACGCCGCCCGCCGCATCGCCGCCCTCACCCACGGGGACCGCGCGGCCTGGGAAGGCACCGCGATCTTCCACGAACTCATCCGCGTCACGTTCGAGGACACCGACCCCCTCACCGCGCTCCCGGACATCCTGTCTCTTGTCCACCCCGCCCACCGCGACCGCTACGCCACAGTCCTCGCGCCCGACTGGCACCCCGATCAGGCCACCGAGTTCAACGGTGCCGTCTGGCCCTGCCTGGGCTCCGCCGTCTGGGCCCTGCGCACCACCACCAGCTTCGAAGACGCAATACGCGCGGCGATCGACCTCGGTGGCGACACGGACACCGTCGCCGCGGTGACCGGAGGCCTCGCGGGTGCGTACTACGGGCTGGATGCCATCCCCGCCCACTGGACCCAGCCGCTGCATGTCCCCCTCCCGGGATTCGACGGAAGAGTGCTGCACCTGCCAGACCTTCTCCACCTCGCGCACCGCCTCGGAAGCTGAACCGGTTCCTATGCGGCTGCCTCCTGCACCGACGGCACCCGTGCGCGGCAGGCCCAGCCCGTCGCCGGAAGGCTGTCGGGCCATCGGATTCGCCCGGGGCGGTCGGTGTCCCGCTGCCCCATGTCGCCCTCGGCCCATGACGAGCTCGGCTCGGCCCGGCTCAGCCCGTACGCCCCCCGCCGCCGCCCACCCGCGTCGGCCGTCGTCGCGAGACCGCAACGCCCGCCAGGCAGATCGCTCCGCCGAGCAGGGTGAGCCAGCCGGGGATCTCGCCGAGGGTGGTCCAGGCGATGAGCACCACGACTGCGGGCACCGCGTACGTCGTCGCGCCCATCTTCCCCGCGGTGGTGCGCGACAGCGCGTACGACCAGGTGGTGAAGGCCAGCGCCGTGGGCCCCAGCCCCAGGTAGACCATGTTCAGGACGGCCGAGGCCGGGGCCTCCGGCAGCTCCGAGACCAGCTGGCCGGCGAACGGCAGGGTGAACGCCGTCCCCACGAAGCAGCCGTACGTGGTCACCTGCAGCGGTGTCCCGTGCCGCAGCGCCGGCTTCTGCGAGACCACGCCGGCGCCGTACGCCAGCGCAGCGAGCAGGCACAGCAGCACACCCGTCAGCGAGGACGAGCCGCCGTCGGACATCGACAGCCCGACGACGGCCGCGCCGACGAACGAGACGCCCATGCCGGCCATCAGGCCCGGCGGGAAGCCCTCCTTGAGCAGCCAACCGCTCAGCAGCGCGATCACGATCGGGCCGATGTTCACGACCATGGCCGCGGTGCCCGCGTCCACCTGCTGCTCGCCCCAGTTCAGGACCACCATGTACAGCCCGAACCAGAGCGTGCCGGAGGCCAGGATGCCCGGCCAGGCCGCGCGCGGCGGCAGGGGCACCCGCTTGACCAGCAGAACGCAGCCGAGGACGAGCGAGGCGGTGAGGAGCCGTCCGAGGGCGAGCGCGCCCGGGCCGAAGTGTTCCGCGGCGGACCGGATGGACACGAACGCGGACGCCCACATCACCACGGTGACGGCGGCCGCCGCCAAGGCACGACGGTCGGCACCGATGCCTTCGGCGGCGCCGGCAGCGGTACCGCCAGCCGTACCGGCACCGGCACCGGTTCCGGCACCAGCACCGGCCTTCACACCGTCCCTCTCCGGGGAACCGCTCACCGCTGCGCGTCGCCGTCGACCGCGCGGCTCAGCGTGAACCAGGGCACCGTGTCCCCCGGTTCGAGCAGGTACTCCTCGATCACCGTGAACCCGTGGGCCTCCGCGAAGCGCAGGCCCTCCGGGTTCGAGCCGAGCACCACGGTCTCCACCGCCGTGGCCCCGAGCTCGCGGGCCTTCGCCATGTTGCTCTCGTGCAGGAGTGCGCCGAGCCCGCGGCCGCGGTACTCCGGGAGGACCCGGGCGATCACCGTGGCGATCGTCGGGTCCTCCGAGGGCGGGCGGACCGTGGAGCATCCCACCAGGACGTCGCCGAGGTAGGCGACTTCCAGGTGGTTGCGCCCGGACCGCTCGCGTACGGCGTCCAGGGGCAGCGGGTCCGCCGGGATGATCAGGTTGTGGACGTACTGCCAGTCCTGGAGGAGGGTCTCGGCCTCGCCGTGGACCCGTTCGATGCGCAGCTCGGTGCGGAGATCAGTCACGGGAGCAGAACACCCGCCCGACCTCACCACTGTCAATCAAATTGGGCCTCAGCGCAGATCCAGCGCCGCGCGCGCCTCCGGCGTCGCGACGGCCGGCAGCAGGTAGCGCCACATCACCGCGATCCGCGCGGGCAGGTCCGCGTGCTGCTCGGAGATCCGGCACATGACCTGCGTGCCGGTGTACGCGGCCATCAGCACCCTCGCGAACTCGGCCTCGTCCACGTCCGGCAGCAGCTGCCCCATCTCGCGCGCGACGGTGAGCTCCTGCACGAACCGGTCGATCCACCACTCGTAGATGGCGAACTCGCGCAGCCCGGACTCGCCCTGCTCCACGGCGAGCTTGACCCCGGCCCGCAGCAGCACGTTGACCTGCATCTCCTCGGCGAGGTAGCGGGTCATGTCGAGCAGGTGCCCGAGACCGCCCGGCCCGGGCGGGAACCGCAGGTCACCGGCCTGCTCCAGGATGACCGCGCGGGCAAGGCCTTCCTTGGACTGGAAGTGGAAGTACACCGCGCCCGCCGTGACCCCGGCCCGTTCCCGGATCTTGTTGATGCTGGCGCCGCTGAAGCCGTTCTCGTCGAACACTTCCGCCGCGGCCCGCAGGAGTACTTGCCGGGTGCGTCGTGCCCTGTCCTGCTTCGGTTCTGCCATGAGACGTTCCCCCGTCTGTTCGGCAAGATAAATAAAAAGAGAGTGTCCTTTATGTTAAGCAGCGCGATCACCGGTCACCAGCAGTATGCTGATCTGCCGTCAGATCTTCACCAGATCTGACGACCACCCCACCAACACCAGCACCAACACACGTCGGCAGGACCCGGCAGACCTGCCCTCAGCCCTCAGCCCTCAGCCCTCCACGAGCTTCCTGAAGTACGTCCAGCTCGTCTCGTTCGGCTCGCTCCACGCCTCCGGCGCATGGGCGAACTCCGGGTGATGGCCCGCGATGTAGGCCCGGGTGCGCTCCGGTACGTCGGCGTACGACGGCAGCTTGCGCCCCCGGCAATGGAAGACGAGCCCGCCGGGCCGCTGGCCCTGCTCCATCCACGGCAGCCACGGAGACATCCGGACCCAGGACATGCCGGCCGGAACGCTGGGTTCCCCGGTGGTGAGGACATCGGCTGGCGCGAAGAACTGGAAGAGCTCCAGGGCCCGGTACGTGTCGTCGGCGGAATGCGCGGGGAATTGCGCGACCGGCAGCGGCGACGGATAGGCGAGCGGAATCTCCAGACTGAAGCAGAGCTGGTCCCCGAGGTCGGTCACGGGAATGGGGAAGGGCCTCAGCCGCAGGTTCGCCGGGTCGTTCCAGACGTGCACCACCTTGTGGTCCTGCCACGTCTCCAGGATCTCCCGGGTGCCGGGATCCAGGTAGAAGGCCGCTTCCCGCGACAGCAACTGAAAGCCGTCGCCATCCCCTCCGCCCCCTCCATCCCCACCGTCCCCTCCGCCCCCTCCATCCCCGCCGACCGGCACCAGCCGGGCCACGTTGACCCCCTCGAACCCGAAGATCCGCTGGTACGGCTCCCCGGGACCCCAGGAGTAGACGTCACCGGACCAGTGATAGGTGACCTCACCGCCGTCGAGGGAGGCACGGGTCCGGGCGAAGGCCCGGAGCAGCTCGGCGGGGGTGGCACCGGGGACAGGGCCCGGAGCGGACGCAGGCGTGGATGCAGGCGTGGATGCAGGCATGGTCCCAACTGTGGGAAACCCGATCCGCCTTCCGCAAGGTCGTGTGTAAGAGTGGCCAGATGAGCATCCGCTATCCGCGCCCCCTCCTCCCCGGTGACCGAATCGGCGTCACCTCCCCCTCCAGCGGCGTGCCGGAGCGCCTCCGGGGCCGTCTGGACTTCGCCGTCAAGACGGTCGAGGCGCGCGGGTACGAGGTCGAGGTCGGCCGGTGCATGGACGGCGACGCCGGCCACGTCAGCGCGTCGGCGGCCGAGCGGGCCGACGAGCTGATGCGGATGCTGACGGACCCGTCGATCCGCGCCGTGGTCCCGCCGTGGGGCGGCGAGACCGCGATCGACCTGCTGCCGCTGCTGGACTGGGACCGGCTGCGGGAAGCGGAGCCGACCTGGGTGGTCGGGTACTCGGACATGTCGACGCTGATGACGCCGCTCACCCTCCTCACCGGCTGGGCGACGGTGCACGGCAACAACCTGATGGACACCCCGTACCGGACCCCGGAGGGCCTGTCGTCCTGGCTGGATCTGGTGGCGCTGGAGCCGGGCAGCCGGATCACGCAGGTCCCGCCGGGCCGGCACCGGACCTCGGGCTGGGACGACTGGGTCACCTCCCCCGAGGTGACCGACCTGAACCTGGACAAGGCCGGCACCTGGCGCCGCCTCGACACCACCACCGGCACGGCCACCGGCACCACCACGGATGTCATCGTCGAGGGCCGCCTCATCGGCGGCTGCACGGAAACCCTCTGCAACGCCATCGGCAGCCCCTACGCCGACCTCACCGCCTTCACCCGGCAGCACGCCCCCGAGGGCCTGATCGTGTACGTGGAGGCCTGCGAGGACAGCGCCCTGCACATCTGCCGCAACCTCCACGGCATGCGCCTGGCCGGCTTCTTCGACGCCGCCAACGCCGTACTCGTGGGCCGCACCTCCGCCCCCGACTCCCCCTCCCTCACGCAGGACGAGGCGGTCATGGACGCCCTGGGCGGGCTCGGCGTACCGATCATCGCGGATGTGGAGTGCGGGCACGTGGCCCCGTACCTCCCGATCGTGAACGGCGCCCTGGGCCGGGTGGTCCACACACCTCACCGCAGCGAACTGATCCAGACCCTGACCTGAGCCAGTACGACCTGGTCGCCGCCAACAGCGCCAGGCCGTACCCGGCGAAGGCGGTGAAGCCGATCCAGCCGACGAGCACGGCATCGGCGGAGGAGGGGAAGTCGCCCGCCCGTACGGTGACCAGCCCGGCGGCGGCCAGCAGCAGGTACCCGATCCCGAACAGCCCGTAGGGCACCAGCGTGCCCAGGCCGATCAGGGCCGGCGTGAGCGGCAGCCAGCGCGGTACGCGGCGCCCGTGCAGGACGGGCGTCCAGCGCGGGAAGACCTGCCCCCAGGGCCGGATCAGGCCGAACAGCAGGAAGAGGCCCAGCGCGGCGAGCAGCACCGTGCCGTCCACGCCCCAGCGGGCCAGGGTGAGCCAGAGGCCGGAGGCACCGTTGCGGGCGGCGGCCGTGTGCATGTCGGCACCGCTCACCCCGGCGAAGGTTCCGCCCAGCACCCAGACCATCTTCATCGCCACGTACGGCACGAACGCCGACACCCCTGCGTACGCCGCAAGATGCGTTCGGCGCGAGGCCGCCGAGGGCGGCGGCGCTGAGCAGGGCGGCTGCACTGTGCAGGGCCGCGACCGGGGCACCGCCACACCGGAGAACGGCAGTGGCCCCCCTTCCCCCGGCCGGAGGCCACGCGACGCAGCCGTCCACAGCAGAACGGCGCCGACCAGCCCGAGCGCGTGCAGCACGGCCGCGGGCGGGCTGTCCACTCCCTGGGCGAACAGCAGCCCCACCACATCCATCAGCAGGCTGAACGCCGAGACCGCGGACAACACAGCGGCCGCCATCAGCAGAGCGCGCACCCCGGTCAGCGCGGCAACACCGGCGAGCAGGACCACCGCGATCACGAACCAGGCCAGCGGCCGCGGGCCCGCCCCCGTCAAGGCACAGCCGAGCGCGAAGCCACCCTGCACCGCCGCCCAGCCAAGAATCCAGGCACGGGCAGCACCAGCACCATCTCTGATCGTCCTCATGCCCCGATGCTCTTGGCGCTGCCCACCCGCGCACGTCGCTCCGGGGAAGGATCCCGCTCCCCCGAGCGAGGGAGCCGCGTCAGCCCGGACGCCTCCGGACCCGCCCGGTCAGGCCGGTCAGGCGGTCAGCCCGTTTCCCCGCCGAGCAGGAGCTTCTTCTGCGGCTTCCCCATGGCGTTGCGGGGCAGTTCGGCCAGGAAGCGGACCTCGCGCGGCCGCTTGTGTACGGCCAGCCGGGCGGCGACGAAGTCGGTGAGCTCGTTCCCGGTGACGCCCTCGGCGACGACGAAGGCCACGATCCGCTGCCCGAGGTCGGCGTCGGGCACGCCGACCACCGCGGCCTCCCGCACCCGCGGGTGGTCCAGGAGGGCGTTCTCGACCTCGCCCGCGCCGATCCGGTAGCCGCCGGACTTGATGAGGTCGACCGACGCACGGCCGACGATCCGGTGGACCCCGTCCTCGGGGTCGATGGCCGCGATGTCGCCCGTACGGAACCAGCCGTCGGCGGTGTAAGAGGCCGCGGTGGCCCCCGGGTTGTTCAGGTAGCCGGCGAACAGGGTCGGCCCGGTCAGCTGGAGTTCACCGATCTCGGCGTCCGCTCCGGCGCCCGCTTCGGCGACGATGCGCGTACGGATGCCCGGCAGCGGCGTACCCACGGTACCGGGCCGCGGCACGGTCCCGGCCCGGCCGCTGACCGTGATCAGCGTCTCCGTCATGCCGTACCGCTCCACCGGCCGGTGTCCGGTGAGCCCTTCGACGGTCTGGGAGACAGGCGTGGGCAGCGGAGCGCTGCCCGAGACGAGCAGCCGGGCGGACCTGAGGGCGGCGGCCTCGCCCGGCTGGGCGGCGATCCGGGACCAGACGGTCGGCACCCCGAAGTACAGGCTCCCGCCGGCAGCGGCGTACGCCTCGGGGGTCGGACGCCCCGTATGGACGAGGCGGCTGCCGGTGCGGAGCGCGCCGAGCACACCGAGCACGAGCCCGTGCACGTGGAACAGCGGCAGGCCGTGCACGAGGGTGTCCTCGGCGGTCCACTGCCAGGCGCCGGCGAGGGCGTCGAGGTCGGCGGCGATGGCAGCGGCGGTGAGGACCACGCCCTTGGGCGGTCCGGTGGTGCCGGAGGTGTAGAGGATCAGCGCCGGATCCGGATCGCCGCCGGGGCCGGAGGACGGGAGAACCGAAGTCCGGGAGGGGGCGGCGCCGGAACGCCGCGACCAGTCCACGGTGATCTCGGCAGCACCCGAGTCGCGCAGGATGTGCTCGCGTTCGGCGGGACCGGCATCGGGCGGCACCGGCACGACGGGGACCCCGGCGAGGAGTCCCCCGACCACCGCGGCGACGGTCTCCAGGGAGGCCGTCGCGTTCACGGCGACGGCCGGCGCACCCGCGATGTCGGCCGCCACGGCGCGGGCGGCGCCGAGCAAGTCCTCGTACGAGCCGGGCCGCCCCGCGACGCGCAGGGCGTCGGGCCGGTCGCCGAAGGACCCGCCGAGCGCGGTGAGCAGCTCGCTGGGCCTGTCGCCGAGCCCGTCGCCGAGCCCGTCGCTGGGCACGTCACTGAGCACGGCAACTCCCCTGTGATCACGGCCTGGACGTGATCAGCCTACGACGCCGCGCCGACCCGCGGGGCGATCTCGCGGGGCGATCTCGCGGATGCTCACCGAGCGAGCTCCGGCGGCAGTACCGGCGGATTGCCCTGGGTCCAGACGACGTGCAGGTCGGCGCGCCGCAGCCGCCAGCCGTCCGGCGTGCGGACCAGCTCGTTGTCGGTGCGGCCGCCGGACAGGAACAGGGTGCCGTCGGAGGCGAGCACGTGCGTGCTGAGCTGGTTGCCGAGCAGGGTGGCCCGATTGCCGTCGGGATCGATCTCGACGATGTAGTTCGAGCCGAAGTGGACGGTCCCGCGGAAGAGGGCCATGGCGGTGCGGATGCTCTCCAGGACGGCGGCGCGTCCCCGCACCTCCCCGATCGGGGCGCGGGTGCGTGCGTCCTCGGTGAAGAAGTCCCCGGCCCACTTCTCGTCGAAGACGCCGTCGTCCAGAGACCTCAGGTAGCGGTCGAACAGCAGGGTGATCTCGGCGTTCCCGGCGGTTTTCGCGGTCTCAGCAGTCATGCCGACCATCCTCGGACCTCAACCGCACCTGAGGTCAAGGAAGGACCGCCGTTCCGCGACCCTTCCTCCATGCCGGCTCGACCCACGCTCGTCGTGCGACAAACGGACCCGACGAGGCAGGTGGCACCTTACGATCACCCCATGTGGAAGAAGGGCAATGCCGCAAGCTCGCCGGGTTCGCCGGGTTCCCCGGGTTCGCTTTCGTACCTGTCCCTCTGGTCCCGGGACTCCGTCCTGTCGATCGGCTCGGTGGGGTCGGTGCTGTCCATCGGATCGGTCGGATCAGTCCTGTCCGTGGGTTCGGTCGGCAGCACCCTGTCGTTCGGCTCGATGGGTTCCGCTCTGTCCGCCCTCTCGGCCGGATCCTGGCTGAGCCTGGGTTCCGTGCTGTCGGCCCAGTCCCGCTGGTCCGTCCTGTCCTGGCGGTCGGACCGCGCCTTCCTGGCCACGGGCGCGACGGTGGCCGCGGCCGCGGCCCTGACGGTCGCGGCCACCGTCCTGACCGAGGACCGCCGCCGCCCTTGAGCGGCAGCCCGCGGGCCTCAGCCCCAGGTCACACCAGTGGACGGACTCAGATGATGCCCTGCACGAGCATCGCGTCGGCGACCCGCTCGAAGCCGGCGATGTTGGCTCCGGTGACGTAGTCGCCCGGGGTCCCGTACCGCTCGGCGGTCTCGTACGACACCGTGTGGATCGACCGCATGATCGCCGCCAGCTCCTCCTCGACCCGAGCCGGGGTCCAGGCCGTACGGGAGGCGTTCTGCGCCATCTCCAGCGCGCTGACGGCGACACCGCCGGCGTTCGCCGCCTTGCCCGGGCCGAAGGCGACCCCGGCCTCCTGGAACAGCCTGACCGCCTCGGGGGTGGTGGGCATGTTGGCGCCTTCCGACACCGCCTTGACCCCGTTGCGGATCAGCGTACGGGCGGCCTCCTCGCCGAGTTCGTTCTGCGTGGCGGAGGGGAAGGCGACGTCCGCCGCGACCTCCCACACGCTGCCGCCCTCGACGTAGCGGGCCGACGGGCCGCGGCGGGCGGCGTACTCGGAGACCCGCCCGCGCTCGACCTCCTTGATCTGCCGGAGCAGCGCGAGGTCGATGCCCTTGTCGTCGACCACGTAGCCCTGCGAGTCGGAGGCGGTGACCGGGTTGGCACCGAGCTGCTGGAGCTTCTCGATGGTGTAGAGGGCGACGTTCCCGGAACCGGACACCACGGCGGTCTGGCCGCCCAGGCCCAGTCCGCGTACGGCGAGCATCTCGGCGGCGAACAGCACGCTGCCGTAGCCGGTGGCCTCGGGCCGGATCGCGGAGCCGCCCCAGCCCTGCCCCTTGCCGGTGAGGACGCCGGCTTCCCAGCGGTTGGTGATGCGCCGGTACTGGCCGAAGAGGTAGCCGATCTCGCGGCCGCCGACACCGATGTCCCCGGCGGGGACGTCGGTGTGCTCGCCGATGTGGCGGTGCAGCTCGGTCATGAAGGACTGGCAGAAGCGCATGACCTCGGCGTCGGACCGGCCGCGCGGGTCGAAGTCGCTGCCGCCCTTGCCGCCGCCGATGCCGAGGCCGGTGAGGGCGTTCTTGAAGATCTGCTCGAAGCCGAGGAACTTCACCACGCCGATGTCCACCGACGGGTGGAAGCGCAGGCCGCCCTTGTACGGGCCGAGGGCGCTGTTGAACTCCACGCGGTAGCCGCGGTTGACGTGGACCCGGCCGTGGTCGTCCTGCCAGGGCACGCGGAAGAGGATCTGCCGCTCCGGCTCGACGATGCGCTCGAGGAGGCCGAGGGCGGGGTCGGCGAGCTCGGGGCGTACGGCGAAGACGGGAGCGAGGCTGTCGAGGACTTCCCGTACGGCCTGGTGGAACTCGGGCTGGGCGGGGTTGCGGCGCTCGGTGTCGGCACGCAGCGCGTCCAGCCGGGCCTGCGGGTCCTTCGTGTCCTTCAAGGCGGTCCTTCCCAGAGGTGTTGTTCCGGCACGTCCCACACACGTTCATCACACGCGTTCGTCACACACGCTCATCACACGCGTTCGAGGCGGAGGCTATCGCGCCCCGGTAACGCAACGGACCGCCGCCCGGAGGCATTTCGGTGCCAGGCAGGGCAGGAGCCTGCCGTACGCCGCCGGCATGGCAGCAGCGGATCGGGGTACTCGGCGGTACGTCGGGGGCATCCCACCGGCCCCTCAAAACACTCACGCAACTGTTGTGCTGTTACGCGGGTGACAAAGAGGACGTTCGAATATGATCGGCGAGCTTTCGGCCTCGACTCTCGGCCAACCGGCCGCCACGATCAGGGGGAACTGCGTGGAAACGGCACGAATCGCACTGCTCATCGCCGCGACGATCACCATGGGCTGGATGAGCGGCCTCTTCTACGGCTTCTCGGTCTCCGTCATGCCCGGTCTGGCGCGCGCCGCCGACCGGACGGTGATCGAGACCATGCAGCGCATCAACGTGGCCATCCTCAACGGATGGTTCCTGCTCGGCTACCTCGGCGCGCTCCTGTTCACAGGCGTCGCCCTCGGCCTGGCCATCCCGGCCGACGGCCGCCCGGCCCTCGCCCCGCTGATCGGCGCGTTCGTCACGTACGCCGCGGCCATGGGCCTCACCGCCCGGGTGAACATCCCGCTGAACAACGCCCTGGAGGCGGCCGGCGCGCCGGACCGCATGTCCGACGCCACCGCCGCGACCGTCCGCCAGTCCTTCGAACGCCCCTGGGTCCGCGCGAACGCCTGGCGCGCGTTCCTCTGCACGGCGGCCCTGGGCTTCCTGGCCTGGGCACTGCTCGAGTCCTGCTGAGAGCAGCACCCGTCCGGACGGCATCTCCGGAACTACCGGACTACTGAACTACATCTTCTGACAGGTGACCTTGGCGCCGTGGTACGGGAAGGTGACGGTGTCGCCCTTCCACCCCACACTCCACGGCGCCAGGTCCTCGTTCTCGCCGCCTTCGCCGAACTCCATGCCCATGAGGTCCTTCACCTCTCCGGGCACGCCCTTCACCTGGTACGGGCCGTCGTCACCCTTGACCTCCAGCTTGCCGCCGGAGAGCTTCCACGTGCCGGAACTGCTCTTGCGCCCGCCATCGCTGAACTCGTACGTCCCGTCCCCGATGGTCACCGTTCCGGAGAGCGACAGAGCACCCTCGGAGATCGTGCAGTTCCAGGTGCCCTTCGCCGCAGCCTCCAGGGACTTCTCCCCGGCACAGGCCACCACGGCGAGCGCCGCCGGCACTCCCACCGCTCCGACGGCCACCCACTTCACCCAGCGCTTCATCGCCATCGTCCTGCTCCCCCATGTCATAGTCCCGCTCCTGCGGGAGACCGGGGAGGACCCTACCCGAAGTTGATCAAGAACTCCCAGGCCGTCGTCCGTGGAGCATGCAGGCCCGGACGAGGCACCCCAGCGCAGCGGTGCACAGCACCGTCCGGAGGATGTTCGTCGTCACCCAGGTGGACTTGAAGCGCTCCACGACGGAGAAGTCCGTGACCTTGGCGGCGTCCCCGAGTTCAGCCAGCTCGTTGTTGAGCGGAATGTTCACCGCGAACGTGATGACCAGCGCCACCAGGTAGGCCGCGGCCGCCACCCCGATCCACAGCGCCGTCGCCCGCCGCCCCTTGCGGAACTCCAGCACGGCCGCCACCACCGGCAACACCAGCGCCAGCAGGAACACGGCCCCGAAGAGCCCGTTCCCGTCAATGGCCGCGTTGAACTCCTGCATGGCGGCCACGTACGTCCGGTCGTCGGTCTTCGCCAGCCCCGGCATCACCGAGATGTCGTAGGCGAAGAACAACCCGGCCATCAACCCCACGAGCACGGTGGAAACCCCGACCAACCAGCCGACGACTCTCCCGCCGCCACCGTTCCCGGCCACCCCAGAAAACTCAGACACCACAACTCCCCCGAACGACTCCAGATCCTCCGGGCCCCCCTGGGACCCCTTGACTTCCTGCCGCCAGGGGATGGTGCCATCTCCCGATCCCCATCAGCAGGCACTTCCAACGAAAGCTTGAGCGAATCTTTAAGGCCGCCCCTCGGAATCCTCAGAGCGGCCGAGGACACGATTCCGCGCGACGCTCTCGCCCCACATCACCCAGCTGCCGCAACCACGCGACTCGATCCGCGAACACGGGATCCCTGGCCGTCGCCGGATCGGCAACCCCCGCAGCCCCCGCCGCCCGCTCCTCCCGACAGCACCGGCACACACCACGCTCGGGCGGTTCGCCCGTCCCGGGCCGCTCGCAGGCCGAACAGAACCACCGCACGTCGTAGATGGGTCTGGCCCGGTTGCGGAAGACCAGCGGCGTGCCGCGCCGGTCGATCCACCGCTCGTGGCAGATCCGGCACTCCGACCCGTCGGGCCACAACGCCCCCTCCTCGCAGGCCGGATCCGGACAGGGATCGTTGCGCAACCCGCGCCCGACGAGCCAGCCGTACGCGCTCCGGATCGGCCGGCCCCACTCCTCCGCCAGGCGCCGCAGGATCCGGTCCCTGATCCGCTCCGGATCGCCCCCTGCCTCGGCAACGGCCCGCTCCACGACCCCAGCCGCCAGACGGTACTGGCCGGGCGTCAGCGCGACTGGCAACCCGTGCAGCACCCGATGAGCGACGACCGACACGGTCGGCCCCCCGCGCGCACGCCCACCACCCGAGGACGCCCTACGGCCGGAACCACAGAACAGGTTCGGCGGCTTCTTCTCCTGTACGTCAACTGATGGTTGTAATTCCTTGTTCGCGAGGGAGGTCCGCTGGTTCGCCGAACCGGAGGTCCGCTCATCCGCACCCGCCGCGAGCGCTTCAGCCACCTCGGCGGCCTCGAAAACCTCGCCACCGTGAGGCGGCTCCTCCCCCTCAGGCCGCTCCGCCGCCGCCTCCAGCACCGACCGACGCGGAATGATCACGTTCCGCCCCTGATAGCCCGCCCGGCGCTGCACCTCCAGCCATCCGTTGCCGAGACCGTAGTCAGGTCTCAGCATTCCGGGCGTTTCTGCCCGGAAGGTCCGTCACGTCACCAAAGCGTGAGGGCTTCGGCTTGAGGACGGTCTCTCGCTTCCTCCTGCCGCTGGTGCGGCAGGGTTGCGCCACCTGCCCGCCCCGCCTCCGCCGTGCGGCGGGGGCGGGTGGCGCGGGTCTTACGGTCGGCTCCACGAGGCTTCGACACCGCCGGGGCGGTGTCCCGGTCTCCGGCCACTCCGGTACCAGTGGTGCAGGCCGCCGTGAGGACGGCGAGGTTGAGCGCGGCGTTGTCGTCCCGGTCGATGACCAGGCCGCAGGCGTCGCATGCGTAGGTCCGGACGTGCAGCGGCAGCTTGGCTTTCACCGCGCCGCACCCGGAACAGGTCTTCGAGGAGGGGTACCAGCGGTTGGCGACCACGAGGCGTGTGGCGTGGCGCTGGCGGGTCTTGTAGCCGAGCTGGCGGCGAATCTCGCCGAATCCGGCGTCTGCGACCCGTCGGGCCAGACGCCGGTTGCGGAGCATCCCGGCGACGTTCAGGTCCTCGACCACGACGGTGCCGTACTCGGCGGCAACGCTCGTGGTGAGCTTGTGCAGGGCGTCCGTGCGGAGGTTCGCCACCCGGTGGTGGACCTTGTTCCGCTGGGCGTTGGCCTTCTCCCACCGCCTGGACGGCTTCTGCCCGGTCCTGCGGTCGGGACCCTGGCGGCGGGACACGGTTCGGGAGGCGCGCCGCAGATGCCTCAGCGCGGCGTCGTAGTGCCTCGGGTTGGCGACGGTGCGGATCTCGCCGGTGCTGTCGGCCATGACCGCGAGGGTCTTCACTCCAAGGTCAATGCCGACCGCCACGTCCGGGCGTTCCACGCGCACGAGGTCCCGCTTGACCTCGGCCTGGAACGAGGCGAACCAGCGTCCGCGCTCGTGCCGCACGGTCGCGGACAGGATGCGGGCGGTCCCGGCCTGGACGCGGGTGAGGAGCTTCACCGTGGGTTCGTGGGTGCGGATCGTGCCGAGCCGGGGCAGCGTCACATGCCGGCCGTCGGCGTCGATGCGGATGGTGCCGGTGGTGAACCGGCAGGCAAGGCGCGCCTTCCGCTTGGTCTTGAACCGCGGCGCACCCATCCGGGCGCCCTTGCGCTTGCTGTTCTTCGACTTCGCGTAGTTGTCGAACGCGGCCGACGCGTTCGCCAGGCCGGTGCTGTACGCCTCCTTGGAATTCTCCTCCCACCAAACAGAGAACCTGGGGTCGGTGTGCTTGGCGGCGTTGAACGCCTTCCGCAGCGAGGGCAGCGACCACGGCCGCCACTCCGTCAGCTCCGACTCGGGGATGCCGTAGGACTCCTCCGCGCGGCGCTGCCACCACGAGGCGGTCACCCAGCCGACTGCCCAGTTGTACGCGGCCCGGGCAGCACCGCAGTGCGAACGCAGCGCGGCCTCCTGGCCGGCGTTCGGGTCCAGAGCGAACCGGTACGCCTGCACTTGGAACCCGGGCTGCGGCTGGAACTTCTTCACCCGGCGTCCTCGCCGGTCGCCACGGCCACCGCGCGGACGGCCCGGTTCTTCGCCGCCCGCCGCCCGTACAGGCGGGCGCACATCGAGGTCAGCACCTCGGTGATGTCGCGTACCAGGTCATCGGCGGTCTCGGCAGGGTCGAGGACGACCAGGCGCCGTCCCGACGCCGACAGTGCGGCCTCCAGGTGCTCGACACCGAACCGGGCCAGCCGGTCACGGTGCTCGACCACGATCACCGACGCCTGCGGGTCGGACAGCACCCGGTGCAGCTCGCGGCGCCGCCCGTTCAGCCCTGAACCCACTTCGGTGACGACCTCGGCGACGGCCAGGCCCAGCTTGTTCGCGCCGGACACGACCCGGGCGGCCTGCCGGTCAAGGTCAGTCTTCTGGTCGGCGGACGACACGCGGCAGTACGCCACGACAAGCCCGGACGGCTGGACGGCGACCTCGTCGACCAGCCACGTCCCGGACGGCGCCTGGCGGACCGGGACGGGCATCTTCCCGTCCTTCACCCACCGCCAGGCGGTCTGGTAGCTCACGCCCTGCTGACGGGCCCACTCCGAAAGCTTCACGAGACCAAGATATGTGAGACATGTGACTAGAGACGACTATAAATGCCTAGAAAATCTGTAGCAGCTTTCACCCCCACCGCTCCAGGTCGTCCACCATCGCGCTGGCCGTCCGCACGGTCACCGGCTGCCCGGCCCGCCGGCCGGAGTGGTGCAGCAGGTACCCGGCGATTCCTCCTTGGTCATCGGCTTGCCCGTGGCGTACCCGCTCGGTGTCCGTGCCCGTCCGCAGGTAGTCGACCAGCGCTTCCAGCACACGGCGGCGCCCGAACAGGTAGAGCGCCGGCTCAACAAACCACCGGCAGAAACTCGGGTCCGGGTCGTGGACGGCTGCCGCCATCAGCGCGGCGAAGGCTTCCTCGGGCAGACTCTCCCGCTCCAGCAGCGGCCGACGCACCGCATGTGCGACCTCTCGGGCACGCCGCCCTCCCTGCACCGTGGACCTGTCCTCAATGCCAAGCAGCCGAGCCACCTCGACCGTGCAGGTCAGAAACGAACGCATCTCCGCTCCACCACGCTCTTCACCACCCATAGCAACATTCTGGACCGGCCGAGCAGACCGGTACGGAAGCGAAGTCCCGCGGATGGAGCTGCTGTTCACTGAGGCATGCGCAGCGGAATCACCCGGCCCTGATCCGGCGGCACGATCGGAGCGTAGACGGTGGGTGAGGTGGACACCGTTGCCGTGCGCACGGCGAAGGAGGGAACCACAACGACGCTCTCGAAGCAGGAGTAAGCCCAGTCGTCACGACTCTCGAGGCGTGCCACCTCACCGTTCACCACCCCTCTCAGGAGCCACCCCGGACCATCACATCCGATGAACCGAACCGTCATCGAGTCCCGCCCATGAGATTCCCTGACAACCGGGACCACTGCCCTGAGCTCAACGCCGGCCTGCCCGGACCGTTGCTCGACCTCTCCACCGCGGGCGCGTACATCGGCCTCAAGCCGCAGTCGTACCTGTTCCCACTGCGGATTCCCCAACGTCCGAAATGCCTGAAGCTGCAGGCTCGCCGTCGTGTCCCGGAAGAGGACTACCTCTCCGTACTCGGCACCGGATCGCAGACGATTGAGCTCTACCTTCCGTGCATGCCCACGCGGGATCCTCAGCCCGCCGAATCGAGCAGGTCCAGGTCCCGCCATCCCGTTTCACTCACATCCCACGGACCAACATCAACTCCACGATGCGGCGGCTGCACCAGCATCTCCTCATTGATTGCCTGCGCTGACTGCATGAGACAGGAGAATTCTTCTTCCGTCATCGCCTCCTCGGCAATGATCCAAACCAACAGAGCGAGCATTCGGTCAAGGGTCAGAGATCCGGCTGCCCCGGCCACATGAGCCGCTGAGAGATCGCGTCGAAACAGCTCCGCCAAGGACTGTCCTGTAAGTGGGTTCCGTGGTTGTGGGGTTCAGAGAAAGGCCAGCGGGACGTCCTTCTCCGTACAGAGCCGCAGGACGCCCGCAAGCCGGTAGGCGTCCTCCATGTGCTGCTGGAGGAACTGGTCAGGGCCCTCCTTCGCCCACTGGTCGGTGATCGCCTCAAGCCAGACTAGGATCGACGCGCACTCGGCAGGCGCGAGGTTGTCACCGCCGCCATCGGGATGATCGAGGAGTGGCTCCAGAGCGGTGGACACCTCACTCCACGGGTGCAAGCTGCCGAAGCCCCGCATTGCACGCGTTGTTCGAACTCGCCCTCCATACGGCACTCCGCCGGGCGAACTCCTCGGCCTGCGCTGGGAAGACCTCGACCTCTACCCGGGCACCACCGCCATCCACCGCACCCTTTAGCGCACCAGCGCACACGGGCTAACCACCCTGCCCACCAAGACCCGGGCTTCTGAACGCCGCACCGCTCTCCCCGCCCGCTGCGTTCAGTCGCTGAAGCCCCACCGCGAACAGCAGCAGCGTGAGCGAGGCAGCAGGCACCGCGTGGCAGCACAACACGTCTGCAGCACTGCGCAGGGCGGATCAATCGGCCCGACCGACATCACCCACGCTTTCACCACGCCCCCTCCGCAAGGCCGGCCTCCGCCGCATCCGCTTCCACGACCTCCGCCACTCGACCGAGGCCCTGCTCTTGGAACAGGGCGTCGAACTCGTCGTAATCAAGGAACTCCTCGGCCACGCCCACATCGGCATCACCGCCACCGTCTACGCCCACGTCCGACTCCGCCTCCAACGCGATGCCATCGACACCCTCAGCACCGCGCTCGGCAGCCCGGCGATCACCAAAACCAACAGTGGCAGCGACGAACCGTCGCCCTGCACCATCGTCCGCTGACGTTGCCGCTGCGGCAACAACCACGGATCCAGGCACACAACCACGGATCCCGGCGGATCCCAAAACCGCTCCCCACCTGCATAAAAGCAGCTAGAGGAGGAGCTGCCAGCACACGTACTATGTGCTGGCAGGCGCCACCCCGGTTCTCGTCCACAATTGTGAAGTAACCGATGCTGCCAGGAATTCTGCGGCCGAATACTCGGCTCTTCCGGGGAGGCAGAGGCCGGGTGGGGCTGTGGAGGTCCTCCAGGTCAAGGGATATAAGCCAATAGTTCGTACGAGTGACGGTGGGGCGGGAGATCGCGCAGTCCATCCGGCTGTCCAGAACGTCCTTGATTCGATCCCTGCTGCACAGCGAGGGGATAACCACGGAGGATGCGGCTTGGTGGCTTGTCTGACGGATGCCCTGAATAGTGGGCTCGATCCAACGGGAGCCTCGGCTGCCGCATTCATGATTCGATCCCCCAACCACAAGTACTACCCGAAGGAGATGGATCCCTGCCCCAGCTGTGCCGTGCTCGTCGCTCACTTTAAGATCGACTTCAAGACGAAATGGTAATGGTGTCTAGATTTTCCAGTGAGACCGACAGGGCTCTCCGAGGGGCAGGCTGGTTCCCGGGGCGACAGGTCGACATCGAGTCGTGGCGTTCTTCCATGCGAGGATTCCCGATGCACGCTGCGGCCGAAGAATTCCTGCGAGAGTTCGGCGGGATCTGCGTTCAGGTCAGTGGTCCTGGAGTGACCTGCATGCGCACCCCGTTCGAAATTGACCCGGAACTGGCTCTCGGTGAAGAGGATAGGTTCATGGAACTGTCTCACCGTTTCGGCTGTGCGCTCTTTCCGATTGGCGCGAAGGAAGCGAGTGAGTTTTTCCTATCCATCGACGAGGATGGCACGGTCTATGCCGTGATGAATTGGCTATTCTCCCTAGGGCGCGGCGAAATGGCTCTTCAGCACCTCGTTACCGGAGTTGCCGGGGAGAGAGTTAGCGTGCCAAAATCTGGGGCGTGAAGCCACCCCTGAGAGTAAGGATTCGCCCATTCCCCCGGGGCCGTCCACTCAGGTAGGTTGCACCGGCCCCATCGGATTCACTTCCGGTGGGGCCGGTCGGCCTTGACGGCAGTAGCTGCCACGACCTACGACACTCCACCGCCACCCTGCTTCTGGAGCAAGGCGTCGAACTCGTCGTGATCAAAGAACTCCTTGGCCACGCCCACATCGGCGTCACAGCCACCGTCTACGCCCACGTCCGACTGCGCCTTCAGCGCGAAGCGATCGACCTCCTCGGCCACACACTCCGCAACCGCGGCGAGACCGTCAGTCAGCCTATCGCCAGCGACGACCCGCACTCCTGCGCTTCCTCCGTCCGCTGACGTTGCCGTCAACTACTGCCGTCAAACACCAGCGAGGCCCTACCGGATATCCCGGCAGGGCCTCGCTAATTTTCGGAGGAAGACCTTATTTATGCATTTCTCGCGAGCAAGCCGTGCCACACCCCACAATCGAGCATGTGCGCTACATAAAGCAAAGCTCGACGTTCTTCCGTACGCACACATTCAATACCGCTACGAGATCGCGCGCGTCTCTAATATGCTCCTCGAACACCACGTCCCGAAATTCCGCCGACAGCCACTCGACCAGCACGGCCTCCAGCCGCGGCAAGATTACTGCACATTCCGATGGAGACAGAGATTCGCCGTGATCATCAGGATGGTTCAAGAGTGGCTCCAGAACGGTCGACACCTCTGCCCATGGCCTATCGCCGCCGAAGCCGAACATTTCACCGAGATCGAAGCCTTCCGCGATAGCCAACCTTCGGCGAAACAAGGCGAAATCCCCATAGGAGAAACTTACATCCAGCCCATCAACATCCCCATCGCCTGGAAATAGGCACAATCCCACGGTAACCGTTCCTAACTCAGTAGTGGGAGAATTATTCCCTCCGAACGCGACTGCCACCCGAGGTCGTAGCAGCAGCTAGGCGGGCTGGCAGGTTGACGCGTTCGCCACTAACGGCGGGCCCATGGAGATGCCGAGCAGTTCCAGCGACGGCGCGGAGCCATCGCGGGAACTGCTCGGCATCGGGCCCGGGGCTGCTCAGACCCTGCCCCGGGTGCTCCTCTCGGTCGAGCCCCTCACCCATCCTCCACTAGGACGATGGATCTGCTGGCACTTTGCTGCGATCAAGATCTCGGGATTACCTGCCACGCAATCCCCTTTTTATCGAACCAAGAAGTGAACTCGGCCGGGATTGGGTTCTCGGAAATTACGCGGAAGTCAATTCCGCGACTCCTCGCTATTGCGATCTTCTCGCCTTCCACACCCAGGAATTTACTCATGCGCTTCGGGTCGTCCAGCGTCTTCTGCCAAAATTGCCCAGACTTTGCCTCATACCAGGTGCCGCGGCCGGTCTGGGCGTCAATGAATGCTCCATCGAACTGACGCTTACCCTCCTTGAACCCGCCGCCGCCACCGAGCTGTTCTACCAAATTCGCTTCATACGAATCGCCAGACTCCTGAGCAATCCGGCCGCCGCTCTTTCCGCCTGCCGGGCAATTGTGCACGAGAACCGGAGTGGCCCCCGCGAGCACATAGTACGTGTGGAAGTCGTCGACAGTGAGGTTGTGGGTCGTGACTGCGTAGGGGTAGTTACGGACGGACTGGACGGTGAGGGTGCGGCCGTCCGGCTGGACGAGCTGGTCGCCCGGAGAGAAGTCGCCGGCGTCGACCCACTGCTTGCGGGTTTCGTTCCAGTGGGGGTGGTGGCGAGTGGAGGTGAGCTGAGTCGGCGGGCCGCGCGGGTTGGCGTCGTCGGTCAGGGCGAGGTCGGTGAACTCCTTGTCGTCCGGGGTCGTGATGGTGGCCGTGACCTTCCTCAGTCGGGTCTGGCCGGTCTGCGGGTCGGTGGCCGCGACTGTGTCACCGGCCTTCACGTCCTCGATCTTCTTGGTCGTGCCGTCGGCCATCAGGACTCGGGTTCCCGTGGGGAAGCTGTTGAGCTTGCACGACGGTCCCGACGAGGCTTCCGCGCTGTCGCCCCGGGACTCAGCGCTACTGGCGTTTGCTTCGGCGTCTGCTTCGCCTCTGCTCGCCTTGGTTTCTGTGCCGGCCGCGTCACTGGCTGAGCCGTCGGCTGGTTCATCCGCCCGTTTGGCCTTCGCCGCTGCCGCAGCTGCTTCGTCCTCGGCCCGCTTGGCGGTGGTAAGTGCAGCCCGTGCCTGGTCCGCTCTGCGTTCGGCGGCATGGATGGCGTCGTACGTCTTGTTCAGTTGCTTGTAAATCTTGTAGGCCTTGATGCCGATCTTGATGGCTTTGAAGACCTTGCCCCAGGGGACTGCGTTCAGGGCCGTGTTGATGCAGGCCATGACGTCGCCCTTGGTGAAGCAGTCGCGGGCGTCGTTGTAGCCAATGAGGTCCATGACGACGTTGATGACCTCGCGCTTGAGCTCATCACGGCGTGCCTTGGCCTTGGTGACCGCCTTTTCGGCTTCTACGTATTCCTCTGCCTCGGGAGAGGCGTTGCTGTGACCAGCCCCGGGACGGTTCTTGTCGGGACCGCAGATGCTCGAGCGGTCTCCAGGGTCACACGACGTCTTCAGACCCGTCGGATCCGATGCATTGAAGGGGCTGTTGTTGGCGTAGGCATAGGCGTTCCACTGCTGAGGGTCGCCCGCGTCGATGATGGGGTCGGGGCTGATGAAGCGGCCGGTGGTGGGGTCGTATTCGCGGGCGCCGAGGAGGGTGAAGCCAGTGGCTTCTTCCTTGGTGCCGCCGACGAAGCCCTTGTCGCCGGCCCAGTTGCCGGGGGCGGGCTGGGTGCCACGGGCGTTGCCGAAGGGGTCGGAGTGGCGGCGGACCTGGGCGAGGTTGGCGGATTCGAACTGGACGCCGCCGGTGCCGTGGTGGTCGGAGCCCTGGTAGGTGAGCTCGCTGGTCCCGCCGGTGGTGGTGCGGGTGATGGACAGGCCGCCGGGGGCCGCGTAGGTGCGGACGTTGGTGACCTTCTTGGTGGCGGTGTCCAGGGTGATCTGGTCGGTGCCGAGGTTGAGGGTGGTCTTGCCGGGGTCGCGGCGGATGAGCTGGTTGCCGCCGGTGTCGTAGAGGTAGCTGGTGCCGGCGCTCTCACCGGTGCCGGTGATCTTGTCGAGCTTGCCCTGGCCGTTCCAGGTCAGGGTCTTGGTGCCCGGGGTGCTGGTGATCGAGGCCGTGTTCCCGGCCGCGTCGTAGGTGTAGGAGGTGACCTTGGTGCCGGACGGGCCGGTCTCGGTGGACTTCAGCAGGGCGTGCGGGCCGCCCGTGCCGCCGCCGGTCGCGGGATCGGTGGTCGGCGTGTTCGGGCCGTCGGCGAAGGTCTGGGTGACCGTGACGTCCTTGGCCGTGTCGCCGGCCGTGTTCTTGCGGACCAGCTTGGTGCGGTTGCCGAGCTTGTCGTACTGGTACTGCTGCCAGTACGGGGCCGGACCGCCCACGCTGGGCTTGCCCGTGCCGTCGACCGAGGGGCCTCCGGCGTTCGTGCAGCCGCCGATACCCCGCACGGACGGCTGGGGGGCGGTGTTGGTGGTGCCCGTGTCCGTCCAGGACTGGGTCAGACGGCCCAGGTAGTCGTGCGTGAAGCACTGCAGGTCCGTCTTCGCACCGTCCTCGACCGTACGGATCGAGGTCAGCGAACCCACCTTGTTGTACGTGTAGTCCGTGACATCCACGCTCGCCCTGGCTGCCGTCTGCTTGTCCAGCGTCGTACGCACCGGACGACCCGTGCCCGCGTCGTAGTCCACCGTCGAGACCACCTGGAGGCCGGTGTCACCGACGGTGGTGCGGAATACCCGGCCGTAGGGGTCGTAGCGCAGGTCCACGACGTACGGCGTCACAGCGGCACCCTGCACGCCGGTGATCGACGCGAGGTTGCCACCGATGCTGTAGACGTAGGCCAGGGTCTCGGCGCTCAGTCCGGCCTTCGCTATGGCGGGCAGTTCCGTGCTCTTCAGCTGCCCGTACGCGTCGTAGGTGTTGGTGGTCTCATAGGTGCCGGCGAGTTCTTTCTCGACGGCGGGGATGGTGGTCTTGGTGCCGAGCGGGCGGTAGCCGCCGTCGTAGCCGGTGATCTCCGAGACGTACGCCGCACCTGCCGCGCCGCCGACATATCGCGTGGTGGTGGACGGCTTGCCGAGCGCCTTGGTGTCGTAGGTGAAGCCGCCGACCTGCTTCGCCGGGTCGACCGCCGTGCCCTCGTACGTCGCCGTGGTGCGGCCCAGAAGGTCGGACACCGTGGTGGCGCTCTTGCCCCGGGCATCGGTGACCGTGACGAGGTTCTTGCTGTCGTCGTAGGCCGTGGTGGACGTGCCGGAGTCAGGGTCTGTGGACTTCGTCAGACGGCCGAGCAGGTCGTAGCCGAACGTCCATTCGTTGCCTGCCGAGTC
This sequence comes from Streptomyces sp. NPDC048603, assembly GCF_043199475.1. Taxonomy (NCBI): domain Bacteria; kingdom Bacillati; phylum Actinomycetota; class Actinomycetes; order Kitasatosporales; family Streptomycetaceae; genus Streptomyces; species Streptomyces sp. NPDC048603. The sequence goes on along the minus strand of NZ_JBICVY010000009.1, from coordinate 176,667 downwards.
CTTGCGCCACAGCTCCTTGCCCTGGGCGTTGTACCCGTACGTCGTCTCGTCGTACGCGCCGGTGGGCGTGTTCGCCTTGTACTGACGCAGCGCGACGGTCTGACCGAGGCCGTCGGTGACGGTGGCGCTGGCGAAACCGCCGTTGGGCGGGGTGGAACGGACCTCGTCCGCACCCGGGTACTCCGTCTTCGACCGCCACTGCTCAACGCCGTAGGACTGGAACACCGACGCCGTGCTCCGGCCGAGACCATCGAAGACCTGGACCGTCTGAGCCGGGATCTTCGAATCCGGGTTCACACCCCCGTTCGGCAGGAAGAGCGCGCCGGAAGGATCATCGTCTTCGACCCAGTACTGGGAGCTGGTCTTGACCTGCCAGCCGTGCGAGTCGAACAGCGCATCGGTGATCATCCGCCCCTGGGCACCGGACGGGGTCCGGGCCTGGGTCTGACGGACGCGGCCGAGGCCGTCGTAGATGGTGTAGGAGTTGATGTACTCGTCGTTGCTCATGAGCGTCTGGCTCAGAACGGTCGAAGGCGCGTTGGTGCCGTTCATCGTGTACGAGAACTTCCGGACCGGGGCGAAGCCCTTTGCCCGTTCCTGCCCCGGCTGCCACACGGCCACGACACGGCCGAGCGAGTCGTAGTCACGCTCGGCGACGTGACCGTTCTCGTCCGTCGACTTGATCGGCAGGGCACGACCGATATCGAGGGTGTTGTAGGACTTCCAGCCGAGCGGGTTGGTGTGCACGACCTCCTTGGGGAGGGAGCCGGTGGCCGGCTTGTACTCCGTCTTGGTCACCGCACCACCCGGGTGGGCCGCGTCCTTGCGCACGTTGTTGGTCGTGCTGGTCACACGGCCGTACGCGTCGTAGGTCGTGGTGACGTTGCGGCGGTAGACCGGCTTGCCCGCACCGTCGTACTTCTCCAGGACCTCCGTGCCCGTCTGGTCGGCCGTCGCACCCGACTGGCCCAGGGGCAGGCCGTCGAAGTACGTGCGGGTGTCACCAACGGTGTTGCTCGCGTTCGGGGTCTGACCACATGTGCCGGAGAGGATGAGGGTGCGGGAGGCGAGCTGAGTCAGGGCGCCGCCAGGGCCCGTGGCGTACTCGAACTTCGTGCACAGCCTCTGATCCGGACGGCTGATGTCGGCGCGGTCGTCGACCTCGACCGGCCGTGCGAAGGCGGTGTCGTCGTAGGTGGAGGTCCGTTCCGACTTGCGCCAGCTGCCGTCGGCCAGCTTGACGCTGTTCTTGACCTTGGCGGTGTTCAGCGCACGGGCCGTTATCGCGGGCATTCCACCCGGCTGGGCGCGGGTGGCCGTCACATCACCCAGCCACGGGCTGGAGACCTGGTCCGCGACGACGCTGCCGCCGTCCTGCTCGTACGTCTGGGTACGGAGGACGAACCCGGACAGGACGTCCTCGTCCTTCTGCGTCGCGCCGGAGGCGTCGGTGTACTCGACCGTGCGCTTGGTTCCGTTGGCCAGGACGTCGCCGTTCATGCCGCGCAGGTAGGTGGTGACGGACTTGGTCCGCGGGGCCTCACCTGCGTTGCCGCTGCCGGTCCGGGCGGTGACGGTCTGGAAGCCCCGGAACTGGTCCCAGGTACGGGTCTTGGGGTCGGGCAGCTCGGAGTCGTTGCGGTGCCAGGCGATGCCGCCGCCGTACAGGTAGTCGGTCACCTTGGTCACCTGGCCGGCGACCTTGTCCTGTTCGGTGACGGACTTGACGATGGTCTTGTTGAACCAGTCGTCGACCGGGTCGGGGTAGGACTGGCCGGGCAGGTACCACTTGACCGGCATGCAGGCCATCGTGTTGCTGTCCTCGGAGGCCGGCATCGTCTTCTTGACCCGGGAGCACTCCGGCGCCTGGTAGACGATGTTGATCTGGCCACCGGTCTCGGTGGTGATGGTCTGGATGCGCGGGCGGTTGTAGCGCGGCGGTGATGCTTCCGTTCCGTCGGGCCGCTTGACCACGCCGTCGACGCGGTTGGCGATCTGCAGCGGCTGGAAGTTCACGGCCGGGAGCGTGATCGAGGTCTCGCCGTTCTTGCCGATGCGCTGGATGGAGTCCAGCCACAGTGAGGGCGAAGTTCCGTCCTCGGGATCCTGGAAGGACTGCTTGAGACCGAAGGTGTCGACGCGGCGGTAGGCAGTGCCGTCGAGGACCTCGGTGTCGATCCAGGTCAGCTTCTTCGTCGTGAAGTAGGTGGGGGAAAGGTTCAGGCACGTGCCGGTGGACTTGCACTCCTGGTCGACCGGAACGTCCGGCCAGTTCGCGGCGTTGGCCGGGGTGCGCTGGGCGCCCGGGTCCTTGCAGTCGACGGTGGCGTTGGGCACGCAGCGCTCGGCGGTGCGGAACCACACCTGGGCGGCCGGGTTGGCAGTGCCCTTCGCGGCGATCTGGTCGGGGAGCCGCTGGCCGTAGCCGATCCAGGTCGGGTAGCTGCCGCGGTGGTAGGAGGTGAGGGTGCCGTCGCCGTCGTTCTGGCCGCCGCCGCGCTCGTAGTGGTTGGTCTCCTGCTCGTAGCGATAGGAGATCAGGTTCTGGTGCGGGTCGACGACGTAGTCGAGGTTCCACTGCCAGCCGAGGTGGTTCCACGAACCGGTGGCCGGCGAACCGGCCCCCATGCACTTGTCCTGGCCGCCCGGCCAGTACACCGGCACCCGGGAGACCGAGTTGGCATCCGGGTCGGTGCCGTCACCACCGGGCAGGTTGTTGGCACCGAAGAAGTACTGGGTGCCGTCAGAGGTCGTGACCTTCCACGCCTCTCCCTTCCAGGCGCCGTTGTTCCGGCCGGTCAGGCGCTCGATCTTGCTGCCGTCATCACCACGGAGGCGGTAGACACACGAATTGTCGTCGCGGACGATCTCACCGGCGTGCCCAGCGAGGTTCAGCGACAGGACGTCCCCGCCCCAGCACTCGTCGCCCGAATCCTTGATGCCCGCGTCCTTGCAGGTCTTGTACGAGCGGGAGACGGAGCCCGGGTGCCAGTCCCAGCCGTCACCGATCCAGCTCGCCTGCGCGTTCGTCGACGCCGTACGGCCGTCCAGCGAAGACGAATCGTAGGCAAGACCGACGCTCGGAGCCGCACCGGCGATCGCCGAAGGCACCTCGACCGTGTAGCCGTACGTGAAGTTGGCCGCGTTCGCACCCGCCTGCCACGACATCGACGGGAGCAGCGGAGTCGCCGCGAAGTCTCCCGCGGCACCCGACGGGCCGGCCTCGACGGCCAGCACCACGCCCGGAGCGGTCCGCCCGGCACCGGCAAGGAGCTCAGCCGAAGACTTGGGGCCGGACTGGGGAGTACGGACCGAGGCACCGGGTACGGCCGGCACGTCGACCTCGGCCACCAGCCGGCCGGAAGAGGCATCGCGCTGCGACCGGACCGGCGTACGCGTCGTGCAGCCCTGGGCATCCGGAGTGGTCAGGGCACAGGCGGGGAGCTGGATGAGCCGGGCGCGGTCGGCCCAGTTCGCACCGGCCGTCCTGCCCCATGCCGTGACGTCGAAGCCGAACGCGATCTTGCCGGAGGCGCCTGCGGTCTCGGTGCCGGTCAGGGTCACAAGGGCGCCGTTGACGCCCGCGGCTCGCGCCTTGGGCGCGTCCTTCACTTCGACTTTCAGCGACGACTCTGTGCCGGTGGCCGAGGGTGAGGAAGCCGTCGAGCGATTTGCGCCATTCGCTGGCGCGATCCATACCGGAAGAGTTCCAGCCTTGAGGGACGTGTTCTGGCCAAGAGTCGATCTATCGGGACCGTTGGGTCTGAGGTTCACCGTGGCCGAACCCGTCAACGCTTTGGCGTTCGAATGCGGAGTCCATTCCCGGCCACCCGGAACCGGCTGCGGCGAAAGCTTCGCCGCAGCCCCCTTGACCGGCTTCGTCTGAGGTAACGGGGTGTTCGGCGGCACCCACACCTTCGGTGGCTTCGCGGCCGCCTCGACCAGGGGAAGACCCAGTCCGGAGAAGAGAAGCGCGAAGGCCGCGGTGATCGCCACACGCGATCGACCGCGCTTCGAGCGCACGAATAACCCACCCCGACGCGACAACCGAATCCCCCCACAGGACACGACACAGGAAGGGCCAGGCAGAGCGCACCGGCCCCGGATCGAACGCACACTACGGAGCGTGCGTTCGACATGTACAGCGAATCACCAGAGCTGATCCCGGTGATCAGAATCACACCCGAGACACGGCTGCCCTTTTGGTTCGAAACAGACACCAGGACCTGACAATCTGTTGACGAGCTTGCAGAAGTGAAGCAAACGTGTGCCTGACTTCTGTCCATCTCGACCTCAGAGCGAGGACTGCCATCGTGAGGCCGTCGCTTCTTCCTCCATGGACATCCAGACCCGGGGCCTCCCGCAGGCAGCGGACTCCCGGCCTACCGATCCTCCCCGCCGCCGCGGCGGCACTGCTCTCTCTCGGCGCCGGCCTGCTGCTCGCACCGCCGGCGCCGGCGGACGAAGGCCGGGGCACCGGACGGGCGGCGGTCTCACCCCCGTCTGATGCTCCTCTTTCCGCCACTGACCAGGCGTTATCGGACGCCCAGCAGGAGGCGAGACGTACCGGCAAACCGGTACTGGTCGAGCACCTCACGACCGAGGGTTCCCAGACTTTCGCCAATCCCAGCGGCACGCTGACCACGGACTCCGCAGCCACCGTGCAACGGGTCAAGAGCCAGGACGGAACCTGGCGGGCCGTGGACGCGACCCTGCGCACGAATTCCAACGGCACCGTGTCACCCGCGGTGGCGCCCGCAGAGCTCGAACTGTCCGGTGGCGGTACCGGCCCCATGGCCACCATGACCACGGACGACGGCAAGCGACTCTCCATCAGGGCGCCGTTCCCTCTGCCCAAGCCCTCCCTCGAAGGCAACAGCGCCCTCTACGCGTCCGTGCTCCCGGGCGTCGACCTCCGCCTGACCGCGAACACACTCGGCGGCTGGCGCCAGGTGCTCATCGTCCACACTCCTGAAGCCGCTGCGAACCCGGTGGTCAGGAAGCTGCGTCTTGAAGTCGACGCCGACGGCCTGAACGTGGGCTCGGACCGAGCCGGCAACATCACCGTCTCCGACAACGAGGGCAAGGTCCGCTTCTCCAGCCCGACCTCGCTGATGTGGGACTCCACCGAGGGAGGCACGGCCGGCACTTCGAAGGCGCCCTCAAGCCTGCTCAGGGCCTCGGGAGGGGACATCCCGCCGGTCCGCTCCACACCGGACGGCCCCGGCAGCGGAGCCGCCGTCGCTCCCATCAGCACGACCGCGAACAACGAGGCCATCGAGCTGGTTCCCGACCCCGCCCTGCTGAGCGAGGGCACCGGCCCCTGGTACATCGACCCGGGCATCACCGCCGACAGCACCCGGCAGGCATGGTCCCAGGTCCAGGAGGCCTACCCGGACATCAACCAGTTCAACGGGACGGACTACGGCCGGGACAAGCCGGCCACCGGCTACTGCGGCTACATCGTGGGCAACCCACCGTGTGACCAGGAAGGCCGCTCCCGGGCCTACTTCAAGATCGGGATCGACTCCGCGATCCACACCAAGGCGAACTACGAGGTCACCGTCCTCGACGCCCGCTTCTACGCCACGATCGTCTCGTCCTCCAGCCCGTCGACCAACACCCCGATGGGCCTGTACGCGACGCCCGTGATCGACAACCCGACGAGCTGGAACGACCAGCCGTGCGGGACCGGGTCCCGCATGGGCGGCTGCACCAAGCTGGGCGGCAGCGTCCCCGTTTCAGGGACCGGGGACATCTCCTTCGACGTCACCGCAACCATGCGTGCGGCTTCTCAGGGCGGATGGGACCACCAGACGTTCGGACTCGCCCCGGACGACGAGTACAACAAGTACTACCGTCAGCGGTTCAGCAACAACCCGCACGTCGTCGTCGAGTACGACGTCCGGCCGACCGTCTGGTGGCCCCGGACCCGGCCGACCCCGGGCTTCGCCAAGGACGGCACCTTCGACGACTGCCAGACCCGCGGCACCGCCAATCCCTGGGACAACCCGGGATGGGTCGGCGCCAACAACAACATCACCTTGACCACCTCCACGTACTCGGCCGTCGGCCGGCAGCTGCAGACGACCTTCAAGATCTGGGACGAGGACGACAACCAGAAGTCCGAACTGCGCACGACCGGCTGGAACAGCAGCTACGGCGAGGTCACCGCGGACGTGGGCCCGCGGACGGACGGGCACCTCTACGGCTGGCTCGCCTACACCACCGACGGAACGCTCACCAGCCCGAACACCGCGCTGTGCTACTTCCGGGTCGACCGTACCCCGCCCACCGCGAGCGTCACCTCCACCGACTTCCCCGAGTCCGGCACGATCGGCGCCCGGCCCAAGTACGCCGGCCAGGAGGGAACCTTCACTCTGACCGGCAGTGATCCGGCGCCCCCCAGCGGCGGCCGTTCCTCGGGGCCGGCGTGTGCACGGTGGACGACGGATCCGGTGCAGGCCACGGCAGCCAACTGGAACTGCACCGACTCCGGAGTCGTCCCCCTCACCGGCGGCAAGGCCACGGTCAGGATCACACCATCACGGTGGGGCACCAACTTCGTCTACCTGCAGACCCAGGACAACGCGGGCAACATGTCCCAGCCCTTCGTCTACAGCTACTACGCCCCGTCCAACCTCAGCGGTGCCGCCCCGGTGTTCGGCGACGTCACCGGTGACAAGCGGGCGGACATCCTGCTGCCCGACAACTCGGGAAACCTCCGAACCATCGAAGGCAAGGCCAAGGACACTGACCCCTCCACTGCGCCGAAGGCAGTGATCAAGGCGGCTCCGGGTGGTGCTGGCTGGAACAACCAGATCCAGCTCACGCACCGGGGCAGTACCGCCTTCAGGAGCGTGGACGACCTCTTCGTGCACAAGGAGCACAGCGCGGATCTCTTCCTGTACCAGAACGACGACCTGGGAGGACGCTTCGATGGCCAAGAGCCGCTCGAGGTGGCGAAGCCCACGGGATGTGTGAACACGAGTTACGGCGCCATCGGATGTGCCGCGAACGGCTACGGTGCGGATTGGTCGAAGGTCTCGAAGATCGCCGCCTTCGGCGGTGCCCTGACGGGTGACACCGACACGACCCCCCAGTCCCTTCCCCGGACCTCGCTGCTCTTCGTCGAGGACGGCAGGCTCTGGCTCGGCACTGCCGGTGTGTCCCAACAACTCAACACCCGCGCGGTCCTGCTCTCGGCGAACGACACCCGCTGGGCCTCGTACGACCTGATCGCGCCGGGCCGCGCGAAGGGCACGAACTACCCGACCCTCTGGGCCCGCGGCGCGGACGGGAGCATCCACGCCTACGCTTTCGCCAACAACGGCACCGCGGAGGCACCCGTCTTCACCGGCTTGACGGACCCGGCCAAGGGCGTCGTCCCCGGCATCGACCTCGACCCCGTCGCCTACCCCCGTGTGGGCTCCGACGGCGACATCACCGGTGACGGCATCCCCGACCTGTGGGCCGTCGACACCAGGCAGCAGCTCGTCGCCTTCCGCGGAACCGGCACGGCCCCCAACGGCACCACGGTCCTGCACCCGACCGTCACCGGCTTCGACCCGACCCCGGTCTCCCTCGGCAACCTCAGCCGGCCCACCGCGCAGTGGAAGCTGATCGGTGACGACGCGACGGTCAGTCCCACGTCCGAGGTCACCTGGCCGACGGCCACCATCGGCGGTACCAGCACGCCGTACGCCGCCTTCAGCGGCAGCGGCTCCAGGGCCACCCTCGCCGGACCGGTGGTCGACACCCGCAAGAGCTTCACCCTCAGCTTCTGGACCAAGGCATCCGCCTCCAGCGGTGTCGCCGTATCCCAGGACGCCAACACTTCGAGCAGCTTCATGATCTACCCCGACGCCGCCGGCAAGACATGGGTGTTCGCCCTCGCCCGAGGGGACGCCGACGGCTGGAACTACGACTGGACCAGCACCGCCAACGACGCCAACCGTGTCATCCCCAACGCCTGGACACGGCTGACCGCCGTCTACGACGCGGGCACCGGGCAGATGCGCCTGTACGTCAACGGCGCCCTGGCCGCCACCGGCCAGCACAAGGCCACCGACAGCACTGCCCCCGTCGGCCCGCTCGTCCTCGGGCGCTACAAGAGGGACGGTCAGCTCGACACCGCCGGCGGCTACACCGGCGGCATCAGCAACCTCGCCCACTACTCCTACGCCGCAGCCGGCACCGCCCCCGGTTCGACCAGCCCGATCGCCCTCTCCGCCACGGCGACGGCCTGCGTCGACAACGACCGCGGCGGCTCCGACGACGGCAACGCCATCCAGATCTGGTCCTGCAACGGCACAGGCCCCCAGCAGTTCCACTTCCACCACGACGGCACCGTCCGCGTCCAGGGCAAGTGCCTCAACGCCGAGAACGCAGGCACCGGCGCCGGCACACCCATCCAGTTGTGGACCTGCAACGGCACACCTGAGCAGCGGTTCCTCCCGCGGGCCGACGGCAGCATCCGCAATCCGGTGTCCGGCCGGTGCCTCGACCTGCCCCAGGCCAACACCAGTCCCGGTGCCCGGGTGCAGCTCTGGGACTGCAACGGTACGGCCGCCCAGCGCTGGACCGTGCCCGCTCTCGGTACCGCTCCGCTTCCGGTGCCGACGCTGACCACGTAGGGCAGTCGGCAACCACGGAGCCCGGCCGGTATGCCACCGGCCGGGCTCCGTCGCGTTCCGGTTCAGAGGGACGTGCGGTACTCCTGGGGGCTCATGCCGCGGACTCGTTTGAAGGCCGTGGAGAGGGCGAAGGCGCTGCTGTAGCCGACTCGGCGGGCCACGGTGGCGACCGTGGCGTCGGGTTCGCGGAGGAGGTCGGCCGCCAGGGCGAGGCGCCAGCCGGTCAGGTAGGCCATCGGGGGTTCGCCGACCAGGGTGGTGAAGCGGCGGGCGAGGGAGGCTCGGGAGACGCCGGCCTTGAGGGCGAGTTCCTCGACGGTCCAGCCGTGGGCCGGGTTCTCGTGGAGCATGCGCAGGGCCGGGCCGACCACCGGGTCGCTCTGGGAGCGGTACCAGGCCGGGGCCCCGGAGTCGGGGGCGGACAGCCAGCCGCGCAGCACGCCGATCACCAGCAGGTCGAGCAGGCGGTCCAGGACGATCTCCTGGCCGGGCTCGTCCTTGTTCATCTCCTCGGCGAGGAGACCTATGAGGACGTTGCACGTGCTGTCTCCGGACCGGGCGACCAGGAGGGGTGGCAGTGCGCCGAGCAGGCGGCGGCCGATTTCGCCCGGGGCCTGGTAGATGCCGCTGAGCATGACCGAGGCGCCGGCGTCCTGGAGCCCGTCGCCCCAGGTACGGACGCCCAGCGCCATGGTGTCGGTGACGTCCTCGCCGGCGCCGGTGCTGCAGCGCTGGTCGGGGCCGACGGTGATCTGGACGGGCGTGTCCGGGGCGTCCGCGACGGTGTACGGGTCGGGGCCCCGTACGACGGCCACGTCGCCGGGCGCGATCCGCACCGGGGCCGCCCCGCCGTCGGGGAGCAGCCACGCCTCCCCGCGCACCATCGTCACCACCGACAGCGGGGCGCGGTCCTCGATCCGCAGCGCCCAGGGCGGGTTGAGGACGGACTTGAGGAGGAAGGCGCCGCGTGCCTTGGGGCCCTCCAGCAGGCCGGTGAGAGTGTCCATGCGGTCATCCTCGCCGAGGGGGGCGGGGTGGGGCCATGGTCCTGGCGCCCAAGGGCATGCGTACGCCGCTCACCGGGGCGTCGGCGGTTGCCCGGTCGGGCGGTTACCCGGTCGGGCAGTTGCCCGGTCGGGCAGTTGCCCGGTCGGGCAGTTGCCCGGTCGGGCAGTTGCCCGGTCGGGCAGTTGCCTTCTCGGGCGGTTACCCGGTCGCGGTCGCGCGGTTCGAGGGTCGAGGCGGTCGGCCACACGGCCTACGTCCGGATCACCGTATGCGGTCGTTCGTCCTGGATTTCCGCGGAGGCGCGCGTACGCGTCCGCACTTCGGCGAAAGATCTGGCTGCATGATGCGTCGTTGGTTCATCGCCGTCCTGGGTGCGCTGGTCCTCCTGGCACCCGGCTCGCTCACCCCGGCCTCGGGCGCGGCGGCCTCGGGCACCCCGGCCTCGGGTGCGCCGTCGGTCCCGTTGCGGGTCCTGACCCGCAACCTCTACCTGGGTGGCGATCTCGCGCCCGTCCTCGCCGCCACCGGCCCGCAGTCGCTCGTCGCCGCGGTGACCGCGGTGTTCGCGAACGTCCGGGCGACGAACTTCCCCGAGCGCGCGGAGGCGCTGGCCGACGAGATCGCCGACAGCGACCCCCATCTCGTGGGCCTGCAGGAAGCCGTGCTGTGGCGCAGCCAGACCCCCGCCGGGCCGGGACCCGCCACCCATGTCGAGTACGACTTCCTGGAGATCCTCCTGGACCGGCTCGCCGCCCGGGGCAAGCACTACGCGGCCGTGGCCGCCATCACCGTCGGCAGCGACTTCGAGGCCCCCCGGTCCACGCCCACCGGACTGCAGGACGTCCGGCTGACCGACCGCGACGTGCTGCTGGCGCGCACCGACCTGCCCGCCCGCGTCTTCTCCGTGGCCAATGCCCAGGCGGCCCGGTTCCAGGCCCATGTACCCGTCTGCCGCCCGACGTTCGGCTGTGTCCCGCCCGCCAACGTCCCCATCCGGGTCGAGCGCGGCTGGGTCGCGGCCGATGCCACCGTGAGGGGCCGCACCGCTCGTGTGGTCAGCACCCATCTGGAGCCGCTCTCCCGTACGGTCCAGGAGGCGCAGGCGGGCGAACTGCTCGCCGGCCCGCTGAACACCGCGCTCCCCACCGTGCTCCTCGGCGACCTCAACTCGGCCGCGGGCGGGGTGGGCGCCCAGCCGGAGACGGACACCCAGAGCTACGACCGCCTCCTGGCGGCCGGCTTCACCGACGCCTGGCGGGCCCGGCGGGGCCGCGACTCCGGATTCACCTGCTGCCAGGCGCCCGACCTGCGGAACTCCACCTCCGGTCTCACCCAGCGCATCGACTACGTGCTCTTCCGAGGTGACATCACCGCCCTGACGAGCCGGCGAGTGGGGCACGAGCCGGCCGACCGCACACCCTCGGGTCTGTGGCCCTCCGACCACGCCGGCGTCAGCAGCGTGCTGCGGCTGCGGCTGCGCTGAGCGGCCCGCGTCGGATTCAGATGCCGACGCCCAGGTTGCGGTGGATCTCCAGGGAGGCCGTGGAGCGGTTGAGGGTGATGTAGTGCAGGCCCGGGGCGCCCTCGGCGAGCAGACGACCGGCCATGGCGGTGGCGTACTCGACGCCGATGCGGTGGCCGGTCTGGGGATGGTGCCGGGCGGCCTCCAGGCGGGCGGCGAGCTCCTGGGGGAAGCGGGCGTTGGCCAGCTCGGCGAAGCGGGCGATCCGGTGGTGGTCGGTGACCGGCATGATCGTGGGGATGACCGGGGTCAGGCAGCCGACGGAGGCGAGCCGGTCACGGAACCGCAGGTAGTCCTCCGCGTGGAAGAACATCTGGGTGACGGCGTAGTCGGCGCCGGCCCGGCACTTGGCGGCGAAGTGCCGGATGTCATCGGTCCAGGAGGCGGAACGGGGGTGGCGTTCGGGGAAGGCCGCCACGCCGACCGTGAAGTCGCCGAGGCTCCGGACGAGCGAGACCAGTTCGTGGGCGTGGGTCAGGCCCTCTGGGTGCGGGGCCCACTCGGCGCGGGGGTCGCCCTGCGGGTCGCCGCGCAGCGCGAGGACGTCGCGGATGCCGGCGTCCGCGTACTGGCCGATGATGCGGCGCAGTTCGGCGACCGAATGGCCGACCGCGGTGAGGTGGGCGACGGGGCGGAGGGTGGTGTCGGAGGCTATCCGCTTGGTCAGTTCGACGGTGCGGCCGCGGGAGGAGCCGCCGGCACCGTAGGCGACGGAGACGAAGGACGGGGTGAGGGATTCGATCCGGCGGACGGTGTCCCACAGCGTGCGCTCCCCCGCGTCCGTTCTGGGCGGGATGAACTCGAAGGAGAACGACCGGCGGCCCTGGGCGAGCAGCTCGCGCACGCTGGGGCCGGCGCTCGGGACCGCAGCTGTCGTCGCAGTTGTCGTCGCAGCTGTCGTCACGGTCGTCGACGGGCGCGCGTTCGGGGTCGTGGTGGACGGGGCGGCGGCCAGGGCGGTCGCGGTTGCGGTCGCGGTCGCGGTCGTCATGGTCAGACTCCCTGGGTGTCGGTGTCCTGTCGGTGTCCTGTCAGTCGCCGTTCGGCGTGAAACAAGTACTCGGCGTGACTCGAGTATTGGCCTCCGTGTGCTGAATCGCGATCAGATTCCGTGATTCTTCGAGGTCGGAGCAACGGAGTCGCTCGAAATCGGGTCATACGGGCGGGGGCGTACGGACGACACGTACGCGCAGGTCCGGGGGGCGAAGAAGTGAAGCGGCGGGGCAGGATTGTGAGCTGGGCGGCGGCCGCGGTCGTGGTGGTGGCGGGCGGCGGGATCGGCGGGTACGTACTGTCCGATGACCTCCGCTCCGGTTTCGGCCTCCGCTTCGACCGTTCCGATGTGCGCGGCCGGTGGGGCAGTACGGAGGGCGGGGAGCTGCTCTTCGCGCCGAACGGCGACTTCACCGCGTACAACATCAGCCTCGACCCCGGATGCGATGCTCCGGGCAGCGGCCTCAGCCCGGAGCGCCGGGTGTCCGGCACCGGCCGCTGGACGTGGGCGGACGGCGCGGAGATCGTCTTCCGCCCGGCCGGGGAGGGCTTCCGGCCCTGCACGATCCGGGTGGCCCGGAAGGGCGGGAAGTGGTTCCGGCTCACCCATGACTCTGGCACGGGCGAGAAGTACCGGCGGGAGTCGCACCGTACGCCGCGCCAGTGAGCCGCCCGGTGTGCTCCTGCACACCGGGGGCACGCGTGCCGCTCGCCTACCGGGCGCCCGCCTTGAGGGACTGCTGGGCCAGGCGGTAGGCGGGGAGCATCTGCTCGTGCTCGGCCGTGTCCAGCCCGCCCAGGTGAACGACGACGGCCGCGCCGCCCGGGGTGACGACGGCGAAGGCGCTCTCCTTCTTCGGCTCGTCGAGCGGGGCCGTCTCGTACGCGACCTGCACGGCGGGCAGTGTGGAGCCGCCGGTGCCGGCCTTTAGGTCGGTGTAGGCGGGCGCGCCCTTGGCCTTCTCGCCGGTCATGAACGACTCCAGCACCTTACGGGCCTCCCCGGGCGCGGCGGGCTTGTCGGCGACCCAGACCCGCAGGAAGCCGATGTTGCCGGCGGGCTTGGCGTCGATCTCGCAGGCGAGGGTCATCCCGCCCTGCTTGAACAGCGAGGCGAACTGGTCGTCCGCGGCGTGCGTGACCGCCTTCGGCTTCCAGTCCTTGGCCAGGTCGAAGGAGACGGGCAGGCGGCAGGGAGTACCGTCGCCGCCCACCGATCCGCCGGCCTTGGCGCCCGCGGCGGGGCTCGTGGCGGGGCTCGCCGTGCCGGACGCGGCCGGCTTCGGGTCCTGGGCGTTCCCTCCCGCCTTCGCCGTCTCCGGCTCCGAGGACCCGCAGGCCGTCAGTCCCGCCACCAGGACACCCGCCCCGATCGCGCCCGCAGCCGCCCGAACCGTACGTACCGCCCCACGCCGCATCGCCCGTACTCCCCCACCCGAAAACACCGGAACCACCTGTGAACCGAAAGACAAAAGAGCCGTCAACCTAGCAGGTCACGGGGCAGGCCGCCGCTGCGCAGGCCCCGCCGTCCCGAGCACGGCCGGAAGGTTTGAGGTGCGTGGACCAGTGGGCGTGCCTAGCGTGGGAAGGGCGAGGGTGAACGATGTGTCGAGCCGGCCGCCCCTCGGACAGCCCGCTCGCCCCTCGGACAGCCTGCTCCGCGTCGCCCCCGCCCGTGGTCCGGCGCACTCGCCGATCCCGTGACCGACCGAGAGAGAGCAGGTGCATCCGCATGCGTACGTCGGCCCGTACCCCGGCCCGTATCCCCGGCATCCTCGCCGGCCTGGCCCTCGCCGTCGGCGGTGTCGTTTTCGCCGCCCCGGCCGCCCACGCGGACAGCGAGGACTGCGTGCAACATCTCATGCAACAGAACGTGCAGATCACGGACGCCGTCAAGAAGGCGTGCTATCAGGGCCAGAGCGAAGAGGAGACCACCTGCACCAGCGGCCTCCAAGGAGCGGGCGTCACCGAAGGCGTCGCGGCCCAGGCGTGCAAGGTGGCCCGGCAGTAGCAACTGCAGTAGCAACGGCAGTAACGACGACAGCAGCGACACCTGCAGCAACGACACCGGCCCCAAAGGCAGTTGATGCCGGGGCCATCGGGCGCCGAGACTGAGGATCATGGACGAGACGACCCTCGGTGCCTACCTGCGCCGCATCGGAGCCGAGCGCCCGGCCGCACCCACCGCCGCGGCGCTCAGCGACCTGCACTTCCGCCACCTGCACACCATCCCGTTCGAGAACCTCGACCTGCACCTCGGCGGGCAGATCTCCCTGAACGGGAAGGACCTGCTCGCCAAGCTCCTGGACCAGGAGCGCGGCGGTGTCTGCTACGAGTTGAACGGGGCCTTCGGCGCGCTGCTGCGCGCGCTCGGCTACCGGGTGCGGTTCCTGTCGGTCCGCGTGTACATGGACGACGGCGCACCCGGCATCCCGTACGGCCACCTCGCCCTGCTGGTGGAGACGGCGGACGGGCAGCGCCTGCTGGCCGACGTCGGGTTCGGCGACCACATCCACCACCCGATCGCCTTCGACGAACGCGGTGACCAGCAGGACCCGGCCGGGGTGTTCCGCATCGTCCCGGCGGAGGACGGCGAGGGCACGGTCGCGGCCGCCGGTGAGGACGCCGAGGACCGCCCGGCCGGCGGCGACCTCGTCGTGCTCAAGGACGGCAAGCCCGTCTACCGCGTGGAGACCCGTCCGCGCGCCATGGACGACTTCTCCGCCGCCGCCTGGTGGACCGGTACCTCTCCCGACTCGCACTTCACCCGCGCCCCGCTCTGCTCGCGGGTCACCGAGTCGGGCGGCCGGATCACGCTCAGCGGCCGCCGGCTGATCACGACGCCGACGGCCGGTGGGGAGCGTACGGTGCGGGTCGTCGAGGACGACGCGGAGCTGCTGGCCGCCTACCGCGAGCTGTTCGGCGTACGCCTGCCCCGCGTCCCGGACCGTACGGACGCCCCGCCCGCTCCCCCGACCCGCTGACCTGTCGACTTATCGACCTATGGCCTATCGACCTTATGACCTATCGACCCGCTGTTACTCGACGACGAGCTCGACGGGGATGTTGCCGCGGGTGGCACGGGAGTACGGGCACACCTCGTGCGCCTTCTTCACCAGCAGGGCGCCCGTCTCCCCGGCCAGCTCCTCCGGCAGCTCGACGCGCAGCGTGACGGCGAGGCCGAAGCCGCCGTCCGCCTCCTTGCCGATGGAGGTCTCGGCCGTCACGGAGACCTCGCTGGTGTCGACCTTGGCCTGCCGGCCGACGAGGCCGAGCGCGCTGGCGAAGCAGGCGGCGTATCCGGCGGAGAACAGCTGCTCGGGGTTGGTGCCCTGGCCGTTGCCGCCGAGCGCCGGCGGCATCGCCAGCGCGAGGTCGATCTGACCGTCGGAGCTGACGGCACGGCCTTCCCGGCCGTTGGCGGTGGCGACAGCGGTGTACAGCGCGTCCATCGGAGGGTTCCTCTCTGAGATCACTGGGATCGGGGCCCGGCCCCGTTCACGGGCCTGGCCCCGTTCGTGGATCCGGCCCCGTTTGCGGGACCGGCCCGGCCACAAAGATGGCACACAATTCAGTTGTGCACAACTCAATCGCCCGCAGCTCTCCCCGCGCTACACTGGCCCCCATGACCGAGCTGCCGACCGCCACCCCCGCCGACCAGGACTTTCTCCGCCTCGACGGCCAGATCTGCTTCTCCCTGAACGCGGCGACCCGCGCCTTCGGCGGCCTCTACCGGATCGTCCTGAAGGACCTGGGCCTCACCTACCCCCAGTACCTGGTGATGCTGGTCCTGTGGGAGCACGGCGAGATGCCGGTCAAGGAGCTCGGCCGCCACCTGCGGCTCGACTCGGGCACCCTGTCCCCGCTCCTCAAGCGCCTGGAGGCGACCGGCCTGATCCGCCGCGAGCGCAGCACCGAGGACGAGCGCTCGGTCCACGCCCACCTCACCGAGGCCGGCACCGCCCTCCGCGCCCGCGCCGCGGAGGTCCCCCGCCGCATCGCCACCGCGACCGGCTTCCAGCTCGCCGAGATCCGCGACCTCCAGTCCCGCCTGGACCGCCTGACCACGGCCCTGGACGCGGCGACGGAATCCGGTCTCTGAGCCTTCGGCCGGCAATGTCGCCGTCCTCTCTGCCAATACTTCTGGCACATTGCGCCACGCACATCACACACCGCGGTGCTGCGACCAGAAGGGGGGACCTCTCACATGGCTCCTGCCATGCCCAGATCCAGGACCGTGCGATCAGCCACGGCAACAGCGTCCGTGGCGGCACCGGCGCCGAGGTCGCGATGTTCGGCGCCCAGCAGGTGACTGCCCTCACCGAAGACGACGGCGGCTGGTTCAACTTCCTCGATTACCTCGACGGCGAAGGTGACAAGGCCCGCAAGGCACAGGCCGCGTGCGCCATCGGCCGCCTTTCTTGACGGAACCAGGGACAACGGCGGTGCGTGTCTGATGGAGTGGCGTGGTGAAGGCACCGGTGTCGGTGCAGGTGCGTGCTCCAGTTCAGACTGATCTCTCAGGGGGTGGGGCGAGGATGCTGTCGGAGGCAATGACTGCGCTGGCTGCGGCGGGAGGCACTGCGGTGGTGCAGGCCGCAGGCACAGATGCATGGACAGGGGTCCGCCAGCAGGTGGCCCGTTGGTTCGGCCGGGGAAATCCGCAGCGCGAGCACGCCGAGCTGGAGCGCCTCGATCAGACCGCGGGCGAGCTGGAGGCAGCGCGGCCGGCCGAGATGGAGCGGATGCGCATCCGTCAGGAGGCCGCGTGGCAGGGCCGGATCGAGGCCCTGCTGGAAGGTCTGGAGGACATCGAGCGGGACCGGGTCGTGGATGAGCTGCGCACCCTGCTGGCCCAACAGACCTCCCACCGCAGCGTGTCGGCCGGCCAGAGCGGTCTGGCCGTGGGCGGGAACGTGCACGTCCGGTCCGATCACGGGTCCGCTGCCGCTGTGACCATGGGGAATGTGACACTGGGAAACCCCTCCCAGCCGGGTCCGCACCAGGACTGAGCGCACCCGGTACCGCCTCGGCCGCACCGACTCACAACTTCGGCAGCATCTTCGCCGACCACGGCAGTGTCGCCGTCGGCTACGCCGGGCAAGTCCACCACCACGCTGCGCCCCGCACACCCGCCGCCTGGCCACACCAGGTCGGCGTGCTCCCACCCCGCGCCCTGTCGTTCCAGCACCGGGCCGAGGCCGACCAGCTGCGGGCGATGGTCGACAGCGGGGGTACTGCGGTGCTCAGCCAGGTCCTGACCGGGACCGGCGGGGTGGGCAAGACGCAGCTGGCTGCCGACTACGCCCGTACCGCCTGGGACAGCGGCGGGGTCGACGTACTGGTGTGGATCAGCGCGAGCAGCCGCTCAGCGGTCACGGCCGGCTACGCGCAGGCCGGCGTCGAGCTCCTGGCCGCCGACCCCAGCGACCCTGAGAAGGCCGCGCAGGCGTTCCTGGCATGGTTGGAGCCGAAAGCCGGCCAGAAGCCGTGCCGGTGGCTGGTCGTACTGGACGGCGTCGCGGATCCGGCCGATATGCGTGGCTGGTGGCCGCCTGCCAGCCCGCGCGGCCGTGTCCTGGTCACCACGCGCCGCCGCGAGTCCGCCCTGACCGGCGCCGGCCGACGCCTGGTGACCGTGGGCTTGTTTACCCCCCAGGATGCCGCCGCCTATTTCACCGCCGTACTCGCGGCGCATGACCGCCATGAACCCACCGACCAGATCAACAGCCTCGCGGCCGACCTGGGACACCTGCCCCTCGCCTTGGCCCAGGCCGCCGCCTACATCATCGACGCCGCCGTCACCTGCGCCCGCTACCGCCGTCTT
This sequence comes from Streptomyces sp. NPDC048603, assembly GCF_043199475.1. Classification (NCBI taxonomy): domain Bacteria; kingdom Bacillati; phylum Actinomycetota; class Actinomycetes; order Kitasatosporales; family Streptomycetaceae; genus Streptomyces; species Streptomyces sp. NPDC048603. The sequence continues at coordinate 158,681 of NZ_JBICVY010000009.1, read as the reverse complement.
CTGGCCGACCGGCTCAGGAAACTGGCCGACCTGCTCCCCGAACCCAGCGCCCTGCCCGACGACCAAGCCGTCACCGTGGCGGCCACCTGGTCCCTGTCCATCGAACACGCCGATCGGCTCCACCCCGCCGGCTTGGCCCGCCCCATGCTCCAACTCGCTGCGGTGCTTGACCCCAACGGCATCCCCGCCGATGTCCTGACCAGCCGACCCGCCCTCACCCACCTCACCCACCACCGCACCCCTGGCACCCCTGGCACCCCCGACACCGCCGGCACCGCCGGCAGCCAGCAACCAATCCCCACCACAACCGAGGACGCTGCAGGCGCACTGCACGCCCTGCACCGGCTCAGCCTGGTCACCTACGCGCCAGGCCAGCCTGTTCAGGTCCATGGGCTGGTGCAGCGTAGTGTGCGCGAACAGGTTCCGCCGGAACTGCTGGCCCGGACCGTCCGGGCGGCGGCCGACGCCCTGCTCCATGCCTGGCCACAGACGGAACGTGACTTCGCCACCGGCCAGCGGTTCCGCGCCAACACCGAGACGCTGCGGTCCCATGACGAGCACCTGCTGTGGTCGGACCACGATGTGCACGAGGTCCTACTCCGGCTCGGCCAGAGCCTCGGCCGCGCGGGCTTCTACCAGGCGTCGATGGACCACTACCGGCAGCTCGCGGCCGCCTCCGCGCAGAAATACGGCCCCGGCTACCCCCGTACCCTCACCTGTCGCAGCAACTCCCTCCGCCTGCTGGCCATCGTCAAGGACCCCACGGAAGCCGTGGCGGCGTACGAGGAGCTGGTCGCGGACTGCACGCGTCTGGCCGGGCCGGACGACTTCACCACCCTCGACGCGCGCGGCGCTCTCGCCGACGCCCGAGCCGTAGGCGGCGACCTGTCCGGTGCGCTCGCCGCGCACGAGGAGCTGCTCGCCGACCAGCGCCGCGTCCACGGCCCGTTCCACCGCGACACCCTCGCGGCCTGCGGCAAACTCGCCTCCCTGCGCCGCCAGATGGCGGACGTGCCGCGCGCCGCCGCCCTGTACGAGCGTCTGCTCGCCGACTGCCGGACGCACCTGGGGCCCTTCGCCGACATGACCCTGGAGGTCCGCGGAGAGCTCGCGCGCCTGCGGGGGAGGGCGGGCGATCCGGCGGGGGCCCGAGCGCTGTACGAGGAACTACTCGCCGACCACTTGGCGGAGTTCGGCCACGACGATCACCGCACCCTGGTAGTGCGGCACGAGCTGGCCGACTGGCGTGCCGCCGCCGGAGATCCGGCCGGAGCCGCCGCCGAACTGGCGGACATGATCGACGACGCTGTGCGGGTCCTGGGCGCTCACCACATCGACGTCTCCCGTGCCCGTTTCTCCCTGGGGCTGCTGCGCGACAAGGCGGGAGACTCCACCGCGGCACCGTCCGGCATCGACGAGTCGGCCCGCTTGCTGGAGCAGACGTTCGGGCCTGACCACCCACTTGTCATCAGCCACCGCGGCTTCCTCCGGATGTGGCAACGCGGCCTTGTGGAGAGCGATCCGGTCGCCGCCGCCGAGGCCCTGAAGGAGATGATTGCCGCCCTGGGCGCACTCTGGGGTCTCGACCACCCTGACGTCCTGCTCCACCGCAGCATCCTCCTCGGTATCGAGGGCCTGATCAGCGACCCGGGCCAGGTAGCCGAGGAGTTCGCCGCGCTGCTCGCCGACTGCCGACGGGCCCTGGACCCCGAGCACCCCCTCACCCTGGCGACCCGCGTCGATCTGGCCGATTTGCGCGGCGCGGCAGGCGACCACTCCAAGGCGGTCGCCGACCTCCGCGAACTGCAGGGAGACATGGCCCGGGTACTGGGCCCGCACCATCCAGAGACCCTGCGCACCCGTGAGCTGCTCGCCAAGAAGCTGCACGCAGCGGGCGACACGGCCGCGGCCCTCGTGGCGTACGAGGACCTGATCGCCGTGCACCGCCGGGTGCTGGGCCCGGACCACCCGGACACCCTCCGGCTGCGCAGTGCCCTTGCCGACTGCCGCTCCGACGACGCGGAGGCGGACACGATGATCCCGGTCTACCAGGAGCTGATCGCGGACTGCGCGCGGGTCCTGGGCTCCGACCATCCCAGGACGCTCGACATGCGCGGCCGCCTGCTCGACTGCCGGGCGGAGGCAGGCGACCCGGCAGGGGCGGCCGAGGAGTGCCGCGAGCTGCTCTGCGACTACCAGCGGCTCATGCCGCCCGACCATATCGAGACCCTTCCCGTTCGCGCCACCTACGCCAAGCTGCTCGCGGACAGCGAAGACTTCGCCGGGTCGGCCACCGCGTACGAAGACCTGCTGCCGGCGGCCCTGCGAATCTGGGGCCCCGACCACCTCGGCTCGCTGATGTTCCGCGGCTGCCTGGCCGAGGTGCGGACCCGGCGCGACCGCGCCCCAGCCGACGGCCTCGTCGTCTTCGCCGCGCTCTTCAACGACTGCCTGCGACTCCTGGGCCCCGACCACTACGTCACCGAGGCCACCCGAGACTTCCGGGACGCCCTGCGCCAAGGTGGCTCGGCACTCCCATCCACCACGTACAACGAGCTGCTGGACCAGTACGCGAAAGCCGAGCGCTCCGGCCGCGCGATGCCCACCGCCGGATGATCCCGCCTGCGGAGCTGGGCAACCGATCTCACTGCGGTTCGGCTCGAAAGGGTGCGTGTGGGTTCTGTCGGCGACCTGACCGGCGACCGGATCCCGGACCTGTGGGCCGTGGACTCCGCCGGGAAGTTCCGCACGTTCCCCGGTACCGGCACCGCGACCCCGCACCCGTCGGTCAAGGGCTTCGGCCCGGCGAAGTAGCACGGCTTGTGAAGCAGGGGCCGGCGGCGGGCCCTCAGGCTCCGCCGCCGAGCCAGGCGCCCGACCAGCCGTCGCGGTTGGTGAAGGACTCGTAGGAGTAGCGGGTGGCGCGGGGCCACTGTTCGCCGGTGAGGTGTTCGTACGCCTGGTCGGGGACGTAGAGGAGGTCCTCCGCCCGGGCCGGGCACTCGGCGTACGGGGCGAACTCGGCCGGATCGGCCAGTACGGACTCGTACGCCGCGCGGCCGGCCGCCACCACCGCGCACCGGGTGTGGAGGAAGACGTCCCCCGGGAGGCCTCGGCCGTACTCGCGGCGGTCGAGCCGGTACAGCAGCCAGGACAGCCACTCGGCGAAGGCGACCACGCGGTGCAGTGGGCCCGTCGACAGGGCCACCGTCAGCGCCGCCGCGAGGAGGTCGGCGTCCGGGTCCGGCCCGACGGGGCGGCAGTCCTCCAGCAGATCCCAGAAGGCGTTCTCGTCCATGCCCGCAGCATGGCGGACGGCCGTGACGGGGCGGACCCGGTCTCCCGAGTCGGCCGCCCCGTGCCGTTCCTTTCAGGCCAGGTCCCAGATGCCGGTGGCGGCGGCCTCGCGGGCGTAGTCCGCGAAGTCCTTCGGCTTGCGGCCGAGGGCCTGCTCGACTCCGTGCACCAGGTGGGCGTTGCGACCGTCGAGGATCATCGTGAAGAGGTCCGCGAACTCCTCCGGGAGCCCGTTCTCGCGCAGCACCGCGCGGTACTGCTCGTTGGTGACGGAGACGTACGCGATCTCGCGGCCGGTGGCCTTGGACAGTTCCGCGGCGACGTCGCTGAAGCTGAGCAGGCGCGGGCCGGAGAGCTCGTAGACCTTGCCGATGTGGCGGTCGTCGGTCAGCGCGGCCACCACGACGTCGGCGATGTCGTCGGCGTCGACGAAGGCCTCGACCGCATCCGCCGTCGGGAGGGCGATCTCGCCGGCGAGGACGGGCTCCAGGAAGAAGCTCTCGTCGAAGTTCTGGTTGAACCAGCTGGCACGGACGACGGTCCAGTCGGCGCCGGACGCCTGCAGCCGGGCCTCGGCGGCCGCGGCGGCCTCCTCGCCGCGCCCGGAGAGCAGCACCAGGCGCCGTGCGCCGGAGGCCACCGCCAGCTCGGAGAAGGCGCCGATCTGGTCGGCGGCGCCCGGGAAGGCCAGGTCGGGGTAGTAGGTGACGTACACCCGGTCGACGCCCTCCAGGGCCGGGCCCCAGGTGGCGGGCTCGTTCCAGTCGAAGGCGGGGGTGGCGCTGCGGGAGCCGATGCGGACGCGGCGGCCCTGCGCGGTGAGCTTCTCGGCTACACGGCGGCCCGTCTTGCCGGTTCCGCCGATGACCAGGGTCGCCTTGTCCGTGCCCGCGTTCGTGCCCATGTCCGTCTCCTTGGAGGTCAGTGCGGTCAGTTCGGTCTGCGCGTTTCCTGCGTTCCGTGCGTTCCCTGCGTGCTGCTCCGTGTTCTTCATGACTACAGTCAAGCTCGGGGCGGTGAGACGGAACATAGCCCCGAAGCTCAACTGCATACGCGAGCGTCCAACGGCGTCTGGTTACGCGGTGAGGCCGAGGGCCGCCAGGCGCTCCGGGTCGTTGAGGATGTCGATGGCGACGATCTTCCCGCCCTGGACGGTGAAGGCCATCAGGGTGACCGGCCTGCCGTCGGTGAACGCCACGAAGCCGGCGGCCCCGTTGACGAGGACCGGCACCGCCGTCTGCGCGAAGGCCGCGAACGTGATCGCCTGCGAGGCCACCGTTCCGGCACCGCGCATGAGGCGTCCCGGCCGCAGCGTGCCGCCGTCGGCCCGGGCCACCACGTCCGGGTCCAGGACGGACACCAGGGCGTCGAAGTCGCCGCCGCGCGCGGCGGCGAGGAAGGCGCTCACGACCTCGCGCTGCCGGGCGAGGTCCGGGTCGGGGGCGGTGGGCGTGGCCTGGACGCGCCGCCGGGCGCGGCTGGCGAGCTGCCGGGTGGCGGCCGGGGTGCGGCCGAGGACGGGGGCGATCTCCTCGAACGGCACCGCGAACAGGTCGTGCAGCACGAACGCGAGCCGCTCGGCCGGGGTCAGCGTCTCCAGCACCACCAGCAGGGCGATGCCGACCGAGTCGGCGAGCAGGACCTCCTGTTCGGGGTCGACGGTGTCCGCGCGGCTGATCACGGGGTCGGGGATGCGTACCCGCCCGTCCGGCCATTCCAGCGGGTCCTCGCGGCGGGAGACCCGGGAACGCAGCATGTCCAGGCAGACGCGGCCGACGACGGTGGTCAGCCAGCCGCCCAGGTTCCTGACCTCGGCGGTGTCGGAACGGCCGAGTTTGAACCACGCCTCCTGTACGGCGTCCTCGGCCTCGCTGAGCGAGCCGAGCATCCGGTAGGCGACCGCGCGGAGGTGGGGGCGGTGCTCCTCGAACCGCTCCGCGAGGAGGTCGTCGTCCCGGTCGTGCCCCGCCCCGTTCCCCGTCTCGTTCCCCGTCTCGTTCCCTGCCTCGTTCCCCGTCTCGTTCACGTTCTTGTCCATCGGTCACATCCTCGCGGTCGTACCGGCCAGGAGGGCGAGGGCCGCTGCCGAGGGCGAGTCCGGGGCCGCGCTGTACGTCAGCATCCGGTGCCCGGTGCCGTCGCCGAGGTTCAGGGTCTCGAAGTCCAGCGAGAGCGGTCCGACCACCGGGTGGTGCATGGTCTTCACCCCGACCGTGCACTCCCGTACCGGCTGCCTGGACCACAGCTCCGCGAACTCCGTGCTCTGCAGCATCAGCGAGCCGATCAGCTCGGCCAGCGCCCGGTCCTGCGGGTGCCGGCCGGCCACCAGGCGGAGCGCGGCCAGGGCGGTCCGGGCCTCGGTCCGCCAGTCCGGGTACAGCTCGCGGGTGTGGAGGTCGAGGAAGAGCATCCGGGTCAGGTTGGGCCGGTCGGCGGGGTGGTCCGGGCTGTCCGCGGCGAGGTGGCCGGCGAGGAGTGCGTGTCCGAGCGGGTTCCAGGCCAGGACGTGGTTGCGGCGGTCCAGCACCACGGCCGGTACCCGGTCCATGGCCGCGAGCAGCTGCCTGGTCGCGGGCCGCGCGTACTCCGGCCGCGGGGCCCGCTCGCGCTGCGCGCGCGGCGGGCGGGCCAGGTCGCGGAGGTGGCTGTGCTCGTCGGGGGTCAGCCGTAACGCCCGCGCCAGCGCGTCGAGCACGGCGTCGGAGGCGTTGCTGCTCTGGCCCTGTTCCAGGTGCGTGTAGTAGGTGATGCTCACCCCGGCCAGCAGCGCCAGTTCCTCACGGCGCAGTCCGGGGACCCGCCGCCGGGTGCCGTGCACGGGCAGGCCCACGTCCTCCGGGCGGATCCGGTCGCGGCGCGAGCGGAGGAACGCACCCAGCGCGGTCGCCGAGGCGGAACCGGGAGCGGAGGGTGAGGCGGCTGTGGTCGCCGCGCCGGTGGATGCTGCTTCGTCTGTACGGGCCATGGGTGCAAGTGTGCGCCGGGAGGGCGGCGTTCGGGGGGCCGAAGGGTGGCCCTGCGAGTGCCACCTTCCGCGGCACCAGCACCAACAGGCTTCTGGGTAACTCCGCCGGACCGGGCCACTGTCGTTCCCGGGATCTCTGGTTACCGGGGTCCCGAAGACCCGAATCCCGAGAAGCCGAGAACCCGGACCGGAGAACGGTTCGCTGGAACGGAAGGTGCCTGACATGGCGATGACGGAGCGCAGAACGGCCGTACCGAACCACGACGCCGGGGCAGCACCGGCCCGGCCGGACGGTGGGACGAAGCCGGACGGTGGGACGAAGCCGGACGGTCGGACGGAGCCGGACGGGCAGATGCGGCTGGACGGCAGGATGAGGCTGGTCCTGCTCGTGCTGCTGGTCGCGCAGTTCATGCTGGCCGTGGACTTCTCCATCCTGAACGTGGCCCTGCCGGTCATCGGCGAGGGGCTCGGCTTCTCCCTCTCCGGCCTCCAGTGGATCGCGACGTCGTTCGCCCTCTGCGCGGCCGGCTTCACCCTCCTCTTCGGCCGGATCGCCGACCTGTTCGGGCGCCGCCGCCTCTTCCTCGGCGGCCTCGCCGTCCTGGGCCTGTCCTCCCTCGCCGGCGGTCTCGCCACCACCCCGGAGATGCTGCTGACCGCCCGCGTCCTGCAGGGCCTCGCCACCGCCGCCGTCACCCCGGCCGGGCTCTCCCTGCTGACGACCTCCTTCCCCGAAGGCCCCTTGCGGCAGAAGGCGCTCGGCCTGAACGGCGCGCTGATGTCGGCCGGTTTCACCACCGGAGCCGTCCTGGGCGGGCTGCTGACCGACCTGCTGTCCTGGCGGTGGGCGTTCTTCATCAACGTCCCGGTGGCCCTGGCCGTGCTGCTCGTAGCCCCCGCCGTCATCAAGGAATCCCGCCCGGTGGTCCGGCCGCGGCTGGACGTACCGGGTGCGGTGAGCGTGACCCTCGGACTGCTCGCCCTCGTCTACGGGATGACGCTCGCGGGCGAACACGGCTGGGGCCACGGTCCGGCCCTGCTCTGGCTCGGGGCCGGTGTGGTCCTGCTGGCGGTCTTCCGTGTCGTCGAGTCCCGGGCCGCCTCGCCGCTGGTCCCGCTCTCCGTCCTGAAGCGGCGGACCGTGGCCTGGGGCAACGCCATCGGGCTGATCGCCTTCCTGACGGAGACCTCCCTGGTCTTCCTGATGACCGTCTACCTGCAGGAAGTCCTCGGCCGGTCACCGCTCGCCGCCGGACTCAGCTTCTCCGTGCTGGGCCTGGGCACGGTCCTCGGCGGCGTACTCGCACCGCGGGTGATCGCCGCCGGCTCCACCCGGCGCGCCCTGGTCGTCGGCGGAACGGTCCAGGCCGCCGCCACCCTCGCCCTGGCCGGGCTGGGAACGGACGGGTCCTCCCTGTGGCTGCTGCTGGGAGCCACGTTCGCGGGCGGCGTCGGCAACATGCTGGTGATCGTCGGCTTCATGGTCACGGCCACCACCGGGCTGCCCGACCACGAACAGGGCCTGGCCACCGGCCTCGCGACCATGACCCAGCAGGTGGGCATCACCATGGGCACGCCGGTCATGAGCGCGGTCGCCGCGTCCCGGGCGGAGGTGATGGACGGGATCACGACCGCGATCCTGGTCAACACCGGGCTGGTGCTGGCCGGCGTACTGGCTGCCGCACGGTTCCTCGGGCCGCGGGGGCGGAGGAAGCCGCGGCCCGGTTCCAGGGCGGGGCGCCGTTGGTGACGGATGGGCGGCGGGCCTGGCCCGGCGTACCGACGGGTGGTGGCCCCGGTTCGACCGCGACCTCATGGTCGCGGCGATCACCGGGACCACCACCCGCCCGTGGTGACCGGATCGGGAGCGCGCCGAGTGCCCGTGGACCGTACGAAAGCCGCTGCCTGCCGGCCCTAGCCCTTGGGCACGCCCGTGTTCTGGCAGGCGGTGAGCAGCCAGGGGCCGTCCCCGTCCTTCGTCATCACGTACAGCGGCACGCCCTGGTCGCCCTCGCCCTCGGTCGGGTGGTACACCTGGCTGACCTTGACCGCGGCCACGTCGGGACGCAGGAACTGCACGTGGGTGACCTCGTACGTGACCTCGCCGTCCCAGGACGCGCTCGGGAGCACCTCGCGCGTGAACTCGGAGATGGCGTCCAGGCCGATCAGGACCTTGCCGCCGCCCGTGGTCCACAGGGCGTCCGGGTGGAAGAGGGCGAGGAAGGCCTCCGGGTCCTTGGCCCGCTGCGATGCCTGGACAGCGGCGACCACTTGCCCGATCGCTTCGATGTCGGCGAGACGGGCCGCGTCCACTACTGCGTCTGCGTTCGGTGTCGTCTTCATGTAGATCATGGTGCAACCTGAACCCCTGTTGAGGTCAACACATAAGATCACATGCTGATATGACGCGAACCCTGTATCTGTTCTGTTCCGCCGCCCCGCCCGTCTTCGACGTGGCCCGGGTGATCGAGGACGCCCAGTCCCGCGGCTGGGACGTCTGCCTCGGCCTGACACCGACGGCAGCGCACTGGCTGGCCGGCGGTCTCGACGGCCTGGCAGCGCTGACCGGCCATCCCGTGCGCTGGCAGTACAAGTTCCCCGGCGATCCCGACGTCTGGCCGACCGCCGACGCCCTGCTGTTCGCCCCGGCCACCTTCAACTCGGTCAACGCGTGGGCCCTCGGCCTCACCGACCGCTTCGTCGTCGGTGTCGCCGCCGAGGCGCTCGGGAAGGGCACCCCGGCCGTCACGATGCCGTGCGCCAACGAAGCCCTGGCCCGGCACCCGCAGTTCGAGCAGAGCCTGGCGGTGCTGCGCGGCGCGGGCGTGGAGGTGCTGCACGGCGAGACCGGCTATGTCCCGGGGCCGCCGGGGACCGACGATCCCGGTCCGTTCCCCTGGGGCGCGGCGCTGGACGCCATCGGACGACGGGCGGCTTCTGGAGTCCGGCAGATCTAGTGCTGTGACCGTGAACGTTCACCGGGTCGCGGGAACACGGCCGGCCCTGTCCGGATCAGCCGGGAGGCCCTGCGCTGCTTACCGGCCCGCCGCGGGATCTCCTTCCAGCGCACGAGAACCTGGAAGGAGTTCCCAGACCCGGACTTCGACGCCAAGCTCGCCCGCATCGAGTACGCGATCAGCGACCTGGCCGCCCAGCGACGCGAACGCGCCCGCGTCCGCAGCGAGAAAGCCATCCGCTGGTCAACGCGCCAGACGGAAGTGAACGATGGTGGCGTCATCGGTTGACTTGATGTCGGGGTAGTGGAACCGCAGCCTGTCCTGCAGCTCGGCGAGATCACGAAACCCGTCGGCGACAGCGTCCGCCTCGGTCAACTCGGCAACGCTCTTCGAGGTGATCTGAGTGACCACACCGGACAGCACTACCTCGTCATCCAACTCGAACACCATGTTCACCGGGCCCGTCTCCACTGGGTCGCGGAACCGCACCGTGGTCGTCTTCCGCCCAGTGCGTACAGCCTCGAGATAGGTGCGATGGAAATACAGGACCTGCATCGCGGCCGAGCACGGCGCTCCGTCGCGCCGGGCGAACTCGACCAGCTCCAGGTCTTCTTCCGTCGGCAGATTCATAGTGTTGTCCATCCGGCAAACACTACTCATACGCGTCCCAAAGCCATGTAACCCAGTGAACGTTCGCGGTCACAGCACTCGGAGATGTCTTACGGATCACGCCGTGCTGAGGGCCGGCTCCGGGGCGGGCTGGGGGACGGGCTCCGGGGCGGGAGCGGGGACGGGCTCCAGGGCGGGAGCGAGGGCCGGATAGTCCGTGTAGCCCTCCTCCCCCTGTACGTGCATCAGGAACTCCGGCCGGATCGCGTTCAGCGAGGCGCCCGTCCGCAGCCTCTCCACGAAGTCGGGGTTGGCCAGGAAGCCCCGGCCCAGCGCGATCAGGTCTGCGCCGCCCTCGGCGAGCAGCCGCTCGCCCTTCCGCTTGCCGCCGTCGGCCGCCTGCTCCTCGCGCGACAGCTGCGGGTTGGCGATCAGGGTGCCCGGCCAGGCCTTGCGGATCCGCCGGTACAAGGGCTGGTCCGGGTCGGCGTAGACGACGTGCAGATAGGCCGGGCCGATCTCGGCCAGGGCTGCCACGAGCAGCGGGTAGATGGTCTCGGTGTCGCCTTCCTCGACCGCGTTGACGATCAGTCCGGGCGAGATCCGCACGCCCACCCGCTCCGGGCCGATGGCCTCGGCGACGGCCCTGACCACCTCGACAACGAACCTGATGCGGTGCTCCGCCGGGCCGCCCCACTCGTCGGTGCGGAGGTTGGTGTTGCCCGCCAGGAACTGGTGCAGCAGGTGGCCGTTGGCGGAGTGCACCTCGACCCCGGCGAAGCCCGCCTCGACGGCGTTGCGGGCGGCGTCGGCGAAGTCGGCGATGGTGGAGCGGATGTCCTCGGCGGTCATCTCGCGGGGTTCCACCGCGTCCTGGAGGCCACTCGGGGTGTGCAGCTGCTCCGGGAAGCGCACGGCGGAGGGGGCGAGGGGCCGGTGTCCGCTGGTCTCGGGGTGGCCGACCCGGCCGCCGTGCTGCAGCTGCAGGAACATCCGGCCGCCGGCGCCGCGCACCGCCCCCGTGACCCGGCGCCAGCCGGCCACCTGCGCCGGAGTGTGGATGGCGGGGATGTGCGGGTACGTCTGGCCCACCGCGTTCGGGGTGGTCGCCTCGGCGATGATCAGCCCGGCCGAGGCGCGCTGCGCGTAGTACGTCTCCATGAGCTCGCCCGGGACTCCGTCGGCACCGGCCCGGTTGCGGGTCAGCGGGGCCATCACCAGCCGGTTGGGGAGCTCCAGGTCACCGAGGCGGGCTGCCTCGAACAGCGTTGCGGAGCCGGTCTTCTGAGTCTGCGTCTGTTCTTGTGTGTTCGTCATGCCGTTACCGTAGAAGCTGACATCAGTGTCAGATTCAAGTGAGTCGGACGACGAAGACGTCGTCGGCGGCGGCGGCGGTTGGAGGCGGGGGACGCATGCGGATCGGGCAACTGGCGGCACGCACCGGGGTCAGCGAGCGCTCCTTGCGCTACTACGAGAAGCAGGGGCTGCTGGTGTCCGACCGTACTCCGGGCGGCCACCGCGACTATGCGGAAGCGGCGGTCGACCGGGTCATCCGCATCCAGGAGCTGTACGCGGCCGGACTGCACAGCTCGAAGATCTCGCAGATCCTGCCGTGCATGCGGGACACGGACGGAGGGCCGTCCGTCCGCGCGACCCCTCGGCTGGTCGCGGAGCTGACGGCGGAGCGCGAGCGCATCGACCGGATGATCACCGACCTGCTGCGGTCCCGCGAGGTCCTCGACGAGGTCATCGCGACCGCTTCGGGGACCCTGTCGGTGGCGTGATCCACGGCTTCCTTCAAAACCCGGTTTTGAAAATCGGGCGGCGAGGGCCGGCCAAGGCACTGCGCCGCCGGGGCCACGGCCCGTATAGTGGCGGCACTGTTACTCAGGCACGTGAGGCCGCCCTCCCCCCATCGGGGAGGGCGGCCTCACGTCTTGTCCGGCCGGAGCCCGTCAGGCGACCTGGAGCTTCGGGCGGCCCGCCGGGGTCGGCGGGGCCTGGTGGTACGTCGGCAGCTTCAGGTTGGGCAGGTCGCCCGCCTTGATGCGGGTGAGGGCCGCCCGGAACGCCGCCTCCATGTCCTCCGGACTCTCGTACTTCGCCGCCAGCGGGTGGAGCCGGTAGGAGTTGCCGTTACGCCCCTCACTGCGCGGGCGCAGCACGATGTTCAGGTCGCACAACGGCGCCATGAGGCCGCTGACGGCCTGCGGCGTGACCCCGTACTCGGCCGCCATGTCCTTCTGCCGGACCGGCAGCGTCCCGCCGAAGTCACTGCGGGAGACGAGGTACTGGAGGAACTTGACGGCGGATCCTGACAGCGGCAGGGCCCAGATGCGCTCGGCGACGATCGGAGACATGACGTTAGCCATGGGACAGCCTTCCTCGAGAGCCGACGCCCGTGCGGGGGCAGGGGCATGGCGGCACCATCATCCGGTACGTCTCCTTCCGCGCAAGCCGGTCCCCGGGTTTTCCGGCTCGAAGCCGAGGTCCAGCTCCTCCTGGTGGGCACCTTCCGGTCCCACCGCGTAGGGGAACGCACCGGTGTCATGGTCGTGCCGGTCGGCGATTTCCGCGAGCACTTCGTGCTGGGCCGTGCTGTTGCCGTGAAACCACAGGCGTACGTTGATCTGGATCCGGCCGTTGCCGACCTGCTCCACCCACTTGTAGCCGCAGAGGGCCTGCACGGCACGGTTGACCGTGGAACGCGTGATCATCTTGCCGCCCTTGCGCGCGGCGATCCTGTTCAGCCCGTCCGTGATCTCCTGCTGCGTGTACTGGGCGACGCCGGTGCCCGGCAGCTGTCCCCCGGCCACGAACAGGAAGACGCACAGCTGGGACTTGGTGATGCTGTTCGCGACGGCCAGCTGCGCCAGCAGCTGCGTGAACCAGTTGCTGGCCAGGCTGTAGCCGGAGTCTCCGGCCATGTCGTGGACGGCTCTGGGGTCCGCCGCGTACTCGAAATGGACTCCGGTGAGGCGACGGCGGCCGCCGGGGTCGGTGGTCTGCGCCACCTGCTCCCCCAACTGCCGGCCGAGCACCGCCAGGATGTCCCCGAACTCGGCGTCGTCCCCCGCGGCTGCGGGTGCGGGTACGGCGGGTACGGGGCGGTGCCCGCTGTGTCGACGACGTGCGGGCGGATCAGATGTCACAGGACCCCCTTGCTACTCAGGCAGTCCGAGACTATCCAAAAAATCAACGTGTGCTTGTCTTTTGCCCGGGCGGCTCGCCGAAGGAGCCCCCGGATCCCGGCCGCGTTCGAACACGGCGCCAAAAGTCCACGGTACGTGAAGTTTTCCGAGCTCGAAGAGCCGGAAGTCCACGCCTGCTTGATTTCTGTTGTCGCGATGAGCGCACATTTCGAGAGGCCCACTCGGGAGCGCACCCCCTCGCGGGCCCACAGCAGCAACCCTCTGACCTGCGGCGACGCGAGGCCCCTGGCCGCCGCCGAAAACTCCACGCCTGCTTGAGTTTTCCGCGAAATGTGCTCGCCAGGTACACATTTCGCAGGCCCGAATGTGTCCTGGGGGACACATTCGCTTAAAGAAAACCGCAGGTCAGAGGCCATATTCCGGCCGCGCCCTCTTACCAAAGAGCAACCCGCCCCGGTCCGCGAGCCGAACGCGGAACCGACGGACTCATGGAGTCGTGGAGTCGTGGAGTGATGGATTCATGTGGGCATCAGGACACCTGGGCCACACGTTCTCTGACGCACCGGCAGGCTTGGTGCGCGCGACGAACACATCCCCCGAGCACATCAGCCGACGCACCTGCACCCCGGGCGGTCCTGCTGCCGACCGGCCGGGGACGCCCCCATCCCCGGCCGCGTGACCTCATCAGCCATGTCCGTCGCAGTCCCTCGTGCCCAGGGAGGGCGCCCAGCGCCCGAGCGGTGCACCGGCGACCGTCAGGGAGCCGGGGCAGGGCATGAGGGTGGGCGGGTCCAGGGCGCCTCAGCGCCTGGCGAGGGGGTCTGGGGGGCGAGCAGCCCCCCATGCCACGGCCGGTCCAGCGCGGCCAGGCGCTGGCGGGGTCCAGGGGCGGGCCCCTGGGACATACGGTCCGCGGTTCGCCGACGGCAAGAGCCTGTTGACCAACCCAGTCGTGCACTGGTGCTCCGCGAGCCGTCGGCGGACAGCGAGAGGCGCCGGGAACGGCCCTGGCGGGCGTGGTAGTCGACGTCATCGGGCTCGTGCGGCACCGGGCTACCTCGTGGCTGGTGTCCGAGGCAGGACTTCAGGGCCGTACCAGGGCGCGTACGTCCCGAACCCCTCCGTGAAGCGCGGGCCCGGCGGTGTCTCCAGTTCGCTCCACAGCTTGCTGCCGTCGTACCAGTGGTCGACGGCCAGGAGGGACAGCAGCCGGCGCAGCCTGGCGGTCCGGGCGGCGCGCTCCCGGTCGCCCTCCCCCTCCCCCTCCCCCACTCCCGCATCCGCATCCGCTGCGGCACCGAGCAGTTCCAGCGCGCCCGTCAGGTCGGTGTCGCCCGTGGGCAGGGCCAGGCCGAGTGCGCCGGCGATCGTCTCCACCACCTCCCGCGCGGTCACCGGTTCGGGGTGGGCTGCGTGCAGCACCCGCCCGCCCGTCCCGTCGCCCCTCCCGTCGCTCCGTACGGCGAGTTCCGCCAGGGCCCCTGCCAGCGCGTCCACCGAGATCATGGACATCCGGGCCCGGCCGCCGTCCACCCAGTACGGCAGTCGCCTGAGCATCCGTACCAGCTCGGGCACCACCCAGCGGTCGCCACGGCCGTACACCAGGTGCGGCCGTACGACGGTCCCGCCCGCGGCCAGTACGAGCCGCTCCCCCGCCAGCCGGGTGGCGCTGGTCACCGAGCCCGGCTCTTCGGGCAGTTCGCCCTCCGCCGCGCCCCGGTGCGCACCGTTGCGGTACACGGCCGCCGTCCCGAGCTGCACGATCCGGCGCACCCCCGCCCGCTCCGCCTCGGCGAGCAGGGCCCGCGTGCCGGTCTCGTTGACGGCCCGGCAGTCCTCCTCTGAGCCACCGATCCGCGCCGCCAGGTGCAGCAGCGTGCCCGTGCCCTCGCAGAGCCCGCGCAGGGTCTCGGGGTTCGTCAGATCGCCCTGTACGACCTCTGCGCCGGGCAGCGGTGGAAGCCCCCGGTCACGCACCAGCACCCGCAGCGGCACTCCCTGCGCGGCCAGTCGTTCGACCACGTGCGTGCCGACGAACCCGGCCCCGCCCGTGACCAACACCCGCTCCGCCGTGCCCAGCCCTGCCGTCGTCTTCTCCGGCGTCGCCATCGCATCCCCCTCGGATCGCATGCCTGCGATGAGGAACATACCAGGTGACTGGTTTTTTTATATGACCATCGAGCCCGCCCTGTGTGTTCCGTGTGCGTTCTGAGGTGCGATTGGCCTAGGCTCGCCCTGGAGGTCCCCATGCACCACGAGCAAGACACCCTGTTCGCGGCGGTCGACGCGCTGCTGGCCCAGACCGCGGGCAAGGACGCGCTGCCTGCGCCGGAGGAGCGCAAGCGGCTGCGGGAGGCTGCCGGTCTCAGCCAGGACCAGGTAGCGCGGGCCCTCTCCGTACGGCGGGAGACGGTGACCTCCTGGGAGTCCGGCCGTACGGACCCGCGACCGCCGAAGCGGGCCGCCTACCTGCGCCTGCTGGACGGCCTGGCCGACCTCCACCCGACTGACCCGGAGCGCGAGTCGGGGGCGGGTTCCGAGCCCGAGTCCGAGCCGGAGCCGACTCCCGCGGCCGCGGCCGCGACCACTCCCCCGCACTCCACCGCTCCCCCGGCCGAGCCGGAGCCTGAGCACGCGCGTCCGGCCGAGCCCGCACACGCGGCTGCTCCGGCCACGCAGCCGGAACGAGCCGCCGGGGCAGCCTCCGCGCAGGCCTCCGTACACGCGGCCACCGCCCAGGCCCCGGCCTCGGCACCGGCACCGGCACCGGCACCGGCACCGACCCAGGCTCCCGCCCCCGCAGGAACGACCGTTCCGCCGGTGCCGGCGGCCACTCCCGGCCCCGCCCCCCGGGCCGGAACCCTCCGGGCCGAGGCCACGCGCGGCCGGGGCCGGCGCGCGGAAACTCCCGCTGCCCCGCAGGGGCACGGGCCACTCGCCGTGCTCGACGGCACCGGGCAGGCCCACGCCGCCGGCGGGCTGATCCTCCAGCATCCGGCCGCCGATCTCCCCGCCCTCCTCACCTGGGCGCTCACCGAGGCCGGCCTCCGGTCGCCCCGCCTGCATCCCAACGGCCGGGACGGCGACCCACTGCTCGTGCTCACCGAGGCCGCCACCGAGGCCCTCGACCTGCCCCTCGTCCTGGAGGACCGCCGCGGCCTGCGCCTCCCGGACGACCACCCGGTCGTCAGGCAGCTGGCCAAGGCCAAATGGAAGCTGACCCAGCGCGGTTTCGGCCCGTGGCCGCGCATCTACCGGCCCGCCTCCCCCACCACCGGCCGGCAGTGCGTACAGCTCGCCGTGCTCCCCTGGGGGGCGCTCGACCCCCGCGCCTGGGGCGAGCACACCGCCGAACTGCCCGCGCCCGAGCTCGCCGACGTGCTCACCACGTACGCCACCCGGGTCCTGACCCCGCGCGGTTCCACCGCGGTCACCGGCCTGGAGCTGATGACTGCCCTGCGGCCGCCCACCCGGGCGGCCAAGGACCCCGAGACAGGTGCCTGGGTGCCGGCCGCCGTTCCCGGCTCCCTCACCCGTGCGGTCGACCCGGCCCCTCCGGAGGCCCCGGACGAGCACCCGGTCGTCGCCGCGCTGTACCCGCGCGGCCACCGGCGTACGTCCGACGAGGTGCTCGACGAGGAGGCGTACGACTGGATCCGGGACCCCGAACTCCTCACGGACGCCGAGTGCGCGCGCACCCACGCGGTCGGCATCGACGTCAACATGGCCTTCGCCGCCGCTGCCAACCGGCTCACCGTCGGCACCGGTCCCGCCGTTCATCTTCAAAACCCGGTTTTGAACCCGAAGCTCCCCGGGTGCTGGCTGGCCGACCTTTCCGGCATCGAACTCGACCCCCGGCTGCCCAGTCCCTTCACCCCGGACGGGCGGCCGCCCACCGGCCCGGCCTGGTACGCGACCCCGACCCTCGCCTACGCCGTCGAGCTCGGTCACGAGGTCCGCCCCCTCGACGCCTGGGTCCGCCCCGAGCACGGCGCGTACCTGGACCCCTGGTACGGGCGACTGCGCGACGCGTACCTGGCCACCATGGCCGACCTCGGGGTGACCACCGAGCTGTCGGAAGCCGGTTTCCTGCACGCCATGGAGATCCACAAGGCGAAGGACCCGGTCCGGGCCGCCCTCCTCTCCGCGATCAAGGCCACCGTCAAGGGCGGCATCGGCAAGCTGCGGGAACGCCCGCAGGGCGCCGCGTACCGGCCGGGCGAATCCTGGCCCGCACTGGAACGGCCCACCTGGCGCCCCGACATCCGCGCCGCCGTGATCTCCACGGCCCGGGTCAACATGCACCGCAAGATGAACAAGCTGGCCACCGCCGCCGGTCTGTACCCCGTCGCGGTCCTCTCCGACTGCGCGGTCTACCTGTCCGACGGCCCGAGCCCGCTCGACTTCCTCCCGCGGACCCCCGAGGGCAAGCCGCTGCCCGGCGGGTTCCGGCTCGGCGTCAGCCCGGGCATGGTCAAGCACGAGGGCACCCAGCCGATGCTGTGGGCGGTCCAACTGCTCGACGAGGGCCACAATCCGGCCCGGCACATCAAGGGCCACGACGCCGCGGCCGACGGGGAGTAACGGACACCCATGGCAGAGATCAGCGACAGCCTCACCCGAGCCGACGAGCAGCACTTCACCCGGCCGATCCCCAGGTCGGCCGGCGCACGGATGCGGTTCCTCGTACGACAGCTCAAGTCGACCCGGGCGGCCGCCACGCTCCTCGGCATCTCCCAGCGCACCGTCGAGCGCTACGTCAAGGACCAGCTGAGGCAGCCCAAGCCGGCGCTCGCGGCCCGCCTGGAGACCGAGGTCCGGCGTCGCTGGCAGCCGCTGGTCCGCAAGCGGGCCCGCGACCAGGCCGCCCGTACCACCGGCCTGGTCATCGAGACCCGCGCCCGGTTCGGCTTCACCGCGGCCCCGGGCAGCACCGACGACAGCCGCGTGCGCCGCATCACCCAGCACCTGCCCCCGGAGTACGCCGAACGCCTCTTCGCCGCCCAGCAGTCCGGGGCCACCGAGGACCGGCTCCGGCACATCGCCGCCGAAGGCCTGCAGGAGCTGTACTTCAAGGACAGCGGCGCCCGCGCCCAGGGACTGCTGGTCGAGTTCACCGACATCGACTACGTGGACTTCAGCTTCTAGACCAGTGCTGCGGACCCTTCGGCCGGATCGGTGTGACCGACCGCGCCCCTTGTTCGATGTTTAGCTAACTTGTTAAATACCTGGCATGACAGAAGCTCAGGATGAGGCGGGAGCCTTCCGTGCCCTCGCCGACCCGACGAGGCGCCAGATCCTTGAGGACCTCAGGGGCGGCGAGCTCGCGGCAGGTGAGATCGCCGCCAGGTTCGCGATCAGCGCGCCCTCCATCTCACGGCATCTCGGCGTGCTCAAGGGAGCCGGACTGGTCACCGAGCGACGGGAGGGGAACCGGATTCTCTACGCACTGGCCGAGGATCGCCTGGCCGCCTCCATCGGCCGGTTCCTCAGCGCCGTCTGCCCCGAGCAGATCGTGCTCCGCCACACCACATGGCGCCGCAGGGCGCAGAACGAGGGATCATGAGGCAGCCACGACTGTCCAGTGTCGTTGAACGACGGCTGCTGGTGAACTACCGAGTCGACCCGGACGTCGCGGAACGCCTGCTTCCCGCGCCACTTCGCCCGCAACTGGTGCACGGCCACGCGGTCGCGGGCATCTGCCTGCTGCGGCTGGGGAGTGTCCGGCCCGCCTGGACGCCCAGGTTCCTCGGACTGCGGAGCGAGAACGCGGCGCACCGCATCGCCGTCGAGTGGGACGGGCCGGACGGCGTCGAGACCGGCGTGTACATCCCGAGGCGCGACACGGCCTCGCGGCTCAACGCCTGGGCCGGAGGCCGCCTCTTTCCCGGCGAACACGGTCGCGCCGACTTCGAGGTGCACGAGACGCCCGGTCAGATGAGCGTCGCGCTGGCCACGCGGGACGGTGACACCCGGGTTGATGTCACCGTCGAGCTGTCCGACGAGCTGCGGGGCAGTACGCTGTTCGCCGATCTCGCCGAGGCTTCCCGCTTCTTCCGGGGCGGGGCGAAGGGCTTCTCGGCCACCAGCTCCGGCCGCCACCTGGACGGCATGGAACTACAGACCGATGCCTGGCACGTGGAGGCCTGCCGGGTTCGCTCCGCCGTATCGTCCTTCTTCGACGATCCGGACCTCTTCCCTCCGGGGAGTGCGACCCTGGACTGCGCTCTGGTCATGCGCGACGTCCCCGTCAGTTGGCGGCCGCTCCCGGCGATGGCTTCCGAGCGAGCTGCCCAACTCGCCAACTGAAGCGCTCAGTCGCAATCGGTGGCATCCTCAGCCTTCATGACGGAGCATGGATTCCTGGCGCTGGCGCCGCAGTACACCTCTACGTCCGAGCTGCTCTCGGCGTCGGCGCACCGGCGGGGAATGTACGTGGAAGTACTTCCCGCCCATGGCGGTGCGGGCACCGCCACCGGGAGGCGCGGTGGCCACTACTACGGCGGTCCCGCTTTCGCGGCACGCGTCGTGGATGCCCTTGGGGTCGCGCTCCTGGAGCCGTCCGACGACTGGCTGACCACCTTGCCCCATGAGTACACCGGACGGCGCATCGCCTTGACGACCCTGGGCGAGGCACGCCGTCTGTCCCGACCCGCATTCGTCAAGCCGCCCACGGACAAGAGCTTCCCGGCCGCCGTGTACGCCGGCGGTGGTTCCCTGCCGACCGGGCCGGAGCTGTCACCGGAGGTGCCGGTACAGATCAGCGATGTGGTGACCTGGGCAGCGGAGTTCCGGCTGTACGTCCTGGACGGCGAGGTCCGCACGGGTTCGCAGTACGCCACCTTCGGCCGTCTCGACGCCGAGCCACTGGCCGGGCACCGCCATGAAGGCGCCGTCCTGGAGTTCGCCGACGGACTCCTGGCCACCTGCGGCAGCGGCCTGCCCAGCGCGGTGGTGGTGGACATCGGACTCCTGGCCACACCCGAGCACGGCACCGCCGACCGGTGGGCGGTGGTCGAGGCGAACATGGCCTGGTTCAGCAACAGCTACGCCGCGGATCCCGACCGGGTCCTGGACGTCGTCCTGCGCTCGGCCGGTCCGCGGGCACGGATGGCGGAGCGGGACCGCAGGTTCTGCCGGAACGCATCCATGACAGGGATGCCGCCGGCGGTGACCACTCGCTGACCGGAGGGCCTGTCAGCGCATGCGCGTGCGCCTCCGGCGGTCATGCTCGGAGGGGGCCGGATCCGACGGCGGTCGGACCGGCCCCTTCGACCCGGTGACCGCAACGGAAGGGTGTTTCGCGATGAGCTCTGAGGACGGGTTCCGCGGTGGGGGAGAGGTGTACACCCTGCTGGCCGTGGCCGCGGCAGCGGCGGAAGCCGGGGACCTTGAGGCGTCGGCCCGCGCCCTCAAGCAGGTCCGGGAGGTTCCCGTGGACGATCCCCTCCTGCTGGACCACTACCTGGCGGGCTTCGAGGCACGGCTGGGTGCGGCGGGGCAGGGCAACCTCTACCTGAGGAAGGAGGAGGTCGCGCAGATCGACCTGTTCGCCGTGCTGGGCCGGCATCTGCCCCTCCTGCGCGCGGCCCGGCTGGCCGACGACAACCTGCTGCCCTTCCTCCGGGGCCGCTCGTCGGCGACGGTCCTGGGGCTCGGGATCGGCAAAGGGCGCCAGGAATGCGACCTTCTGGCCCGAGCCCCGCACGTGCGCTCCCTGACCGTGATCGGAGTCGACGTGGCGGGGGAGAGCCTCGACACCGCGGCGGCCGCGCTCCGTTCCGCCGGCGACCGGGCCGGCACCGCGGTGACGTTCCATCCGGTCCGGGCCGCCACCGAGGACCTGGACGCGACGGTGTGGGAGCTGGTGCGGCGCTCCCCGCGCCCGCTGCTGGTGACGGCATCCTTCGCGCTGCACCACATGCGCGACGTTGCGGGCGAGGACACCCGTGCCGCCCTCTTCCGGCGGCTTCGGAGCCTCGAACCGGATGCGGTCGCCCTGTGCGAGGCGGACTCGGACCACCACAACGTCCCCTTGTCGGCCCGCTTCGCGAACTCCTGGCACCACTACGGGACCCTCTTCCGGGCGATCGACAGCACCGGCGCGACCGCCCCGGAGAAGAGCGCGATGAAGCAGTTCTTCGGCCGGGAGATCCAGAACGTCATCGGAGCCGCGGACGAGGACCGGTACGAGCGGCACGAGCCGCTTCGGGTGTGGGCCGAACGGTTCACGGCGCACGGGTTCCGGCTGGTCGAACCCTCCAGTCCCCATCCGGACACCCAGGCGGGGTTCACTGCGCTCGCGCGCGCCTCGTACATCGAACTGGCCTACCGGAACATCCCACTGGCGGGCGTACTGACTGCGGTGCCGGACCGGTTCTTCAAAACCCGGTTTTGAAAAACCGGCGGGGCAGCCGTACGAGGGGCGGTCCGAGGCTGTCCGGGAGCGATCCGGTGCGACGACTTCAAAACCGGGTTTTGAAAGACCGCCGGATGCTGCCGGTACGAGGGGCGGTCCGGGAACAAGCCGGAGACCCCCGAAGGGCGGCAGTCCCGGAGGCGGTCCGGCGCCTCGGTTTCAAAACCCGGTTTTGAAACCGGGCGGGGGAGAGGGCACAACGAGCGGCGGCCCGCCGCCTCCGGAGCGGGTGCTCCGGAGGCGGCGGGCCGCCGTTTTTCAAAACCCGGTTTTGAACTGTGTGCCGGTTACAGCTTCTGGAACCCCTACAGCTGGTCCAGCAGCAGTTCGGCCAGCCGCCGCCGGTAGTCGCCGTCCGTCAGCTCCTCAAGCCCCGCGACCAGGTCTTCCGGCCGGTCGGCCGTCTCCAGCAGCTCGGCCAGCAGGGGGAGTATCGGGACCACACCGGGCAGCACGGGCTCCGGCCCCGGAGTCTCGCTCCGGGGCTTGACCACCGGTGCCGACACCTGCTCGGGCACCGCCGCCGGTACGGGAGCAGCCGGAGCAGCCGGAGTCACGGGCACCGGGGGAGTGGCCGGGGCGGCGGGCGTCGCGGCAGCAGCCGGCTGCTCCGCGGACCCGGCCGCGGCCGGTTCCGGAACCGGCGTCGGTACCGGTGCCGGTGCCGGAACCGGGAAAGTGGCGGTCGGCCCGGCCGCCGGGGCGGCCTCGGCCGGGGAAGTGGCGGCGGCCGGCGCCGGCTTGGTCTTCGGCAGCTCCGCCTGGCGCTGGAGCTCGGCGAACTGGGCCCGCTGCTCCTCGTGGTCGGCCGTACGGGCGGCCAGCTCGCGTGCCGCCTTCAGCTTGAACACCCCGGCGTCCACCCGCCGCTGCAGTTCGGGGGCGAGCCGCAGCAGGGAAAGGCGGTGCGACACGTACATCTGCGACTTGCCGATGCGTGACGCGACCTTGTCCTGGGAGCCGTACCTCTCCACCAGGCCCTGCAGGAACGCGGCCTCCTTGCACGGCTCGATCGCCTTGCGGTGGATGTTCTCGATGATGACCGCTTCGTCGAGCAGCCCCTTGCCGTCACCGAGGTGGTCCTGCACCTTGATGTCGATCCGGGTCCAGCCGAGCTGACGGGCAGCGGCGAAACGGCGGTTGCCGTTCACCACGACCCAGTCCGCGCTGCCGACCGCCTTGGTGTGCTCCGGCTTGAGCCGCAGGAAGACCTCGCGGGAGACCACGACCACCGGCTGGAGCTGGCCCACCTCCTTGAGGGTGACCATCAGCTCCTCGAAGCCCGGGTCGCTGGTGCTGTACTCACCCTCCCGGCGCGGGTTGCCCGGGTTGCCGACGACGGTGTGCATCAGCGCACTGGTCGGCGGGGCCTTCGCCTCCGGCTCCGCGGACGAGGCGGAGGCGGAGGACTTCTCCCCGATCAGGCTCGCGAAGTTGGTGCGCTTGCTCATCGGCGCTTGGCCCCCGCCCCGATCTCGAGGGCGAGCTTGTAGAAGTCCTCACGGGCCTCCATCGCGACCCGGTTCTTCTTGTAGCGGGTGACGACGGTGCCCTCCACCGCGGCCCGGGCGTGCACCTTGTAGTGCCGGATCACGGTGTTGGCGAGGTTCCAGCCGCTGCCCTCGATGAACGCCCGGGTGTCCTCCAGGTCCGCGATGCCGTCCCGCGGGTCCCAGTTGTTGATCACCACCCAGTACGGCAGGCCGAGCGGCTTGACGACCTCTTCGATGGTGGTCTGGGTCGGGATGAAGCCGAGCGGCTCCGGCTCCACCGGGATGATCAGGTCGTCGGCGTTGGCGAGCACGGCCCGCATCGCGTCGGCTGCCGCGCTGTCACCGAACGGGTCGCCGGCCCGGCCGAGCTCGTCCTCCGGCAGGTCCATCCAGCCGGGGGTGTCGATGAACGCGTGCTTGACCTTGCGGGTCTTCTTGAGGTCGGGGAAGTAGGTGAGGTCCTTGCGCGACTTGGTCTGGATGAAGGAGAACGGCAGGTCGTCGCCGACCCGCTCGGACCACCAGGTCGCCGAGCCCTGCGGGTCGCTCGAAACGGCGACGACGTAGTCGGGCTCTCCGGGAGGGGCTTCACCGAGGACCTCGGCCGCGACGGCGGCCACGTTGACGGTGAGAGTCGATTTGCCGACTCCGCCCTTGCGGTTGATGACGGCAGTGATGCGTGCCATGAGTTGGTACTCCGTAGATTCCGTGTGCTTCCCGACCACATGAGGGCCGGTACTAGCGGACCGGGACAGCATTGCACGTCAAGAGCTTTTGCCGGAATCTCACACCACCGAATCCACACCGGAGTTCAAAACCCGGTTTTGATGATCTTGCAAAACGTCCGTATGTCCGGCGAACGGCACACCGGTTTCACCCCATCCCTCCCCACGGGCTTCAAACCCGGGTTTTGGTGATCATGGTCATGCGAGGCTGAACCGGTGGGTGCCGTCCGTGGGGACGGACCGGGAGGGAGTACGAAGTGCCGGACCACACGTGGGTAAAGCTGGAACTCGACGTGAAGACCTTTGATGCCTCGCGCTTCGCGACGTACGCGGAGCGCTGCCGGGAGGCGGGGATCCGGTTCACCACACTGGCAGATCTGGGCGATACGGCGGCGAACCGCCGGGCGGTCTACGAGCTGAACAAGGAGTGCTCCGCCGACATACCGGGCCGCGGCGCCTTCTACACGTTCGACGAGTATCTGGCCCAGCGGATCGAGACGCCCTCGTTTGACCCGCGTGGTGTGGTGATCGCCATTGACGGGGACATGTGGTGCGGCCTGTCGATGTCCTCGGACCGGCGCTCGGAAGGCTTCGTCTTCGTCGAGATGACCGGCGTCCGCCGCGACTACCGCGGCCGCGGCATCTCCCTCGCGATGAAGACGTACGGCATGGGCTTCGCCCACCTCTGCCGGGTGAACACGATCCGCACCGTCCACCACCCGGGCAACACCACCGCCATCGCGATGAACCGCCGGCTCGGCTACGTGGACGCCGACTGGAACTGAGCCCGTTCTTCAAAACCCGGTTTTGAAGAACGGGATCCGGAAGACGTCAGCTCCCCTCTGTCCCGCACGAGCGTTCAAGCCACTGCCTCTGCCCAGGGCGCATGCTGGACTCATCGCCTCAATCAGCGAAGGAACCGCAGCATGGCCGAGAACGCCTCGACATCACCGGCGAACCTCGACGAGACGGCGGCCTCCTACTTCGCCGAAGTCGGGTTGCACGGCCCGTTCACACGGCTCGGTGCATGAACACCCGCGGCCATCTGTCCAGGCCATGGGCCGCTTCCTGGGCACGGATGTCCCGCAGACCCGGGCCGAGCATGTCGTCGTCGAGCAGCTGGAAGCCGCAGCGCGCGTAGTAGGGAGCGTTCCACGGCACGTCGGCGAACGTCGTGAGGGTCAGGGTGAGAACGCCGTGGGCTGCCGCTCGCTCGGCGAGGTGATCCAGCAGCGACCGCCCGATGCCCCTGCGTGCGTTGTCAGGGTGCACCGACACCTGTTCGATGTGCAGGTGGCCGTCAACATGGTCCGCGATGAGATAGGCCACGGGAGCATCGTCCTCGTCGACCGCCACCCAGGCCAGCCCCGCCCGCTGGTACCGGGCGAGTTCATCGAGCGGCAGCGGATCGTCGTCTGCGATCTCGGGCATGTCGACGTCGCGGAAGCACCGTCCGGCCGCTCTCTCGATGTCCTGGAGCAAGGGCAGTTCTTCGATCCGGACCTCTCGAATGCGCATGGCCCCATTGTCCAGGGCTCGTGCTGTGGCCGGGGAGGTTTCCGGCTGCGTCGCCGCCGGGCGGCGGCCGGGATGTCTGCTCGGGGCCGCCAGCGTGCCGAGCGCGGCCCTGCGCTCGGGGTTGGCTCGGGGTGACTCGTCCGGGGCGGGGCGGGAGCCGTGGGGCGGTGGGGCGGTGGGAGCGGTACGGGCGGGTCAGTGTTCCGGGAGCGTTATTCCGAGTTCGCGCATCGCCGGGGACGGGGGGCCGGCCGAGCGCTGGGTCTTGTGGCCCGTCACACCCGGCGCCAGCGTCCGCGGGTCGATCGCCTCCGACGGGGAGCTGGAGGCGTAACTGCCGGCGGGCTGCTGGTCCCGGTCGTGGGGGAGCAGCCAGAAGACGCGGCGCAGGAACGTGCCGGAGACCCGGGACGCCTTGGCCGTGGAGGAGAGGGTGGCGTAGCCGACCATCCTGCCGTCCCGGTGGTACGGCGGACGGCCGCGGCGGCTCTGGAGCCGGTCGAGGGACTGGCGCACGTAGTCCAGCTCTTCGATCGGTTCCAGCCAGATGATTTCCGATTCGTGAGCGATCTGCTGGGGCTCGATGAGGGCGCTCACCGGACATCCTCCTCACCCTCGTCGGCCAGCAGGCCGATCCCGGGGTAGTACTTGCGCTGATTGGACGTCAGCATCTGCTTCGGGCTGGTCATGCCCACTGTTTCCCGGACCCGGGCCGCGAATGCGCGGGAGGTCACGGGGTTCGCCCCCTCGTCGATGCACCACTGGCGGTACGCCTGGTACATACGGCTTTGTTCCGCGCGCAGTTCGGGCCCGAGGGCGCACGCCTCGCCGATGAAACGGCCCATGTGATCCTCGGTCTCCGCGTACGCGGTCGTCGCGATGCGTACCCTCCCCGGTCCGGTCAGGTCCTTCTCGCCGCCCAGGTAACGGCGGGCGCCGTCGATCAGCCAGGCGAGAATTCCCGGCCCCTCCTCCTGTACCAGCGCATCGGCCAGATTGTCGACCTTCCGGTGGTCCGGGACCACCCGTTCGAACGGAATCAGCCGCATTCTCCGCCAGAAGGCGAAGCCTCCGGTACCCACCTCGGGCCGGTGGTTGCCCAGCAGCCACAGCTTGTGCGTCGGGTCGAAGGAGAAGAAGTCCTGCCGCATCCGGCGGGCCTTGATCCGGTCGCCACCCGTGAGCAGCTTGACCCGCGCCTCGTCGAAACGGTCGCCCGGCTTGAGCTCGGAGCAGACGATGACCCGCCGGCCGTGCAGTTCGGCGAGGTCGGTCGGGTGCCCCTCGAAGGGCTTGGCCATCAGGAAGCCGGGCGGGGCCGCGTCGGCGTAGTCGCCCAGCAGCTTCACCATGACGTCGAGGAGGACGGACTTGCCGTTCTTGCCCAGGCCGTACAGGAAGGGCATGATCTGCGCGCCGACGTCGCCGGTGATGGAGTACCCGAGCAGCAGGTGCAGGAAGCTGATCATCTCCGCGCCTTCGGCGTCCTCGCCGAAGGTGTCCCGGAGGAACGACTCCCACCGCCGGATCGGGATGGGCTCGGGCGCGACCGAGGTGGCCCGCGAGTGGTAGTGCTTCCCCGGGTCCGGTGCGCTCATCAGACCGGTACGGAGGTCCACCACCCCGCGCGGAGTGCAGAGCGCGTACGGGTCGGCGTCCAGCTGGGTGGCGTTGAGGACCATGCCGGGTGCCGACTTGGCCTGCAGCAGCATGGCCTTCATGCCGGCCGTGGAGAGTGCCCGGCGGCGGTGCTGGCGCAGGCTGGTGGTGGTGTACTCGCCGCTCGGGTCGTGCACCGACAGCTGCTCGGCCATCTCGCCGGCCGCCCAGACGACGGTGTCGTCCTCGTCGAGCTCCCAGCGGTGCCCGGCCCACTTGTACCAGCCGAGGCCCGGCACGTGCCGGTAATCCCGTCCGTAGAGGCGGACGAACAACTTGGCGTTGCCGCGGTCCGTGAGGCTGTCCGGGAGCAGCCCGTCGACGGTCGCCTGGGGGAAGCCGCCCGGCTGGGGCTGAGCGGGCAGCGGTGAGGGTCCGGCCGCGAGGATCTGCCGGGCGACGGCCACCGGGTCGAAGTCCCCCTGCGGGAAGGTCCCCGGGCCCGGGGGAGCGGCGGGTGCCGGACCCGCGGCCGGACCGGCTGGCGGACTCGCCGCCGGACTCACGGCCGGACCGGTACCGGGCCCCGGCACCGTGCCCGCCCGGTCGCCGAAACCGTCGCGGTTCTCGAAACCGTCGCGGCTTTTGAACCCCTCGAAACCGTCGAAGGTGTCGAACCCCTCGAAGTCGAACGGAGGCTGCGTCATCGGCGGCCTCCGGTGTACAGGGGCCTGCTCTGACCCGCCGTCATGCCGCCAGCGATGATCTGCCGGGCCCGCGCCTGCTGGCCCGGGCGTACGTGGTCGGCGACGTCCTGCAGGGCGCGCTCGCCCTCGGCGGCCCCCAGGTGCCCGGCGGCGACCAGTCCGCCCACCGTGTACGCGGCCCGGTTGAGCTTCTCCGAGAAACCGGCTCCCGCGGACTGCCGTCCGCACTCCGCGACTTCGGCCAGGACGGTGCTCAGGACGACGACAGCCCGCTCCCGGCCTCCTCCGGCTGCCTGGACGGCCTGCCGGGCACGGGAGGGCGTCACGGGCCGGGAGGCGGCCGCAGAGGACCGTCCCGCCGCCTGGGAGGTTCCTGGCGGGGGCTCTGCGGGCGCCAGGTGCCCCGTACGGATCAACTCCCCGGCCAGCCAGTCCGGGAGCTCTCCGGGGGTCCGGCAGGGGCCGACGGCCTCGTACCTGCCGGCCTCGGTCACCGTGCCGGGCGCGACGATGTACCCACCCTCGCCCCGTACGTCGACCTGCCAGGCCAGGGCCCGGCCGCGGCTGGACCCGGTGGAGCACAGCCAGGTGCGCCCCGTACCGGCCCGGTACCACAGGTGCAGTCCGCCGGACGGGGTCCGGACCCGCAGGGTGTTCTCGTCCGCCGCCGGGTTGGGGGCTCCGCGCAGTGCCGCCAGCACGCCGAGGGTGTGGAAGCCGTTGGCAAGACCCGTCAGGTCCACGGAGTCGGCGATGCCGATGCCCGGCAGGATCCGGTCCCTGGGCGGGACTTCGCCGCCGTGCGCGTCCACGTCGATGACCACGAGGCCGGCCGGGCCGGTGGCCACCCCGACGCCGAAGCCCGGATTGGGCCCCCACCAGGTATCGATGCGCGCCGGGTCGGTGGTGGCCGCGTGGAAGCCGTGGCACCAGCGCCCGACCGGGATGCACGGGCATCCCGCGGCGCGGTGACCGTCGGCGCGGCACAGCACGCAGTTCTTGGGCGGGGTCTTGAGCATCGGCGCGAGCGGATGCACCGGCCAGCCCTGCTCGGCGCACCAGCGGGCCACGGCCTGCGGGGCGGGAGTGGCGGAGACGGCCGTCATATGGCCACCCGCCGGTCGGCGGCAAGGGAGAGGAACCCCGCGACAGCGACGGAGACGGTCCACGAGTCGGGAACGGCCCATGAGTCGCTGCACGAAACCTGCAGCTCAGAGGGCATGTCCAACTCCAACAGCGACCGAAGCGACTCAAACTCAACTATGGGGCCGTCACACCCTAGCGGACGACGTGCCAAAGCGGACGGACCGGACCGGCGTGGCGAACGGGTGACGGCGGTCTTGACGGGAAGTCCCGCAGGGAAGTGGGCCTGTGCCGGGGCGTCCCCGCCCGCCCGCCGCACCCCACCCCCTTCTTCCTGCCAGGAGCAGGGTGCAGCGACCGGTAGCGACCGAGCAGCGACGGAACGTCCTGCGGAAAGCGACCGAGGACTTTCGGTCGCTGCTTCAGTCGCTGTGGAAAAAGCGCAGGTCAGAGCCGGTAGAAAAGATCAAACAGCGACTGAAGCGACTGAAGGCTCCTATCTATGACACGAATGCGCGCACGCGAATGTCTTCATATACCGGAACTTGAGTCGCTTGAGTCGCTGCCTGGCCCCTGTACCCCGTCTGACCTGCAGGAATACCCAGCGACTGAAGCAGCGACCGAACCGGCTGGGTCGCTTTTCCTTCAGTCGCTGCCGACCGGAGCCCCTCCCGCCAGGCGTCCGTGGAGCGACTGAAGCGACTCACGGTCCCGCCTGACGCGAGGTGACATAAACCAGCATATCAAACCGTCTGGTCTGTTTTTCAACTCCTCAGGGTGAGGGATGAGGCAGTCCGCACCCCCGTCGGCCCGCCCGGCTCAGGGAGTCGCGGCTCCACCCGATGCCCGGACCCGGACCCGGCCCTGGCGGCCCCGCCCCCGCCCCCAGGACGTCCAGCGCCTCCGGGGCCGCCAGGCAGGGCAGGACCACCCGCCAGAACCCCGTCAGGGAGCGGTGGGAGATCCACTCGGGATCGTCCCGGCCCAGCACCTCCAGTCCGGTGGTCGCGGCCACCACCACGGCGACCGCGTCCCGCAGGCTCACCCCCGGCAGCAGGGTCCCCTCCTCGGCGGCCTCGGCGAGCAGCAGTCCGACGTGCC
Organism: Streptomyces sp. NPDC048603; assembly: GCF_043199475.1. Lineage (NCBI taxonomy): Bacteria > Bacillati > Actinomycetota > Actinomycetes > Kitasatosporales > Streptomycetaceae > Streptomyces > Streptomyces sp. NPDC048603. The sequence continues at coordinate 129,056 of NZ_JBICVY010000009.1, read as the reverse complement.
GGCGCCACTCCCCGCGCAGGTCGCAGGAGGTTTCGAAGGCGGCCTCGCGGCCGAGCCGGAAGCCGGCCCGCACCACCTGGTCCGTCCTCAGTGCCTGGGCCAGCGCGTACGAGGTGTCCGTCAGCGCCTGCAGGCCGGACTTCCGCGCCGCGTAGACGTCGGCGGCCAACCCCCGCAGGGCCCGGGCGGCGGCCCCTTCGACGGCCAGGCCCACGGCCGCCTTGTTCTCGAAGTGGAAGTGCAGCGCACCGGCGCTCACCCCCGCTCCGGCACTGATCATGTTCAGCGTGGCCTCGGCGTATCCGCACGCGCCGAACGCCGCCGCTGCCGACTTGACCAGCGCGTGGCGGGTGCGCGCGGCCCGTTCCTGTTTGGTCACGGAGAGCTCCTGTGTGAGATCTTTACCCATTATTAAACCGCGCCGTTGGTATGGTTCTGGTGTCAGGTTGGCCGATTGGCCGAACGTTTGCCATCCCCCGGGCTGCATGCCCCCTGCAGGAACCCTGACTTCCGTTGCACTTAAGCGCCCTGTTTTGGGTCCGGTCCGGGGCGGCCGGCCCGCCGATCCCACGTTCGTTCGCCGCTCTTGCACCAGTTCATCCGCATATTCCGGGCGCCGAAAGACCCCATGACAAAAAACCGGGGCGTCTGTATCTTTACTGCCCGAGGGCGACCGATTCGATCACCCCTGGGGGGGGACATGCACAGCGCTGCAGTCATCGATTACTTACGACCCGACACCACCGAGCTGAATCCCGCTCCCTTCGAGCTCTGCCACCGAGTCCGGGCGGAGGACGCGTTCGCGATCGGCTGGACCGAGCTGGCGAAGGACCGTTTCCTCGTCCGTGCGGGCTGGCCGCCGAGCCACCCCTTCTTCGCTCCCCTCCACGGGGGCGTGCACGATCCGCTGCTGATCGTGGAAACCATGCGGCAGTCGACGATGGCGGTCCTCCACGCGGGATACGGCATCCCGCTCGACCACCACTTCCTGCTCACCGAGCTCGCGTACGTGTACCACCCGGAAGGGTTCGGGGTGAGTGGCACCGAGGACCTGGCCGACCTGGAGATCACGTTCTCCGATCTGACCTATCGCGGCCGGAATCTGTCACATCTGACCGTCGGCTGGGTGGTCCGCCGCGACGGCCGGACCGTCGCCACCGGAGGCGGCCAGGCCCGCCTCATCAGCCCCGGTGTCTACCGCAGGCTGCGCGGCGGCCGTGTCACACCGGTCACCTACCGCCCGCAGGCCCCCGCCGCGGACGCGTCCCTCGTGGGACGGTCCCGTACCGAGGACGTCCTCCTCTCCCCGACTCCGGTGGACGGACTGTGGGAGCTCCGCCCGGACACCGGGCACACCACTCTCTTCCAGCGCCCGGCCGATCACATCCCGGGCATGCTGCTCTTCGAGGCGGCCCGCCAGGCCGCCGCCGCGGCGGTCGCACCCGCTCCGTTCCTGCCGGCGCGCGGAAGCATCGTCTTCCACCAGTACGCCGAGTTCGACAGCCCCTGCCTCGTGGAAGCCATACCCGTCCCGACCGGGGCGCGGGGAACGGAAACCCTGCAGGTCACCGGTCACCAGGGTGGCGCCGAGCTGTTCCGCTGCACGTTCACGACGCCGCTGTCGTCCTGACGTCGCCCTTCTCCGCCGTCTCCGTACGGACGTTGCCGTCTGCCTGACACGCCCACCAGGGCGCAGCCTCCCCAAGAGAGACCGTTCGGACTGTTTTTGTAGACGATTCCAGAGATGTCATGCCCTTTGATGTCCGTAATTGGGCTGATTGTCGGCCCAATTACGGACCGCTTCCGGCCATTGGTCACTCTTTGACAAACCGACGGCGCGGTTTATATATTCTGTGACGTTGGCACGTTAGGTCATGAGACCCGAGCCCGATGAGTAGGGGGACAGATGAACCAGCGTTCGACCGCTGTGCTGGAGCCTCAGACAGCCTCGCCGCAGGGCGGACTGGTTCCATCGGCCACCGCAACCTGGCGGATCCTCCTCGTGGAGAACAGCTCCAGTGACGCGGAGACGCTCGCCCGGGGGCTCCGCCGACACGGGCACGAGGTCGACATCGTCGGCACCGGCGGCGAGGCCCTGCGGGCCTTCCCCGACGCGGACCTCGTCCTCCTCGACCTCGAACTCCCCGACCTCGACGGGCTGGAGGTCTGCCGCCGGATACGCACGGCCGGCGACACCCCGCTGATCGCCGTGACCGCCCGAGGCACCGAACTCGACCGGGTCCTGGGTCTCCAGGCCGGTGCGGACGACTACCTGGCCAAGCCCTACGGCTTCCGCGAGTTGATGGCCCGTATGGAGGCGGTGATGCGGCGGGCCCGGCCGGCCGCTCCGGTCGCCTCCACCATCACCTGCGGGCCGCTGCGGATCGACGCCGGCACCCGCGAGGTGAGCCTCGACGGCCGGGCCGTCGAGACCACCCGCAAGGAGTTCGACATGCTCTACCTCCTCGCGTCGCATCCGGGGACGGTCATTCCCCGCAAGATGCTCATGCAGCAGGTCTGGGGCGACTCCTGGTCCCGGCGGACGGTCGACACGCATGTCAGCACGCTCCGCAACAAGATCGGCGCGGAATGGATCATCACGATCCGCGGCGTCGGATTCCGTTTGGGCCAGGGCTGATCCCGCCGCCCGCACGGGCGCGCCGGACGGTCACCACAGGTCTGCGAGGGGGAAGCAGAACAATGACGACGAAGCTGTGCCAGGGGGAAGGATGCCGGCGCGACGACGCCGGCGGACGGGCGCGCCGCCGGACCGCAGTCGGCTCCCGGCTGTGCCGGTCCTGCCAGGGCCGCCTCACGGCGGGACTGGGCGAACTCGCCCACCTCTACGAGGAGTGCGGGACCGTGCTCGGCGGCGCCCGGCCCGACACCCTGCGCGAGAAGACCACCGGCGGCGTGCTGCCGGGCCTCCCCTTCAACGGGGAGGCGGCCGAGGTCCGCGCGCGGATGCTCTCCACCCTCGGCTCGTGGAGCGGGCTCGTCGCGCAGGCACGCGGGGTCACCCCGCCCCCGCGCACCGTCCCGCGGCTCACCGCGTTCCTGCTGCGCCACTCCCAGTGGCTCCTCGCGCACACCGCGGCGCCCGAGGCCTCCGAGGAGGTCGCCCGCCTGGTCCGGCAGGGACGCCGGGTGGCGTTCCCCGACCCCACCCGCAGGATCCGCCTGGGCTCCTGCCCGGAGGCCGGCTGTACGGGCACGCTCGAACTCGCCTTCCGTACGCACACCCGGGCGGTCAGCCCGGGGATCCAGTGCGACGCCGACGCCGAACACCACTGGGACAGCCGGCGCTGGAGCGAACTCAGCCTGGTCATGGACTCCGTCCCGGTGCAGGCCCCGCCGGGAGCCGACGAGGACGGCACCGACGGCACCGGCCGCCCCGCCCCCGCCCCCGCCACCGAGCGCTGGCTGAGCGCCGCCGGTATCGCGCAGCTGTGGCAGGCGCCGGTCGGCACGGTCTACCGGCTCGCCAGTGAGGAGCGCTGGCGCCGCAAGAGCCGCGCGGGGCGTACGTACTACAGCGAGAACGACGTCCGGGAGTCCTTCGGCCGCCGGGCCGCCAAACGCTGACCACCGCCCCGCGGTTGACCCGTTCCTGACATCCGCTTGGCGGTGATCCGACGCAGCCGACGTCTGCTTGTGGAACCTGACCAAGTCCTGAAATCTGCTCCATTGCCCGGGCGTCCGCGGTCGAAGAACCTTGAGAACAAGATCCGGTGCAGTGTCTCCGCAGGCCGCGTGGACCGACCGGTTCCCCGGCCACGGAGGGCACATGCCGACCACGCATGCACACCATGCACATCAGGCGCACCGGGCGGACAGGGCGGACAGGGCGGGCGTCCGCGCCGCCTCCGCGGAGGAGCGCCGGGTCATCGCGCGGGCGGCCCGCACCCTGTTCGCCCGCCGGGGCTGGACCCGTACCACCGTGGAGGCGGTCGCGGCCGAGGCCGGAGTCCCCGTCGACTCCGTCGAACGCTGCTTCCAGGACAAGGAACAGCTGCTGCTGGCCGTCCTGATGGAGAGCTCGGCCTTCGTGGCGGCGGCGCTCACCGCCATCGCCGAGGAGCACCTCGGCGACGTAGGCGACCTCACCGATACCGCCGACCTCGAATCCGAGCTCATCGCCCTCGGCCACGCCTGGCTGACGCCGCTGACCGCCTTCCGCGAGCACTTCGCCATCGTCCGGCACCTCAGCGCGGAGATCACCAGCCTGCCCGCGCAGGCCGCCGAGAAGTGGCAGTCGGCCGGGCCGAGACAGGCCCGCGGCGCACTGGCCCGCCGCCTCCGGCACGTCGCCGACCAGGGGCTGCTCGGCATCCCCGACGCCGACCAGGCCGCCGACCGGTTCATCCTGCTCGTTCCCTCGGGGGTGGTGCAGCGCTCCTTCCACGGGGCGGTGCCGCTCGGCCCCGAGGAGACCCATGCCCTGATCGCCGACGGTGTCGCCGACTTCATCCGCCTGTACGGCAGGCACACGTCCCGCTGAACCGCCCAGCCGCGGAACGCGCAGAGAACGCACGCGGAAAGAGAGTGGAGAAGATGCACAGCAACCTGATCGTGGCGCGGATGGACATCAGTTCGACCGCCGAAGTCGCCAAGTTGTTCGGCGAGTTCGACCAGACCGGCATGCCGCACCACATGGGCACCCTGCGGCGCAGGCTGTTCTCGTACCGGGGGCTGTACTTCCACCTGCAGGACTTCGCCCAGGACGACGGCGGCGAGCGGATCGAGGCCTCCCGCGAGGACCCGCGGTTCATGAAGATCTGCTACGACCTGCAGCCGTTCATCCAGCCGCTCGACCCGGCCACCTGGCGGCGGCCGGCCGACGCGATGGCCACCTGCTTCTACGACTGGTCGGCCTCGTCGTGAGGACACCGCTCCCGGCCCGCCGGGCAGTGATCACGGGAGTCGGGGTGCTGGCGCCGGGCGGCACGGGAACCGAGCGGTTCTGGAGCCTGCTCAGCGAAGGCCGTACGGCGACGCGCGGCATCACCCTCTTCGACCCCTCCCCGTTCCGTTCGCGGGTGGCCGCCGAGGTCGACTTCGACCCGCTGCTGCACGGGCTGACCCCGGGGGAGACCGGGCGGATGGACCGCGCCGCGCAGTTCGGCGTGGTCGCGGCACGCGCGGCGCTGGCCGACAGCGGCCTCGGGCCGGCGGACCTGGACCCGCACCGTACGGGCGTCAGCATCGGCACCGCGGCCGGCGCGGCCAGCGGACTCGACGCGGAGTACCGGGCGGCCCGCGACGGCGGCCGGACGTCCGGCCCGGTGCCCTGCACGGTGCCCGGCCAGGTGCCGGGCCCGTCGCCCGACGGGTCCGCGCCCGACCGGTCCGCGCCCGGCCGCCTGTACGACTTCCTGGTGCCGAGTTCCTTCTCCGCCGAGGTGGCCCGCGCGGTGGGAGCCGAGGGCCCGTCGGCGCTGGTGTCCACCGGGTGCACCGCCGGACTCGACGCGGTCGGCCACGCCGTGGACCTGATCCGCGAGGGCGCCGCCGACGTGATGGTCACCGGCGCCACGGACGCCCCCATCTCGCCGATCACCCTGGCCGCCTTCGACGCGATCAGGGCGACCACCTCCCTCAACGACGAGGCGGAGACCGCCTCCCGCCCCTTCGACGCGACCCGGGCCGGGTTCGTCCTCGGCGAGGGAGCGGCCGTGTTCGTGGTGGAGGAGCTGGCGGCCGCCCGCAGGCGCGGCGCCCGGATCTATGCCGAGATCGCCGGGTACGCCTCCCGCTGCAGCGCCTTCCACATGACCGGCCTGCGGCCCGAGGGACGGGAACTGGCCGAGGCCGTACGCGTCGCCCTCGACGGAGCCGGCCTGAACCCGGAATCGGTGGACTACGTCAACGCCCACGGGTCGGGGACCAGGCAGAACGACCGGCACGAGACGGCCGCGCTGAAGCTCGCCCTCGGCGAGCACGCCTACCGCACCCCGGTGAGTTCCATCAAGTCGATGGTGGGGCACTCGCTCGGCGCGATCGGCTCCATCGAGATCGCGGCCTCCGTGCTGGCGATGGAGCACCACGTCGTACCGCCCACCGCGAACCTGCGCACCCCGGACCCGGAGTGCGACCTCGACTACGTCCCGCTCGTCGCGCGCGAGCACCGCACCGACACGGTCCTGACCGTCGGCAGCGGGTTCGGTGGCTTCCAGAGCGCGATGGTGCTGGCCCGCCCCGACAGGAGCACGCTATGACGACGTCCAGGACCCTGGTGACCGGCATCGGTGTGGCCACGCCCCACGGCCTCGGCGTGGAGGACTTCTGGGCGGCGGTCCGGATCGGCAAGAACGCCATCGGGCCGGTCACCCGCTTCGAGGCCCCGGACGGTCAGGTCCCGCTGGCCGGCGAGATCCACGGCTTCGAGCCCCGGGACCACCTGCCGGGCACGCTGGTCCCGCAGACCGACCGGATGACCCAGCTGGCCCTGGCCACCGCCGACCGCGCGTTCGCGGACGCCCGCGTACGGCCCGGTGACCTGGACGGGTACGAGGCGGGCGTGGTCACCGCCGCCGGTGCCGGCGGCTTCGAGTTCGGCGAGAACGGGCTCGGCAAGCTGTGGGACCAGGGGCGCAAGTACGTCAGCGCGTACCACTCCTTCGCCGTGTTCCACGCCGTGAACAGCGGCCAGATCGCCATCCGCCACGACCTGCGCGGCCCCACCGGAGTGCTCGTCGGCGACGAGGCGGGCGGACTCGACGCCATCGCCCACGCCCGTCGGCAGATCCGCAAGGGCAGCCGGCTGGTCGCCACCGGTGGTTTCGACGCCTTCCTCAGCCCGTGGGCGCGGGCGGCCCGGCAGGCCACCGGCCTGCTGTCCACCGGTGACGACCCGGACCGGGCGTACCGGCCGTTCGACGCCGGCGCCCGGGGCCACGTGCCGGGGGAGGGAGGCGCGCTCATGATCCTCGAGGACGAGGAGAGCGCCTGGTCCCGCGATGCCCCGACGGTGTACGGGGAGATCGCCGGCCACGCCTCGACGACGGACCCGGAGCCGGGCAGCGGGCGCGAGCCGGGCCTCCGCCGCGCCATCGAGCTGGCCCTCGCCGACGCCGCCTGCGACCGGGCCGAGGTGGACGTGGTCTTCGCCGACGGGGCCGGGACCCCCGAACTCGACCGCGCGGAGGCCGAGGCCGTCCACGCGGTGTTCGGTCCGCGCGGGGTGCCGGTGACCGTGCCCAAGACGACGATCGGACGGCTCTGTTCGGGGGCCGCGCCGGTGGACGTGGTCACCGCGCTCCTGGCGATGCGCGAAGGACTGATCCCACCCACCGCGAACGTGGAACAACCGGCCCCCGAGTACGAGCTCGACCTGGTCGCCGGGCGGCCGCGGACCGCCTCGGTGCGGACCGCCCTGGTGCTGGCGCGCGGCCGTGGCGGCTTCAACTCCGCCCTGGTGCTGCGCTCCCTCGACGACTGACCCCTCCGGCTCCCGGCCGGAGCCCCGCGCGCCGCTGTCCGCACTCCGGGGCAGCGGCGCGTCCGGCTTTCCGGGCAGCCCCCTCCGCAGCGGATTCCCCTGGACGAGGAAGACCTCATGACCACACCTGTGATGTCACAGACGTACGAGACCGAGACGGGCGCGGTGGTGGAGATCCACGTGCCCGACCTCGGCGTGCTGAACTCCGTCGGCCCCGCCGAACGCACCCGCATCCTGGAGCAGTACGTCCGGGAGGAGCTGGGCCGGGTCCTCGGCATCCTCCCGGACGAGGTCGACACCACGGGCCGCCCGATGGGCTGCCTCGGCATCGGCTCGATCTCCGGCATCGAACTCCAGTACCGCATGGAGGGGAGGCTGGGCGTCGACCTGAACCTGCAGCGGCTGCTGCTGGCCAACAGCGCCCAGGAGCTCATCGACTGCCTGGCCGGGCAGTTCGGGCCGGACGCCGCGGACCACCGCCGAGGGGCTCCGGTGCCCGCATGAGCACGACCGCACTGCTGCCCCAGGCCCCCACCGTGGTCAACCACGAGCACCTGGCACCGCCGACCTTCACCCTGGCCCCGGGCCGGGCCGACATGTGGCTGATCCGCCGGCCGACCGGCGAAGCCGCCGAGAACCTCGCCCGGGAGGAGCTCGACGACCGGGAACGCGAGCGCGCCGACGCGTTCATCCGCCCCTCCGACGGGCTGCTCTACGCCGCCGCCCACGTGGCGCTGCGCCGCATCGTGGCCCGCTACACCGCGAAGGCGCCGCAGGACGTGCTGTTCATGCGCGAGCCCTGCCCCGGCTGCGGGGAGTCGCACGGCCGTCCGGCCGTGGCCCCGCCGCCCCCGCCGCTGCACTTCTCCCTCTCCCACAGCGGCGGCATCGCCCTGGTGGGCGTGGCCACCGAGCCGTTGGGGGTGGACGTGGAGAAGCTCCCCGGCGCGGAGACCGTCGACATCTGCTCGAAGGCACTGCACCCCGGCGAGCAGGCCGAACTGGCCGCCACCGGGGCGGGGGAGGACCGGCGCCAGCTGTTCGGCCGGATCTGGACCCGCAAGGAGGCCTACCTCAAGGGCCTGGGCACCGGCCTGAGCCGGCCGCCCTCCGAGGACTACCTCGGCACCGACGCGGCCCGTCACCCCGAGAACTGGACCATGGTCGGCCTGCCCTGCGCACCGACCCATGCCGCCGCGGCCGCCGTGCGCGGCCCCGCCCCGGAATCCGTCGACGTCCGCTGGGTCCCCGACGCCTGGCTGACGTCCGGTCCCGGGGCGGGCGACGCCGTGTTCGCCGCTGCTCCTGCTCCTGCTCCTGCCTCTGCCCCTGCCCCTGCCCCTGCCCCTGCCCCTGCCCCTGCTCCTCCTGTCCCTGCCCCGCCCCGCCCCTGACGTGACGTGACGAAAGGACAAGACCGGATGATCCGCACCGCCTTCGTCTTCCCGGGCCAGGGCTCCCAGCGCCCCGGCATGGGCAGGGGACCGGCCGCCCTGCGGCCGGACCTGGTGCCCGCCTACTACCGCACCGCCGACGACCTCCTCGGCATCCCCCTGTCCCGGCTCTGCTGCGAGGGCTCGGCCGAGGACCTCGCCGATCCCGCGGTGATGCAGCCCGCGGTCTTCCTGACGAGCCTGGTCACCCTCGAATGGCTGCGCAGCGAGGGCGTGGAGCCCGACGCGGTGGCCGGACACAGCCTCGGCGAGTACACCGCTCTGGTCGCCGCCGGGGTACTGGACTGGACCGAGGCACTGTGGCTGGTCCGGCTGCGCGGCGAGCTCGTCGCCACCGTCGGCGACCGGATCCCCTTCGCCACGGCCGCCGTGATCGGCCTCGACCGCGCCCGGCTGGTCCGGATGTGCGCGCAGGCCACCGCGATCACCGGCCGGACCGTGGAGGTGGCCGGGGACAACGAGCCCCGCCAGACGGTGGTCTCGGGCCAGGCCGCGGCGGTCGCGCACGTGGCGCAGGCGGCCCGGGCCGCCGGGGCGCTGAGGGTGACCGACCTGAAGACCGGAGGCCCGTTCCATTCCAGCCTGCTGCGCGGCATCGAGGCCGAGTTCACCGAGGCCCTGATCGCCACCGACTTCCGCAACCCGCGCGTCCCGCTGGTCTCCAGCGTCACCGGCGGCCGGATCACCACCGCCGCGGAGGCCGTGGTCGCCCTCCGCAGCCAGCTCACCAGCGAGGTGCGGTGGACGGAGACCGTGCAGGTGCTGGCCGCATCCGGCAGCCGGCACTTCGTGGAGGTCGGCCCCGGCCAGGTGCTCGGCCAGCTGGTCCGCCGCATCGTGCCCGGCGTGAAGGTCCATGCCACCCATACGTCCGCACACCGCGCGGAGGCCGTGAACTCCCTCGCCGCCACAGCCGTCTGATCCCGACCCACGGAGAGTGCACGACACATGCCCACCCCACCGGACACCATCCACCACCGCGTCGAGGAGCTGCACCGGATCAAGGAGTCGGCGCGGGACGGCGACCAGGCCGCCACCGAGCGCCAGCATGCGAAGGGCAAGCTCACCGCGCACGAGCGCATCCTGCTGCTGCTGGACAAGGGATCGTTCCACGAGGTCGAGCCGCTGCGCAGACACCGGGCCACCGGCTTCGGCCTGGAGGCGAAGCGGCCGAACGGTGACGGCGTCGTCACCGGCTGGGGCACCGTCCACGGCCGGACCGTCTTCGTCTACGCGCACGACTTCCGGATCTTCGGCGGGGCGCTCGGCGAGGCGCACGCCGAGAAGATCCACAAGATCATGGACCTGGCGGAGAACTCCGGTGCCCCACTGGTGTCGCTCAACGACGGCGCGGGCGCCCGGATCCAGGAGGGCGTCACCGCGCTGGCCGGGTACGGGGGCATCTTCCGCCGCAACACCCGCGCCTCCGGAGTGATCCCGCAGATCTCCGTGATGCTCGGCCCGTGCGCCGGCGGGGCCGCGTACTCCCCGGCGCTGACCGACTTCGTCTTCATGGTGCGGGACACCTCGCAGATGTTCATCACCGGCCCGGACGTGGTGCGCGCGGTCACCGGCGAGGAGATCTCCCAGAACGGGCTCGGCGGAGCCGACGTGCACGCCTCGGCCTCCGGCGTGGCGCACTTCGCGTACGACGACGAGGAGCACTGCATCGAGGACGTACGCCACCTGCTGTCCCTGCTGCCGGCCAACAACCGCGAGCTCGCACCGGCCGAGCTCTCCGGCGATCCGGCCGGGCGGCGCAACGAGTCCCTGCTGGACCTGGTGCCGGCCGAGGCGGGACGGGCGTACGACATCCGGGCGGTGATCGAGGAGGTCGTCGACGACGGCGACCACTTCGAGGTGCACCCGGCGTGGGCGCCGAACCTGGTCTGCTCCCTGGCCCGGCTCGACGGGCAGACCGTCGGCATCGTCGCCAACAACCCCGCTGCGATGGCCGGGGTACTGGACATCGAGGCCTCGGAGAAGGGCGCGCGGTTCGTCCAGTTCTGCGACGCCTTCAACATCCCGCTGGTGACTCTGGTGGACGTACCCGGCTTCCTGCCGGGCGTGGACCAGGAGCACAACGGCATCATCCGGCGCGGGGCGAAACTGCTGTACGCGTACTGCAACGCGACCGTGCCGCGGATCTCGCTGGTGCTGCGCAAGGCGTACGGCGGCGCGTACATCGTCATGGACTCCCGGTCGATCGGCGCCGACCTCTCCTTCGCCTGGCCCACCAACGAGATCGCCGTGATGGGCGCGGAGGGTGCGGCGAACGTGGTGTTCCGGCGCGAGATCAACGCCGCCGACGACCCCGAGGCCGTCCGTGCCGAGCGCATCGCCGAGTACAAGGCCGAGCTGATGCACCCGTACTACGCGGCCGAGCGCGGCCTGATCGACGACGTGATCGACCCGGCCGACACCCGCTCCGTGCTCATCGGGTCGCTGCGGATGCTGCGCGCCAAGCACGCCGACCTGCCCTCCCGCAAGCACGGCAACCCCCCGCAGTGAGGCCCGGGTCCATCCCGGCCCGAGCCCCGCACGAGCGACGACGAGGAGCATCCCGTGGCAGCATCCGAGCCCGCCCCGCCCCCGCCCGCCCCGCCCGTCCTGATCCGGGTGGTCCGCGGCCGGCCCGACGCCGAGGAACTGGCCGCGCTGACCGCCGTCCTGCTGGCCCGGGCAGCGGCCTTCGAGAGCGCACCGCACGACGCGCCCGACGGCACCTCCGCGGGCGACCCCGGGGCGGCGGTCCGCCGTCCCGCCGCGGCCGGCTGGCGCCGGCCCGAGCGCACCGGCAGGCCCCCCGGCCCGAGCAGCTGGCGCAGCGCGCCCCCGCCTCCGGGCCGTCCGCTCCCTTCCCACCCCTACCGGCACGACCGTACGAGGAGAATCCCCATGAAGCAGCTGGCCGAACGTCTGGCGCAGGACGAGGTGACGGCATGAGACTGCTGGTCACCGGCGGGGCCGGGTTCATCGGCTCCCACTTCGTCCGTACGCTCCTCGACGGCGGGTACGAGGGCCACGAGCAGAGCCGCGTCACCGTGCTCGACAAGCTCACCTACGCCGGCAACCGCGACAACCTGCCGGCCTCCCACCCGCGCCTGGAGTTCGTCCGGGGCGACATCTGCGACGCGGAGCTGCTGCGCGGGCTGCTGCCGGGACACGACGCCGTGGTGCACTTCGCCGCGGAGTCCCACGTCGACCGCTCGGTCGACTCGGCGGCCGAGTTCGTCGCGACCAACGTCGGCGGCACCCAGACCCTGCTGGACGCCTGCCTCGCCACCGGTGTGGGCCGGATCGTGCACGTCTCCACCGACGAGGTGTACGGGTCCATCGCCGAGGGGGCCTGGACGGAGGAGTGGCCGCTGCTGCCCAACTCCCCGTACGCGGCCTCCAAGGCGGCCTCCGACCTGATCGCCCGCGCCTACTGGCGCACCCACGGCCTGAACGTGTCGATCACCCGCTGCTCCAACAACTACGGGCCGTACCAGCACCCGGAGAAGCTGATCCCGCTGTTCACCACCAACCTGCTGGAGGGGCGGACGGTCCCGCTGTACGGGGACGGCCGCAACGTCCGCGAGTGGCTGCACGTCGACGACCACTGCCGGGCCATCGCCCTGGTGCTGGCGGGCGGCCGGCCCGGCGAGATCTACAACATCGGCGGCGGCAACGAGCAGACCAACCGGCACATCACCGAGCGGCTGCTCGAACTGACCGGCGCCGACGCGTCCATGGTCCGCCGGGTGGCCGACCGCAAGGGCCACGACCTGCGCTACGCCCTGGACGAGACCAAGATCCGCGAGGAGCTCGGGTACGCCCCCCGCATCCCGTTCGAGCAGGGCCTCGCCGGCACGGTCGCCTGGTACCGGGACAACCCGGGTTGGTGGAAGGCCGTGAAGCACGGCACCGAGGAGTCCCGCCCGCAGCACACGGAAGGAAACGCGTCATGAGTGTCCACAAGGGACTGGTCCTCGATGCGACGGCGAAGTTCCACCAGGACGTCCAGGACGCCCGGCCGTTCGTGCCGGGCACCACGGAGATCTGGCCCGCCGGCGCGGTGCTCGACGAGGCCGACCGCACCGCCATCGTGGAGGCGGCGCTGGAGATGCGGATCGCCGCCGGGCCGAGCTCCCGCCGGTTCGAGTCCCGGTTCGCCCGGCGGATGGGCCACCGGAAGGCGCACCTGACCAACTCCGGTTCCTCCGCGAACCTGCTGGCCATGACCGCCTTCACCTCGCACACGCTGGAGGACCGGCGGCTTCGGCCCGGCGACGAGGTCATCACGGTGGCCGCGGGCTTCCCCACCACGGTCAACCCGATCATCCAGAACGGGCTGGTGCCGGTCTTCGTCGACGTCGAGCTCGGTACGTACAACACCACCGCCGACCGGGTCGCGCAGGCCATCGGGCCGAAGACCCGCGCCATCATGATCGCCCACGCGCTGGGCAACCCGTTCGAGGTCGCCGAGATAGCGCAGCTCGCCGAGGAGCACGACCTGTTCCTCGTCGAGGACAACTGCGACGCGGTCGGCTCCCTCTACGACGGCAAGCTCACCGGCACCTTCGGCGACATGGCCACGGTCAGCTTCTACCCCGCCCACCACCTGACGATGGGCGAGGGCGGCTGCGTGCTGACCTCGAACCTGGCGCTGGCCCGGATCGTGGAGTCGCTGCGCGACTGGGGCCGGGACTGCTGGTGCGAGCCGGGCGAGACCAACAAGTGCCTCAAGCGCTTCAAGTACCAGATGGGCACCCTCCCCGAGGGCTACGACCACAAGTACATCTTCTCGCACGTGGGCTACAACCTGAAGGCGACCGACATCCAGGCGGCCCTCGGCCTGACCCAGCTGGACAAGATCGACGAGTTCTGCGCGGCCCGCCGCCGCAACTGGAGCCGGCTCCGCGAGGGCCTGGAGGGGGTCCCGCACCTGCTGCTGCCCGAGGCCACCCCGCGCAGCGACCCGAGCTGGTTCGGCTTCGCGCTGACCGTGCTGCCCGACGCGCCCTTCTCCCGGGCGGCGCTGGTGGACTTCCTGGAGGACCGGAAGATCGGCACCCGGCGGCTGTTCGCCGGCAACCTGACCCGGCACCCGGCGTACATCGGCACCGACCACCGGGTGGTGGGCGATCTGACCAACAGCGACATCGTCACCGAGCAGACCTTCTGGGTGGGCGTCTACCCGGCGCTGACCGACGAGATGATCGACTACATCGTCTCCTCGGTGAAGGAGTTCGTGGGGGCCCGCTCATGACCACGCACGCCACCCACACCACCCGCACCACGGACACCACGGACACCGAGGCGCGGCTCCGGCCGCGCGCGGACGCCGACCTGCCCCACCGCCTCGCCCGGTCGGCGGCCGCGGACCGCGGCGCGCACCTGCGGACCGAGGACGTGCACCACTGGCTGGACGGACGCCGGGAGGCACACCGCTTCCGGGTGGACCGCATCCCCTTCGCCGAACTCGACGGCTGGTCCTTCGAGGAGGCGACGGGCAACCTGGTCCACCGCAGCGGACGCTTCTTCACCGTCGAGGGCCTGCGCGTCTCCACGTCCTCGGGCCCCTTCCGGGAGTGGTACCAGCCCATCATCAAGCAGCCCGAGGTCGGCATCCTCGGCATCGTCGTCAAGGAGTTCGACGGCGTCCTGCACTTCCTGATGCAGGCCAAGATGGAGCCCGGCAACCGCAACCTGCTGCAGCTGTCCCCGACCGTCCAGGCCACCCGCAGCAACTACACCAAGGCCCACAAGGGCGCGGACGTGCGGTACATCGAGTACTTCACCGACCGCGGCCGGGGCCGGGTGCTCGCCGACTCCCTGCAGTCCGAGCACGGCTCGTGGTTCTACCGCAAGAGCAACCGCAACATGATCGTCGAGGCGGTCGGCGAGGTCCCCGTGCACGAGGACTTCTGCTGGCTGACCCTCGGCCAGATCGGCGAACTGCTGCGGCAGGACAACGTCATCAACATGGACGCGCGGACGGTCCTCGCCTGCGCGCCGCTCCCCGATCCGGACGCGGCCGCCCTGCACTCCGACACCGAGCTGCTGTCCTGGTTCACCGCCGAGCGCTCCCGCCACGACGTGGTGGCGGAGCGGGTGCCGCTGGAGGGGATCCCCGGCTGGAAGCGCGGCGAGTCCGCCATCGAGCACGAGGACGACCGCTACTTCGGGGTGGTCGGCGTCGCCGTCCAGGCCGGCAGCCGCGAGGTCGCCCGCTGGACCCAGCCGCTCTTCGAGCCCAAGGGCACCGGCGTCACCGCCTTCCTGACCCGCCGGATCGGGGGAGTGCCGCACGTCCTGGCCCACGCCCGGGTCGAGGCGGGGTTCGCCGACACCGTCGAGCTCGGGCCCACCGTCCAGTACACCCCGCCGAACTACGGGCACCTGCCGCCCGACCAGCGGCCCCCGTTCCTCGACCTCGTCCTGGGCGCCGACCGGACCCGGATCCGCTACGAGGCCCTGCACTCCGAGGAGGGCGGCCGCTTCCTGAACGCGGAGAGCCGCTACCTGTTCGTCGAGGCGGACGAGGAGGAGGCGCCCCTGGACGCCCCGCCCGGATACCTGTGGGTGACCCCGCACCAGCTCACCGGGCTGCTGCGGCACAACCACTACGTCAACGTACAGGCGCGCACCCTGCTGTCCTGCCTGACCTCGGGCGCGGTGCGCCTCTGATGGACCCCGTACGCATCGGCGTGCTCGGCTGTGCCGAGTTCGCCCGCCGCCGCATGCTGCCGGCCCTGCGGGCCTGCCCGGACACCGAACTCGTCGCGGTCGCCAGCCGCGACGGGGCCAAGGCCCGGACCGTCGCCGCGGAAGCCGGCTGCCGGGCCGTCACCGGCTACGAGGCGCTCCTGGAGCGGGACGACGTCGACGCCGTGTACGTGCCGCTGCCGGCGGCGCTGCACGCCCCGTGGGTGGAGGCCGCGCTGCGCGCGGGCCGGCACGTCCTCGCCGAGAAACCGCTGACCACCGACCCGGTGGCCACCCGGATCCTGGCGGCGCTGGCCGAGTCCTCGGGGCTCGCCCTGATGGAGAACGTGCTGTTCGTCCACCACGCCCAGCACGCCGAGGTGCTCAAGCTGGTGGCCGACGGTGCCATCGGGGAGCTCCGCTCCCTCCATGCCGCGTTCACCGTCCCGCGGCTGCCCGACGACGACATCCGCCACGACCCCGCGCTCGGCGGCGGCGCCCTCTTCGACACCGGCGTCTATCCGGTCCGGGCGGCCCTGCACCTGCTGGGCGGCCCCCTGGAGATCGCCGGTGCCGTGCTCCGGCGCGGCGGGCCCGGCCGGGCCGTGGACACCGCGGGCACGGCCCTGCTGCACACCCGCGACGGGGTCGGCGCCCAGCTGGACTTCGGCCTCGACCACGCCTACCGCTCCCGGTACGAGATCCGGGGCAGCGAGGGCTGCGTCACCGTCGACCGGGCGTTCACCCCGCCCGCGGACCACCCTCCGCGGATCCTGCTGGAGCGCCGCACCGGAACCGAGGAGCTCATCCTCCCCGCAGACGACCAGGTGGCCCGTGCCGTCTCCGCGTTCGCGGCGGCGGTGCGCACCGGGGCCGCCACGGACCCGGAGGTGTTGCGGCAGGCGGACCTGCTGCACGGGATCCGGCGGCACGCGGCGGTCGTATGACGCGGGTGGGCCACCGAGTTGACCAGTCCTGACCCAGGAGCGACATGCCTTCCACGACCGGCAGACCCCACCCCACCCGCACCCCGGCACACGACCGCGCACAAGACGACGTGCGCGAGGGCGAACTCGCCGCGCTCCGCGCCCAGGTGCGGAGCCTCAGCGACCGCGTGGAACTGCGGGAGCTGTTCGACCGCTACGTGATCTCCCTCGACCACGCCGACCACGGCGGCCACGCCGACCAGGGCGGCCAGACCGGCGAGACCGGCCAGGCCGGCCGGGCCGAAGGGGACGGCGCGGACGAGGCCCGCTTCGCCGAGCTGTTCACCGAGGACGCGGAGTTCTCCTATCCCATCGGCACCGCGACCGGGATCACGGGATACTCCGCGTTCCAGCGGCAGGCCAGGGGCCGGTGGGCCCGTACCCACCACCTCAGCGCCACCCACGACATCCGTGTGACGGGCGACCTGGCCACGCTGCGGGTCCACCAGATCACCACCCACGTCCACCAGGACGAGGCGCGGGCGGGTGACCCCACCGAGCCCTTCGACGTCGGCGGCTACTACGACGCCGGAGCGGTCCGGACGGCTGCCGGCTGGCGGCTGAACCGGATCTCCTTCCACGTGGTGTGGGCGACCGGCAGACGGCTGGTGACCTTCAGCGGCCTGCGCTGGTGAGCGGCCGGCCGGAGGGCGTCCGGGGTGCCACCGCGCTCCGCGACGCCGCGCAGCACCACCACGCCACGCAGCACCACCACGCCGCGCAGCACCACCACGCCCCGCCGCCGTGCGGTCCGGGGCTTCCGTTGCGCACCCTGCTGCACCGCCGGCTGACCTGGGGCCTGGCCGTCACCCGGGGGCGCGGCGCGCGCCTGATCCGCTGACCGTCCCCCGGGTCCGGCGGCCCGGGAGGTGCCCCCACGCCCGTACCCCCTCACCGAACACCGGGAGTGCCCATGGACCTGCTTCCGCCGACGGCCAGGCCGGCCGTCCGCCCGGTCGAACTCGACGCCGGCGGCATCCCGCTGTCGGGACTGCTGGCCGAACCCGCGGGAGCCGCACCGCGCGCCGTCCTGGTCGCCCTGCACGGCGGCGGGATGAGCGCCGGTTACTTCGACGGCCGGGCGATCCCCGGCCAGTCCCTGCTGTCCCTGGCCGCCGGGGCGGGCGCCACCGCGCTCGCCCTGGACCGGCCCGGCTACGGGGCCTCCGCCCCGTACCTGCCCGAGGGGCTCGACCTGGCCGGCCAGACCCGGCTGCTGTACGCGGCGCTGGCCGGCTTCGCCCGGGGCCGGGACCTCGGCGCGGGGCTGTTCCTGGTGGCACACTCCAGCGGCGGCCGGCTGGCCCTGTCGGCCGCCGCCGAACCGCGCGGGGAGCTGCCCCTGCTGGGGGTGGACGTCTCCGGCCTCGGCCGCGCCTTCGCCGTGGAACGGCACGAACTGCCCGCCTCCGACGGGCGCGGCGCCTGGCGGCGGCACTGGGGAGCCCTGCGCTTCTATCCGCCGGGCGCCTTCCGGCTCGGCCAGGAACTGGTGCGTCCCACCCCGGAACGGGAGGTGCGGGACGTCCTGGGCTGGCCTCGGGCGTACCCGGGGATCGCCGCCCGGGTCCGGGTGCCGGTCCGGTTCACCTTCGCCGAGCAGGAACAGTGGTGGCGGCACGACGAGGCGGCCCTCGGCGAGCTGCTGGAGCCGCTGGCCGCCCCGCGGGTGACGGTGGCCCGGCAGTCGGACGCCGGGCACAACATCTCGCTGGGCTGGGCGGCCCGCACGTACCACCTGAGGGTCCTGGCCTTCCTGGAGGAATGCCTGCTGGCCCGCGAGACCGCCGTGCCCCGGCGGGTCTGAGGAACGGGCGCAACGACCTGACACCGGCCTGTAGATGGTTGACCTGGATCTGACACGACGCTCCTTGTGCCCCACAGGGGACATGCCGGAGCCTGGTGGGGAGCATCCCGTGACGTTTATGACCCGAATACGTCACTCATCTGTCCGGGTCCCCCACGGCCGGCAGCACCGCAGCGCGAGCGTTCCCGACCCCACGCGGGTGTCTTCGTCCTGCGCGCATTTCCCGAAATCCACTCCAAGAAGAGGAACTCCACCATGAGTGACGTGAAGGACCTGGTGCAGGTCGCCGGAATCATCGACGCCGAGGAGGCGGCCCTGCTCGCCGAGGAGGGCGTCGACTGGTTCGGCTTCCCGCTCCGCCTTCCCTCGGGCAAGGACGACATCTCCGAGGCGGCCGCCACGGAGATCATCGCCGGCCTGAAGGCACCTCAGGAGGGCGTCCTGATCAGCTACCTGACCGACGCGGACGAGATCAGCGCCTTCACCCTGCAGCTCGGCGTCAAGGCGGTCCAGCTGCACGGTGACGTGGAGCCGGAGCAGCTGCGCAAGCTCAAGGCCAACCGCCCCGACCTCTACGTGCTCAAGAGCCTGGTGGTCAAGGCCGACAACGCCGAGGAGCTGCTGGCCCTGGTCGACGAGGTGGCCGACTCGGTTGACATGTTCATTACGGACACCTTCGACCCGGCCACCGGCGCCAAGGGCGCCACCGGTCTCACCCACGACTGGTCCGTCAGCGCCGAGCTGGTCCGCCGCTCGCCCAAGCCGCTGATGATGGCCGGCGGCCTGAACCCGGAGAACGTCGCCGACGCCATCCGCGTCGTCAAGCCGGCCGCCGTCGACGCCCACACCGGCCTGGAGGGCCCCGACGGCCGCAAGGACCGGGCCAAGGTCGCCAAGTTCGTGGCCGAGTCCCGCAAGGCCTTCGCCGAGATCGCCGCCGAGACCGCCTGACCCGGCGTCCGGCCCCACCCCGCCGCCCGACCCGACGAGAAGCAGGTTCCCATGGCGACCGGCCACCACGTCCACCAGCTGCCGCAGACCGACCAGCTGCGGGCCATGCACACGATCATCCGGGACCGCACCGCGTCCCGCGAGGACTTCGTCTTCTACTCCCGGCGCATCATCCGGCTGCTGCTCGAATCGGCACTGGATCTGCTGCCGTTCGAGAAGCAGGAGGTCACCACACCCGTCGGCGAGACCTACCACGGTCTGAAGTTCGCCGGGAACCTGTGCGCCGTGCCCGTGATCCGGGCCGGCGACTCGATGGTGGACGAACTGCGCGCGATCGTGCCCGGCATCCGCATCGGAAAGGTCCTCATCCAGCGGAACAAGACGACCAAGCTGCCGCACCTGTACTACCAGAACCTGCCGGCCGACATCGCCGACCGGCACGTGCTGCTCCTGGAGCCGATGCTGGCCACCGGCGGCAGCGCCAACGCGGCCATCGGCGTCCTGCTGGACGCCGGCGTGCTCGAGGAGAACATCGTGTTCGTCAACTTCCTCGCCGCGCCCGAGGGCATCGGGGCCGTCCACCGCGAGCACCCCCAGGTCAAGATCGTCACGACCTCGGTCGAGGAACGGCTCAACGAGAACGCCTTCATGATCCCGGGCATCGGGGACTTCGGTGACCGCTTCTTCGGCACCACCGACTCGGCGGTGCTCCGATGAGTTCCAACCGGGTCGTCGCCGACTCCGCGCTCACCGCCCTCGCCCCCGCCATCTGGGGCTCCACGTACCTGGTCACCACCGAGTTCCTGCCGCCGGACCGGCCCCTGCTGGCCGGCATGATCCGGGCGCTGCCCGCCGGCCTGGTGCTGCTGGTGCTCGGCCGGACCCTGCCCAAGGGCATCTGGTGGGGGCGGGCGCTGGTCCTCGGCGTACTGAACATCGGCGCGTTCTTCTACCTGCTGTTCGTCGCCGCGTACCATCTGCCCGGCGGCGTGGCCGCCCTGGTCATGTCCATCCAGCCGATGCTGGTGCTGATGCTCTCCGCGCTCCTGCTGAAGGACAAGGTCAAGCCGGTCCACGTGGCCGCCTGTGTGCTGGGCGCCGCCGGGGTCGGACTCCTGGTCCTCCAGCCGAACGCCGGACTGGACGCCGTCGGCGTCGGCGCGGGTCTGCTGGGCGCGGTGAGCATGGCCTCCGGCATCGTGCTCACCAAGCGCTGGGGCCGCCCCGAGGGCGTCGGACTGCTGACCTTCACCGGCTGGCAGCTCACCGTTGGCGGGCTGGTCCTCCTCCCGATCACGCTGGTGGGGGAGGGGCTGCCGGACCGGCTCACCGGCGAGAACCTCGGGGGCTTCGCCTACCTCGGCCTGATCGGCGCGTTGTTCGCGTACGCCGTCTGGTTCCGCGGGGTGGAGCGGCTGCCCGCGCTCGCCGTGTCCTTCCTCAGCTTCTCCTCCCCGCTCGCGGCCACCCTGCTGGGCTGGTTCGTACTGGACCAGAGCCTTTCCCCGCTCCAGCTCGCCGGCGCCCTGACCGTGGTCGCCGCGGTGGTCCTGGCCCAGCCCCGGCCGGCCCGGCGCAAGGCGCCCCAGGCCGAGCCGGAGTCCGGCCCGCAGGCCAAGGAGCCGGTCCGCGCCTAGGGATCCCACCTCCCGGTCCCAGGCCACGGCCCGCTCCCTCCCCCCAAGGCTCCCGCCCCGGCACATCCCCCGCCGGAGGCGCGGAGCGGCTGGTGGCGCACCGGGGTCCGTCCCCCGCGCTCCGGTGCGCCACCCGCCCTTCCTCCACCCACCCGCCCTTCCTCCACCCACCCGCCCTTCCTCCACCCACCCGCCCTTCCTCCACCCCCGAGAAGGGGACCGCACCCGTGCCGCACATCCACATCCAGCACTACCCGCGGGACTTCACCCCCGGCCAGCTGAAGGACATCGACGAGGCGGTCACCGCCGCCGTGACACGGGCCTTCGGCATCGACGAAGAGGCCGTCTCCATCTCCCTGGAGCCGGTCGCCCCGGAGGACTGGACCGGCCGGGTCCTCGACGAGATCGGGGCCCACCGGGACCGGCTCCTGCGGGAACCCGGCTACTGGAACGAGAAGTGAGAGCCCCGATGAGCAACACCACCGGCATCCCGGTCATCTACAGCGACGAGGTCCGCGAGGCCCTCCACGAGGGCGCGGCCGTGGTGGCCCTCGAAAGCAACGTCATCACCCACGGCCTGCCCTACCCGGACAACGCGGCCACCGCCCGCAAGGTGGAGGACGCGGTACGGGCCGGCGGCGCGGTGCCCGCGACGATCTGCGTCGAGGGCGGCGCCATCAAGGTCGGAATGACGGACGAGGACATCGAGCGGTTCGCCGCCCTGCCCGGCATCCCCAAGGTGTCCAGCCGCGACCTGCCGGTCGTCCTGGCCCAGGGCGGCCCCGGCGCCACCACCGTGGCCTCCTCCGTCGTCGCCGCCGAGATCGCCGGCATCCCCTGGTTCTCCTCCGCGGGCATCGGCGGGGTGCACCGCGGCGCGCAGGAGACCTTCGACATCTCCTCCGACCTGGTCCAGTTCACCCGGTCCAAGGTCGCCGTGGTCTGCGCCGGCGCGAAGATGATCCTCGACCTGGGCCTGACCCTGGAGTACCTGGAGACCCAGTGCGTCCCGGTCGTCGCCTACCGCTCCGACGACTTCCCCGCCTTCTACTGCCGCACCAGCGGGCACCGCGCCCCCCACCGGCTGGACGACGAGGACCTGATCGCCCGCGCCGTCGAGGCCCACTGGGCGCTCGGCAACCACAGCTCCTTCCTGGTCACCACCCCCGTCCGGGAGGAGGACGCCATCGACTCCGGCGAGGTGGACGCGGCCATCCGGGAAGCCGTCGCCGAAGCGGCCCGTGACGGAGTGTCCGGCCAGGCCATCACCAAGTACCTGATGCGGGCCGTCGACGCCGCCACCGACGGACGCTCGGCCAAGGCCAACATGGCCGTCCTCGCGTCCTGCGCCGAAGCCGCCGGCCGGCTGGCCGCGGCGCACGCCCTGCACCTCGCCGAACTCAAGGGCGCGTAAGGCGCCCGCACCAGGCCGTCCACCGTTCCACGCACCGACCTCACCAGAGGAGAAGCATGTCCGCGAAGCTGTTCCAGCCGGTCACCATGGGGAAGCTGTCCCTGGCCAACCGGCTGGTCATGGCCCCGATGTCGCGCAACCGTTCCACGCCCGAGGGCGTGGCCACCGAGCTGATGGCCACCTACTACGGCCAGCGCGCCTCCGCCGGCCTCATCATCACCGAGGGCGTCCAGCCCAGCACCGTCGGCCAGGGCTTCATGAACTCCCCGGGCCTGCACAGCGCCGGGCAGGCCGAGTCCTGGAAGCAGGTCACCGCGGCCGTGCACGCCCGCGGCGGCACGATCGTGGCCCAGCTGATGCACAGCGGCCGGATCGGACACCCGTCCCTCTACCCGAGCGCCCACCGGTCGGTCGCGCCCTCCGCGGTGCAGGCCGCGGGCCAGGCCTTCGGCCCCGAGGGCCCGCTGGACTACCAGGTCCCGCACGAGCTGACCGCCGAGGAGATCGCGCAGACCGTCCAGGACCACGTCGACGCCGCGGCCTTCGCGATCGAGGCCGGCTTCGACGGCGTCGAACTGCACGCCGGGAACGGCTTCCTGCTGCACCAGTTCCTCGCCGACAACACCAACCGCCGCACCGACGGCTACGGCGGCAGCATCGAGAACCGCATCCGGTTCGTCGTCGAGGTCGCCGAGGCGGTCGCGATGCGCATCGGCGCCGACCGGGTCGGCATCCGCATCTCCCCGGCCAACCC
Organism: Streptomyces sp. NPDC048603; assembly: GCF_043199475.1. Lineage (NCBI taxonomy): Bacteria > Bacillati > Actinomycetota > Actinomycetes > Kitasatosporales > Streptomycetaceae > Streptomyces > Streptomyces sp. NPDC048603. The sequence goes on along the minus strand of NZ_JBICVY010000009.1, from coordinate 105,919 downwards.
GTACAACGACATCGCCGAGAGCGACACCGACGAGCTCTACCCGGCCCTGCTCGACGCCCTCCCGCCGGTCGCCTACCTGCACGTCATGGAAGGCGGCAACCGCGAGCGGACCCTGGCCCTGCGCGAGCAGTGGCAGGGCGCGTTCATCCTCAACCCGCACCCGGACGGCATGGTCCCGGTCACCGCGGAGCTGGCCGCGCGGACCCTCGACGAGAACGCCGCCGACGCGGTCGCGCTCGGCGCGGCGTTCCTCGCCAACCCCGACCTGCCCGCCCGTATCCAGGCCGGCGGCCCGTACAACGAGGGCGACCAGTCGAAGTGGTACGGCGGCGACCACACCGGCTACACCGACTACCCGGCCCTGGACCAGGGATGAGCGCCCTCCGGGAGCCGCTGCTCTTCGCCGGCCGCTCCCACCCGGAGCTCGCCGAGGCGATCGCCGCCGAACTCGGCACCACCCTGGTGCCGACCAAGGCCGTGGACTTCGCCAACGGGGAGATCTACGTCCGCTACCACGCCTCGGTCCGCGGCGCCGACTGCTTCGTCGTACAGAGCCACACGGCCCCCATCAACAAAGCGATCATGGAACAGCTCATCATGGTCGACGCGCTGAAGCGGGCCTCGGCACGCAGCATCACCGTGATCGTGCCCTTCTACGGGTACGCCCGCCAGGACCGCAAGCACAGCGGCCGCGAGCCGATCTCGGCCCGGCTGATGGCCGACCTGCTCAAGGCGGCCGGCGCGCACCGGATCCTGACGGTCGATCTGCACGCCGACCAGATCCAGGGGTTCTTCGACGGCCCGGTCGACCACCTGTTCGCCATGCCCGTGCTCGCCGACCACGTCGGCGGCCGGGTGGACCGCGACCGGCTGACGGTGGTCTCCCCGGACGCCGGCCGGGTCCGGGTCGCCGACGGCTGGTGCGACCGGCTCGGCGCCCCGCTGGCCATCGTGCACAAGCGGCGCGACAAGGACGTGGCCCACAAGGTCACCGCCCACGAGGTCGTGGGCGAGGTCCGGGACCGGGTCTGCGTCCTGGTCGACGACATGATCGACACCGGCGGGACCATCTGCGCCGCGGCCGAGGCCCTGTTCGCGCAGGGCGCCCGTGACGTGATCGTCGCCGCCACCCACGGGGTGCTCTCCGATCCGGCCGCCGACCGCCTGAAGAACTCCGCCGTCAGCGAGTTCATCTTCACGGACACCCTGCCGGTGCCCGCCGCGCTCGGCCTCGACAAGGTCACCGTTCTGCCGGTCGCGCCGCTCCTGGCGAGCGCCGTCCGCGAGATCCACCGGAACGGATCGGTCACCCGGCTCCTGCGGGGCCGGTAGCCCGCCGGGGACCGGCTGCCCTCCCCAGTGGGGCGGCTGGTCCCCGCGGCCGCCCCACCCTCCGGCCCGTAACGCGCCACCGCGCCACCGATCCATCGCTCCACCCGGGCGAGCCGCCCGCCCGCCGTACCACCGAAGGAAAGTCAAGGAAGCCAGAAATGACCAATCAGGAGTCCAGCGTGCTCGATCCTTCCCTTGTCGGCGTGGCGTCCCTTCCCGACCTGTTCGCACAACGGGTCTCCGAACATCCCGACACGATCGCGGTCGTCTGCCAGGACGAGCGGGTGACCTACGGGCAGCTGGCGGAGAGAAGCCAGGCCCTGGCCTCGTACCTCAGACACCTCGGCGTCACCGTCGACGACAGCGTCGGCCTGTTCGTCGAACCCTCCGTGGACCTGATGGTCGGCGCCTGGGGCGTCCTGCACGCCGGCGCCGCCTACCTGCCGCTGTCCCCGGAGTACCCCGAGGACCGCGTCCGCTACATGATCGAGAACAGCCGGGCCTCGGTCCTGCTGGCCCAGGACCACCTCACCGCGCGGCTGCGCGACCTGGCCCCCCGCGGGACCCGGATCATCACCCTGCACGAGGCGGAGTCCTTCGTCCCCGTCCACGAGGACGGCCAGGCCTCCCCGGCCCGCGCGGACGGGCTGGCGTACGTCATCTACACCTCGGGCAGCACCGGCCGCCCCAAGGGCGTGATGATCGAGCACCGCAGCATCGTCAGCCAGATGCGCTGGATGCTCTCCGAGCACGGCATCGGGCCCGGCCGGCGCGTCCTGCAGAAGACCCCGATGAGCTTCGACGCCGCGCAGTGGGAGATCCTCGCCCCGGCCAACGGCGCCACGGTGGTCATGGGCGCCCCCGGCGTGTACGCGGACCCCGAAGGGCTCATCGAGACCATCGAAAAGTACCGGGTGACCAGTCTCCAGTGCGTGCCGACGCTGCTGCAGGCCCTGCTGGACACCGAGAAGCTGGCCGCCTGCGACTCCCTCACGCAGATCTTCAGCGGCGGCGAGGCGCTCTCCCGCAACCTGGCCGTCCAGTGCACCCAGGAACTCCCCGGCGTCGCGCTGGTCAACCTCTACGGGCCGACCGAGTGCACCATCAACGCCTCCTCCTTCACTGTGGTCCCCGAAGAGCTCGCAGAGGGCCCGCAGTCCATATCCATCGGCCGCCCGGCCGCCGGCACCGAGTTCCACGTACTCGACCGGGAGACCCTCGAACCGGTCGGCGTCGGCGAGCTCGGCGAGCTCTACATCAGCGGTGTCCAGCTGGCCCGCGGCTACCTGCACCGCCCCGACCTGACCGCCGACCGCTTCCTGGAGATCGAGGCCGGGGCCGGCCGCCCGCCGGTCCGCGCGTACCGCACCGGCGACCTGGCCCAGCGGAACCCCGACGGCACCGTGCAGTTCGCCGGCCGCGCCGACAATCAGGTCAAGCTGCGCGGATACCGCGTGGAGCTGGACGAGATCTCCCTGGCCATCGAGAACCACGACTGGGTGCGGAACGCCGCGGTCATCGTCAAGGACGACGCCCGCACCGGCTTCCAGAACCTGATCGCCTGCATCGAGCTCAGCGAGAAGGAAGCCGCCCTGATGGACCAGGGCAGCCACGGCTCCCACCACGCCTCGAAGAAGAGCAAGCTCCAGGTCAAGGCCCAGCTGTCCAACCCCGGCCTGCGCGACGACCGCGACCTGGCCGCCCGTCCGGCGTACGAGCTGCCGGGCGCCGAGCCCACCGAGGAGCAGCGCCGCCGCGTCTTCGCCCGCAAGACCTACCGCTTCTACGAGGGCGGCCAGGTCGGCGAGCACGACCTGCTGGAGCTGCTCGCCGCCGGGGTCACCGGCGGCCACGGCTCCCGCGAGGCCCGCGAGCTCTCCGCGGCCGAGTTCGGCGAGATCCTGCGCTGGTTCGGCCAGTACCTCAGCGAGGAGCGCCTGCTGCCGAAGTACGGCTACGCCTCGCCGGGCGCGCTCTACGCCACCCAGATGTACTTCGAGCTGGAGGGCGTCGCCGGCCTCGGCCCGGGCCGGTACTACTACCACCCGCAGCACCACCGGCTGTTCCTGATCGAGGAGCTGCCCGCCACCGGCGCCGCCCGCGCCCTGGTCCACTTCATCGGCCGGAACAGGGGCATCGAGCCGGTCTACAAAAACAACATCCTGGAAGTCCTCGAGATCGAGACCGGCCACATGGTCGGCCTGTTCGAGCAGGTGCTGCCGGCCTACGGCCTCGGCATCAAGGACTTCGACTTCGACCCGGGCGTCCGCGACGCGCTGGACGTGGACGAGGCCGACCACTACCTGGGCACCTTCGAGCTGGTCCCGTACGACGGCGGGCAGCCGGAGAGCGCCGCCGAGGTGTTCGTCCAGGCGCACGGCGACCGGGTCGCCGGGCTCCCCGAGGGCCAGTACGCGTACGAGGGCGGGCGGCTGACCCGGATCTCCGACGACATCGTCCTCAAGAAGCACGTCATCGCCATCAACCAGGCGGTGTACGACGGCGCCGGCTTCGGCATCACGGTCGTCAGCCGGGCCCGCGAGGAATGGCTGGAGTACATCGAGCTCGGCAAGAAGCTCCAGCACCTGATGATGAACGGGCTGGGCCTGGGCTTCATGTCCTCCGGCTACAGCTCCAAGTCCGGCAACCCGCTGCCGGCCTCGCGCCGCATGGACGCGATCCTCGAGGCCACCGGACGCACCGGCGGCCCGATGTACTTCTTCGTGGGCGGCCGGGTCAGCGAGATCCAGCTGGCCCACCAGGGCATGCGCGAGGACACCGTCCACATGCGCGGTCCCGCCGAGATGATCCGCGACGACCTGGTCCGCTTCCTGCCCGACTACATGATCCCGAACCGGGTCGTGGTCTTCGAGCGGCTGCCCCAGTCCGCCAACGGAAAGATCGACGTCAAGGCGCTGGCGGCCTCCGAGCAGGTCGACGCCGAGCTGGTGGAGCGCCCCTTCGTCGCCCCGCGCAACCAGGCCGAGCAGGACATCGCCGAGGAGTGGGCCAAGGCGCTGCGCCGCGAGAGCGTCTCCGTCCAGGACGACTTCTTCGAGTCCGGCGGCAACTCGCTGATCGCCATGACCCTGGTCCGGCAGATCAACGCCCGCTTCGGCCTCTCCCTCCCGCTGCAGACCGTGCTGGAGCACCCGACCGTCGAGCAGCTCGCCCGCCGCGCCCGCCTCGGCCCGGACACCGCCTCCTCCCGCCTGCTCAGGCTGAACTCCGAGAAGAACGGGCGGCCGATCCTGTGCTGGCCGGGCCTGGGCGGCTACCCGATGAACCTGCGCACCCTGGCCGGGGAGATCGGCCTGGAACGCCCCTTCTACGGGGTGCAGGCGCACGGCATCAACGAGGGCGAGCTCCCGTACCGGACCATCGGCGAGATGGCCGCCGCGGACATCGCGACCATCAAGAAGCTGCAGCCGTCCGGCCCCTACACCCTGTGGGGCTACTCCTTCGGCGCCCGGGTGGCCTTCGAGACCGCCTGGCAGCTGGAGCAGGCCGGCGAGCGGGTCGACGAGGTCTTCCTCATCGCCCCCGGCTCCCCGAAGCTGCGGGCCGCCGACGGCAGCGAATACCCGCGGGAGGCCTCGTACGCCAACGACGGCTACACCACCATCCTGTACTCGGTGTTCGCCGGCCGGATCAGCGGCCCCGACCTGGAGGAGTGCCTGCGGGCGGGCCGGGACCCGGAGTCCTTCGCGGCCTTCATCAGCGGGCTGAAGGGGCTGGAGCCCGCACTGGTGAAGCGGATCATCGAGGTCGTGGGCCAGACCTACGAGTTCGAGTACACCTTCCACGAGCTGGCCGAACGCACCCTGAAGGCACCGGTGACCCTCTTCAAGGCCGTCGGTGACGACTACTCCTTCATCGAGGGCTCCTCGGGCTGGTCCGCCGAGCCGCCCGTCGTCGTCGACCTGGTCGCGGACCACTACAGCCTGCTCCGCGATCCGGACATCAAGGAACTGGTCAAGCACATCCGATACCAGTACGGGGCGAAGTAGCCCCGGGGCCCCGAACCCAGGGCCTTCGGGCCGAGGCCGCCCCGCCGGAGCAGTCCGGCGGGGCGGCCGCCATGCCGTGGCGCGACAGCGAGGAGCACAGTGAGCAGGCAGCAGCAGCCGGCCGTACGGCGTGTCCTGGCGACCGCCTTCCAGTCCCTGACGGTCCGCAACTTCAGGCTGTTCGCCGCCGGACAGCTGGTGTCGGTGGCGGGCACCTGGATGATGGTGGTCGCCCAGGACTGGCTGGTGCTGTCCCTGACCGGCGACTCGGGCACCGCGCTGGGCCTGGTGACCGCCTGCCAGTTCGCCCCGCTGCTCCTGCTCACCCTGTACGCGGGCGGGCTCGCCGACCGCCACGACAAGCGTCGGCTGCTGGTCGCGGCCAACCTGGCCGCCGGGGCCCTGGCCCTGCTGCTGGCGCTGCTGGTGCTGTCGGGGGCCGCCGCGCTGTGGCACGTCTACCTGTTCGCCCTGGCCCTCGGCACGGTCAACGCCGTCGAGGTGCCGACCAGGATGTCCTTCGTCAGCGAGCTGGTCGGCGGGGAGCTGCTGCCCAACGCCTCCGCGCTGAGCGCCGCGTACTTCAACACGGCGCGGGTGGCCGGACCCGCGCTGGCCGGACTGATGATCGGCTGGTGGGGGACCGGGCCGGTGATGCTGCTCAACGCGGTCAGCTTCCTGGCGACGGTCCTCGGGCTGCTGCTGATCCGCCCCGGGGAGCTGTACCGCGGCGGGACCCGGCCGGAGCGCGCCGGGGTCGGCGAGGGCATCCGGTACATGCTGGCCCGGCGGGACCTGCTGCCGCCCATGGCGCTGGTGGCGGTGGTCGGCATGCTGGGCTTCAACTTCCAGCTCACCCTGCCGCTGCTGGCCAAGACCGTCTTCCACACCGACGCGGCCGCCTTCGGTCTGCTGACCACCTCACTGGCCGCCGGGTCCCTGGTCGCCGCGTTCGCCGGCACCGCCCGCCGCGGGCGCCCGCCGGCCGCCCTGGTCATCGGCTCCGCCATCGGCTTCGGCACGCTGGAGGTGCTGGCCGGGCTGGCGCCCGGTTTCGGCACGGCCGTGGTCCTGCTGTTCCTGACCGGCTTCGGGGCCATCTGGTTCGCTCAGGCCGCCAACCACCACATCCAGCTGGGCACCGACCCCGCCTACCGGGGGCGGGTGATGGCCCTCTACACCCTCGTCTTCCAGGGCACCACCCCGCTGGGCGCCCTGCTGACCGGCGCGCTGAGCGAGGCGTACGGCGCCCGCTCCGGACTGCTCGCGGGCGGCACGGCCTGCGTCCTCACCGCGCTCGCCGTACTCGCCGCGCACCGCGGGCGGCAGGACGGCGGAACAGATCATTCTGCGGGATCCCTGACGCCCCGGGAAGAATCCGGACAGAGCCGCGCGCGTTCCTGACACTGGTTGACACCACCCTGACACGGAGACGGTTGCACCGCCATTCGGGTCGTTGGAGACTCGAGTTCATTCCAAGCGGTCCTGATGAACCGTCCGGTGCAATCCACGTCCGCATCGGAATCGGAACCAAAAGCCCTTTCCTTTTGCGTGACGAGGAGCGAATTCCCATGCGTTTCAACCTGATCGGCCCGTTCGAGATCGTCACCGACGACGGCAGGGTGTACCGCCCCGGCACCCCGAAGGTCTGCCAGACCCTGGCACTGCTGCTGACCAGGCCGAACGAGATCGTGACGGCCGAGTCCCTGATCCAGGAACTGTGGGGACAGCGGCCCCCGCGCAGCGCCGTCACCACGCTCCAGACGTACATCTACCACGCGCGCCGTATGTTCGCGACGGAGGAACTGGCCGCACCCGGACGCAATCTGATCGTCACCAGCGCGCCCGGATACGCGATCCAGGTCGACGAATCCGAAGTGGACATCCGGATTTTCGAGCGCCTGGTCACCCAGTCCCGCAACGAGCTCAGCGACGGTGACGCCGTGTCCGCCCTGCGCACCGTACGACAGGCACTGGACCTGTGGCGGGGCCCGGCCATGTCCAACTTCCCCGCCGGGGACGTCCTCAACGGGCACATCGTGCACCTCGACGAGCTGCGGATCCGGGCCTTCGAGATCCGGATCGAGGCCGAGGACCAGCTGGGCCGTCGCCGCGAGTCCATCCCCGAGCTGCGCCGTCTGATCAACGACTACCCGCTCAACGAGTGGTTCCACAGCCAGCTCATCGCCTCGCTCGGCGCGGCCGGCCGGCGCGCCGAGGCCCTGCAGGCCTACCAGAAGCTGCGGTGGCTGCTCCAGGAGGAACTCGGCCTGGAGCCCTCGACGGAGCTGAAGCAGCTGCAGATCAAGCTGCTCAACTCGGAGCCGGTGCCGGCCGAGCGGTGGCCCGCCCCGCGCTCCCGCGGCCAGCTCGTCGGCGCGCGGGCCGGCGCCTGAGGAGGACCGGGCCCGCGCCCGGAAGAAGAGGACCACGTACGCCGGAGGGGCGGCCATGACGGCCGCCCCTCCGGCGTATCCGCTTTCGAGGCGTCTTCGATCACCTGCGGCGACGCTCGGACCGAAGCTCCCACCCCCCTGCGCACACGACCCCGCGTGACTCCACACGACACCGCACGACACCCACGCGACTCCGCATCACAACGACATGAGGTGCTTTCTTGTGAAGGGAATCATCCTGGCCGGCGGGAACGGCACGCGGCTTCACCCGATCACCCTCGGGACCTCGAAGCAGCTGCTCCCCGTCTACGACAAGCCTCTGATCTACTACCCGCTCTCGGTGCTGATGATGGCCGGCATCCGGGACATCCTGATCATCAGCTCCCCGCTGGACCTTCCCCACTTCCGCCGCGCGCTCGGCGACGGGAGCTCCCTGGGGCTGAACCTCAGCTACGCCGAGCAGGCCGAGCCCCGCGGCCTGGCCGAGGCCTTCGTCATCGGCGCCGACCACATCGGCGACGACTCCGTGGCCCTGGTCCTGGGCGACAACGTCTTCCACGGCCCCGGCTTCGGCCAGCTGCTGCGCCGCCACCTCCCCCACACCGACGGCGCCCTGCTCTTCGGCTATCCGGTGCGCGACCCGGAGCGCTACGGAGTGGGGGAGACCGATGCGAACGGCAGGCTGATCTCCATCGAGGAGAAGCCGGCCCGGCCGAAGTCCGACCGGGCCATCACCGGCCTCTACTTCTACGACAACGACGTGGTCCGGATCGCGCGCGGCCTGAAGCCGTCCCCGCGCGGGGAGCTGGAGATCACCGACGTCAACCGGGTGTACCTGGCCCGAGGCAAGGCGTCCCTGGTGGACCTCGGCCGGGGCTTCGCCTGGCTGGACACCGGCACCCACGACTCGCTGCTCGACGCCTCCCTGTTCATCCAGACCCTCGAACGACGGCAGGGCCTGCGCATCGCCTGCCTGGAGGAGATCGCCCTGCGGATGGGCTTCATCGACGCGGAGCAGTGCCACCGGCTGGGCGCGGCCCTGCACAAGTCCGGCTACGGGGCGTACGTGATGGCGGTCGCGGAGGCGGCCCGGCGGACCGGCACCGTGGCCCCGGTGGACGAGCTCGCCGCCCTGGTCTGACACGGGAGCGCCCGGTCACCGCCACGGTGACCGGGCGCCCGGCACGTCCCGCAACACCGGTTGATCAGAAGTTGCCCAGCCCGCCGCAGACGTTGAGCGCCTGCGAGGTGATCGACGCCGCCGTGTCGGAGGCGAGGTAGCCGACCAGCCCGGCGACCTCCTGGGGGGTCGAGTACCGGCCGAGCGGGATCTTGGCCTGGAACTTCTCCAGGATGGCCTCCTCGGTCGAGTCGTACGCGGCGGCGTAGCCCTGCCGCACCCGCTGTGCCATCGGCGTCTCGACGTATCCCGGGCAGACCGCGTTGACGGTGATGCCGGTCGGGGCGAGCTCGTTGCCCAGGGCCTTGGTGAAGCCGACGACCCCGTGCTTGGAGGCGGAGTACGGGGCTCCGAGGACCACGCCCTGCTTGCCGGCCGTGGAGGCGATGTTGATGATCCGGCCCCAGCCCTTGGCGCGCATGCCCCCGGTGTTGAGCACCTCGCGGGTGACGCGGAAGACCGAGTTGAGGTTGGTGTCGATCACGTCGTTCCACAGCTCGTCGGTGATGTCCGCGGTCACCCCGCCGCCCGACCGGCCGGCGTTGTTGACCACCACGTCGATGCTCCCGAAGCGGTCGACCGCAGCCCGCACCCAGTCGCCCACGCTGATCGGGCAGCGGACGTCCAGGACGCCGCCGTCGACCTCCAGGCCCTCGTCGGCCAGTTCCTTCACCGTGCGGGCCACGTTCTCCGCGTCCCGGGCACCGATGAACACCCGGTGCCCCGAGGAGGCCAGCACCCGGGCCGCCTCCAGCCCGATTCCGCTGGTCGCGCCGGTGACCACGGCAACACGCTTGTCCTGCTCAGACATCAGAAATCTCCTCGCCAGTTCGACAGGTGACGCAGGCCGGAGGATCTTGCCTCCGTCTGGAGGGGGGCTCGAAGGGCCCTGAAAGGGCCCGTTCCCGCCCTCGCGCGCACCCCTCGCCCGCACGCTCGCCGCGACAGGCGGCGACCGGCGGCGACCGGCCGCGAACCGTAGGAAACCACTCGCATTCGATCAGTTGTCGAGTGCATCCATCCAGGATCGGTCGTCTCATATCCGTACGGGAGAGACGGCCGTGACCGCCCTCGTTCGGCCACGCGCCGGACCGACAGCCCAGCCGAAGGACTCACTCGTGAAGGACACCCAATGAGCCGACGTGTCGTCATCACCGGAATCGGCGTGGTCGCCCCCGGGGGTGTGGGCACCAAGGAGTTCTGGTCCCTGCTCACCTCGGGCACCACGGCGACCCGCGCCATCAGCCTGTTCGACGCCTCGCAGTTCCGCTCCCGGATCGCCGCCGAGGCCGACTTCCACCCCCTCGACCACGGCCTCACCGCCGAGGAGGCGTCCCGCCTCGACAGGGCCGCCCAGTTCGCCGTCGTCAGCGCCGCCGAGGCCCTCCGCGACAGCGGCCTCGACACCGCCGGGCTGGACCCCACCCGCACCGGCGTCACCCTCGGCAGCGCCGTCGGCTGCACCATGGGCCTGGACACCGAGTACAACGCGGTCAGCCGCGGCGGCAGCACCTGGCAGGTCGACCACACCCTGGCCGTGCCCCACCTCTTCGACTACTTCGTGCCCAGCTCCATGGCCGCCGAAGTGGCCTGGCGCACCGGCGCCCAGGGCCCCGTACAGATGGTCTCCACCGGCTGCACCTCCGGCCTGGACTCCGTCGGCCACGCCGTCGAACTCATCCGCGAGGGCAGCGCCGACGTCATGATCGCGGGCGCCACCGAGGCCCCCATCTCCCCGATCACCGTGGCCTGCTTCGACGCCATCAAGGCGACCTCGCCGCGTAATGACGACCCCGCCACCGCCTCCCGGCCCTTCGACGCCTCCCGCAACGGCTTCGTGCTCGGCGAGGGATCCGCCGTGCTGGTCCTGGAGGAGCTGGAGAGCGCCCGCCGCCGCGGCGCCCACGTCTACGCCGAGATCGCCGGCTTCGCCAGCCGCTGCAACGCGTACCACATGACGGGCCTGCGCCCCGACGGACGGGAGATGGCCGAGGCCATCACCGTCGCCCTCGACGAGGCGCGGCTGCCCGCCACCGCCGTCGACTACATCAACGCCCACGGCTCGGGCACCAAGCAGAACGACCGGCACGAGACCGCGGCCTTCAAGCGCAGTCTCGGACAGCACGCCCACGAGGTGCCGGTCAGCTCCATCAAGTCGATGATCGGCCACTCGCTCGGGGCCATCGGCTCCCTGGAGATCGCCGCCAGCGCCCTGGCCATCGAGTACAACACCGTGCCGCCGACGGCGAACCTGCACAACCCCGACCCCGCCTGCGATCTGGACTACACCCCGCTCGTCGCGCGCGAACAGCGCACCGACACCGTGCTCAGCGTGGGCAGCGGCTTCGGCGGCTTCCAGAGCGCCATGGTCCTCACCCGCCCGCGCCTGGGAGACTCCGCATGACCGCCCTGACCACCACCGCGCCCGCGGTACCCGCCGCCGGACCCCGCGCCGCCGCCCCCGTCGTCACAGGGATCGGCGTCACCGCCCCCAACGGCCTCGGCACGGAGAGCTGGTGGCGGGCCGTCCTGGCCGGCGAGAGCGGCATCCGACCGGTCACCCGCTTCGACGCCGGGCAGTACCCCGCCACCCTCGCGGGCGAGATCCAGGGCTTCGACCCGGGCGCGCACATCCCCAGCCGGCTGCTGCCCCAGACCGACCACATGACGAGGTTGGCCCTGGCCGCCGCCGAGGAAGCCCTCGGTGACGCGGGAGTGGACGCCGCCGCGCTGCCCGACTACGCGGCGGGTGTCATCACCGCCGCCTCCGCGGGCGGCTTCGAGTTCGGCCAGAAGGAGCTGGAGGCCCTCTGGAGCAAGGGAGGCCAGTACGTCAGCGCGTACCAGTCCTTCGCCTGGTTCTACGCCGTCAACACCGGCCAGATCTCGATCAAGAACGGACTCCGCGGCCCCAGCGGGGTGCTGGTCACCGAACAGGCCGGCGGCCTCGACGCGGTCGCCCAGGCCCGCCGCCAGCTCCGCAAGGGCGTCCGCCTCGTGGTGACCGGCGGCGTGGACTCCTCCCTGTGCCCCTGGGGCTGGGCGGCCCACCTGGCCGGCGGCGAACTCACCCACGCCTCCGACCCGGCCCGTGCCTACCTGCCCTTCTCCGCCGACGCCTCCGGCCATGTCGCCGGGGAGGGCGGCGCCCTGCTGATCCTCGAGGACGCCGCGTCCGCCCGGGACCGGGGAGCCCGGACCTACGGATCCGTCGCCGGCTACGCCTCCACCTTCGACCCCGCTCCCGGCTCCGGCGGTGCGCCCCGGTTGCGTGCCGCGGCCGAACTCGCCCTGAGCGACGCCGGCCTGGAAGCGGCCGATGTGGACGTCGTCTTCGCCGACGCGGCCGGCCGGCGGGGGGCCGACCGCGAAGAGGCAGAGGCGATAGCCGGGATCTTCGGGGAGTACGGGGTGCCCGTCACCGCCCCCAAGACCATGACGGGCCGGCTCGCCGCGGGCGGCGCCTCCCTCGACCTGGCGGCGGCACTGCTCTCGCTCCGCGACGGGGTCGTCCCGCCGACCACCGGGGTCACGCGGACCGCGGCCGACTGCCCGGTCGACCTGGTCACCGCGGTACGCCGGCCCGAACGGCTGCGCACCGCGCTGGTCCTGGCCCGCGGCCGCGGCGGCTTCAACGCGGCCATGGTGGTCCGCTCCGCCGACTGACCGGACCGGGTTTCGCCGAACGGCCACCTCACGCGCCCCGCGGACGACAGCACCTCCTGCCGCCCGCGGGGCGCCGCCTGCTCCCATCGGCGCCGCGCAGGACCGCCGACCTTCCTCGGGCCTTCGGCGGATGCCGCACCACCGACCGGTCGACGAGCACTGGGCCGAGGCCATGGGCCAGGCCCGGGACGAGTACAGCCTGCTCCCCGGCAGGGCGTTCGCCGAGCACTGGTGGTCCTGGGTCGCCGTCCGGCGATGGCCGGCCAAGGCAGCCCGCCTCCGTGAGTGCGAGCGCATCGTGGCCGCCTCCGAGGACCGTGCCGAGCGCCGTGCGGCCGCCTCGGAGATCGCCCGCATCCTCGCCGACGCGGAGGCCGCCGCCCGGTGCCCCCACTGACGACGAGCAAAAGAGCCGGATCGGGCGGGGCGCTGCGGCGGCCGGGGCCTCAGTGGGCCAGCCAGCCGCCGTCCACCGCCAGGGTCGCGCCGGCCACGTAGGAGGCCCGGTCGCTGCACAGCCAGGCCGCGGCCTCCGCGATCTCCGGGGTGTCCGCCATCCGTGAGAGCACCGTCCGGCTCGCCATCGCCTGCTCGCGCGCCGGGTGGTCCTCCGCCATCCAGCCGGTCATCATTTCGCTCCGGGTGGCGCCGGTTGCCACCGCGTTCACCCGGATCCCCCAGGCCCCGTACTCGTGGGCGGCCGCCTTCGTCAGCCCGATCACCGCGTGCTTGGACGCGATGTAGGGGGAGCTGGCGACCGTGGCCACCAGCCCGGCCGTACTGCTGTTGTTGACGATGGCCCCGCCGCCGGTCTTGAGCATCGCGGTCAGCTCGGCCCGCATGAAGTTCCACACGCCCCGCACGTTCACGTCCATGACGGCGTCGAAGGGCGCGTCGTCCATCAGGTGCATCGGTTCCGGGGTCACCGCCGTCCCCGCGTTGTTGAACGCGGCGTCCAGCCGACCGAACTCCGCCACCGCGGCGGCCACCGCCCGGTCCGCGTCCTCGCGCCGGGTCACGTCCGCGACCACGTACTGTGCGCGGTGGCCGGCCGCCGTCAGCTCGGCGGTCAGATCGGCCAGTTCCTGTTTCCGCCGGGCCACCAGGGTCACGGCGGCCCCCTCGCGGCAGAACACCCGTGCCGCGGCTGCGCCGATCCCCGTGCTGGCACCCGTGATCAGCGCCGACTTTCCTGTCAGCAGTCCTGCGGAGTCGGTCATGTGTACGACACTAGCCCCGCCCCCGCACCGCGAACAACCTGCTGACTCACCCTCATCCGCCGTTCCGCATACGGCATTTCACCTCTGATCTCACTGGGCTCGGGCGAGTGCCTGACATATTCTCGGCGCGGCGCCGGAAAAAAATCCGGCCGACCGGTTCGCTGTGGTCCGACGAGGGACCCCAGCCCCCAGTGGAGGACTGCCGATGCTCCATCAGTGCCCCTACGCCATCGATCCCTCGGGCGCCGACGTGCACGCCGAGGCCGCCCGTCTGCGCGCGTTAGGGCCGGCGACGCCGGTGACCCTGCCGGGCGGGGTCGACGCCTGGGCGGTGGCCGGACTGGCGGACCTGAAGCGCCTGATGACCGACGACCGCGTCTCCAAGGACGCCTACCGGCACTGGCCCGCGTGGATCAACGGCGAGATCGAGGGAAACTGGCCGCTGGCCATCTGGGTCTCCGTACGGAACATGATCACCGCGTACGGATCCGAACACACCCGCCTGCGCAAGCTGGTGGCTCCCACCTTCACCATGCGCCGGGTGGCCGCCATGCGGCCGCGCATCGAGCGGATCACAAGTGGGCTGCTCGACCGCCTCGCCGCCCTCCCGCCGGACCGCCCCGTCGACCTGCGGGCCGAGTTCGCCCACCAGCTGCCCACCCACGTCACGTTCGAGCTCTTCGGCATCCCGGAGGAGTTCTGGGAGCCGCTGCACCGGATCACCCAGAGCTTCTTCGACACCAAGATCTCCCTCGAGGACGCCCAGGAGAACGGGGCCCTGCTGCACTCCACCATGGCCCAGCTGGTGGCCCGCAAGCGGGAGCACCCCGGCGACGACGTCACTTCCGGTCTGATCGCGGCCCGCGACGACGAGAACGGCGCCAGGCTCTCCGAGAAGGAGCTGGTGGACAACCTGATCCTGCTGTTCACCGCCGGCTACGAGACCTCGGTGAACCTCATCTCCTCCTGCATCCACGCCATGCTCACCCACCCCGAGCAGCTCGCCCTGGTCCGCGCGGGCGACGCCGGCTGGGAGGACGTCATCGAGGAGACCCTGCGCCACGAACCGCCCGCCGCCACCGGGATCCTGCGCTACGCCGTCGAGGAGATCGACCTCCACGGCACGGTGATCCCCAAGGGGGCGCCGATCGCCGTCTCCTACGCGGGCGCCGGCCGCGATCCGTCGGTGCACGGCCAGCACGCCGACCGCTTCGACATCACCCGCCCGACCCGCGGGGACCACATATCCTTCGGTTTCGGGACCCACTACTGCGTGGGCGCCCCACTGGCCCGACTGGAGGTCAGGATCGGCCTGGAGGCACTCTTCGGCCGTTTCCCGGAACTCGCGCTCGCCTGCCCGCCCGACCGGCTGAGGCGCATCGAGTCCTTCATCTCCAACGGACACCGGGAACTGCCGGTCCTCCTCGGGCCCGAGAAGCAGGGCCGAAACCAAGCCAGCGCCTGATAAAATACGGACCTCCTGGTTGATTTTTGCAGACGGTCGGTGATCCGGTAGGGGTCTCCATACCGGATCCCACCAAGCGGAGGCATCGTGGCCAAGCAAGAACGCGCGGAGCGTACGCGTCGCGCCATCCTCGAAGCGGCCGCGGAGGTCTTCGACGAGCGCGGGTACGAGGCGGCGACCATCGCCGAGATCCTCACCCGCGCCGGAGTCACCAAGGGCGCGCTGTACTTCCACTTCTCGTCCAAGCAGATGCTCGCCCAGGGCGTCCTGGACGAGCAGTTCGCCGAGGGCGGCGTGCCGCCCCGGGACAGCAAGCTGCAGGAACTCGTCGACGCCGGTCTGGTGCTGGCCCACCGGATGAAGCGGGAGCCGCTGCTCAGCGCCGGCGCCCGGCTCTCCCTGGGCCCGGAGATAAGGGAGATCTTCGGCGGCGGCTCCATCCCGGGCTGGATCGACATCGCCACCCGGCTGCTGGTCGAGGCCAAGGCCCAGGGCGAGCTCCTGCCGCACGTGGACCCGGCCGAGACGGCCTGGGTGGTATCCGCCTGCTGGACGGGCGCGCAGGTGTACTCCCAGACCCTGAGCGACCGCGCGGACCTGGAGTACCGCGTCGCCGGCGTCTACCAGCACATCTACCCGAGCATCGCCACGCCCGCGGTCCTCGCCCGCCTGGACATGGCCGCCGACCGCGGAGCCCGGGTCGCCGCCGAGGTCGAGGCGGCCAAGGCCGCGAAGGCGGAAGCGGAAGCGGAACCGGTCGCTCCGTAGCGGCGATCGAGCCCGTCTCAAACCGCAGAGACGGTTTCCAGCAGTGAGTGCCACTGCCCCGGCCGGGGCAGTGGCACTCGGCGTTCCGGGCCCCGGGCGGGCTCGGATCACCGCACCCGCGGGGGCCGGACCGTCACCGCAGACTGCCGAGCAGGCCCACGTGGAAGGGGCTGAGCTCCTCGGTGCGGCCGTCGAGGATCTTGGTGAGCCAGTCGGGGTCGCCCAGCAGCGCCCGGCCGACCGCCACCAGGTCGAACTCCTCGCGTTCCAGCCGGTCCAGCAGCCCGTCGATGTTCGTGACGTTGCCCTGCTGCCCCTGGAACACCTGGATGAACTCGTTGTCCAGGCCGATGGACCCGACGCTGATGGTGGGCCGGCCGGAGAGCTTCTTGGCCCAGCCCGCGAGGTTGAGGTCGGATCCCTCGAACTCGGCCGTGTGGAAGCGGCGGGTGGAGCAGTGGAAGGCGTCGACGCCGGCGTCGGACAGCGGGGCGAGCACGGCCTCCAGCTCCTGTGGCGTCCCGGCGAGCTTCGCCTGGTAGCCGTTCACCTTCCACTGGGACAGCCGGAAGAGGATCGGGAAGTCCGGGGAGACGGCCGCGCGGCAGGCCGCCACGATCTCGGCGGCGAACCGGGACCGGGAGGCGATGTCCCCGCCGTAGCCATCGGTGCGCCGGTTGGTGTGCTCCCACAGGAACTGGTCGATCAGGTAGCCGTGGGCCCCGTGGATCTCGACGCCGTCGAAGCCGTGGGCCTCGGCCGCGGCCGCACCGCCGGCGAACGCCCCGATCACCGCGTCGATGTCGGACTGCGACATCGGCGTACCGGATTCCGAGCCGTCCAGGGCGATCCCGGAGGGGCCCATCCGCGGGGCGTCCGCGACGGGCCCGTTGCCGGTCACGCGCTCCATGCCCACGTGCCAGAGCTGCGGCACGATCCTTCCGCCCGCCGCGTGGACCGCGTCGGCCACCGCGGACCAGCCGGCGAGCGCGTCCTCGCCGTGGAACCGGGGGACCCGGTCGCTGGTGCCCGCGGAGTTGTGGCCGACGTAGGTCCCTTCGGTGATGACCAGCCCGACCCCGCCGGCCGCCCGGCGGGCGTAGTACTCCGCCACATCGGTGCCCGGCACGCCGCCGGGCGAGAACTCACGCGTCATCGGGGCCATCACGACACGGTTCGGGACCGTCAGGCTGCCCAGGGAGAAGGGGCGGACCAGGACGTCCCTGGCGCGCTCGGCCGAACTTCCGGTCATGTCCGGTCACTCGCTTTCGATAGGTGTGGGACGGTTCTTGTGGGCGTCAGTGCCCGGGCCGGGTGCTCACGGGGCCGCCGGCCCCGGCGGCCGCAGGGCTTTCGCCCCGGCCCTTGCCCTCGCCTCCGCCTTGGCCGTCGGCGTCGGCGTCGGCGTCGGCTTCGGCGTCGCCTTCGGCCCCGGCCCCGCCGGCCGCGGGGCCGGCCTGCCGGGCCCCCGCGAACCAGGAGACGGCGAACGCGATCACGGAGAGGGCCGCGGCCCCGGCGACGACACCGTGCAGGCCGGTGCTGACGGCCTCCTGGAAGGCGTCGCGGACGGCGGCGGGCATGTCCTTCAGCAGGGCCGGGGTCAGTTCGCCGCCTGCGGTCAGCCGGTCCGCACCGTCTCCGAGCCGGTCGCCGAGTACGTCGCCCATGCGGCCGGCGTGCACGGCGCCGAGGACCGCGACCCCCAGGGAGCCGCCGATGGTGCGCACCAGGGTGACGGTTCCGGTGGCGGCGCCCATGTCGCGGGGGTCGGCACTGTTCATCGTGGTCAGCAGGGTGGCCTGCATGAGGACGCCGGTTCCGACACCGACGACCAGGGTGAGCGCCGAGGAGAGGAGGAGGCCGGTGTCCGCGTCCAGCAGGAGCAGCAGGAGTGCGCCGGTGACCATCACGGCGCTGCCGACGGCGGGCAGGAAGCGGTTGTTCCGGTCGCCGCGGTCCATGATCCGTCCGGTGGTCAGCTGTGCCGCCAGCATGCCGAGCATCAGGGGGAGGATCAGCATGCCGCTGGCCGTGGACGAGGTGCCGTGGACGAACTGCATGTACTGCGGCAGGTAGTTCACCACGGCGATCAGGACCGCGCCGACGAGGAAGCTCAGGACCTGGGCGAGGGTGAAGTCCCGGCTCCGGAAGAGCCGGGGCGGCGTGATCGGCTCCGCCGCGCGCTGTTCCACCCGGGCGAACCAGGCCAGGGCCACGGCGGTCAGTACGCCGAGTCCGATGATCTGCGGGGAGGCCCAGGCGTACTCGGTGCCGGCCCAGGTGGCCAGCAGCGTGAGCGCCAGGATGCCGATGGTCAGCAGGGCCGCGCCGAGGTAGTCGACCTGCCCCTTGCGCCGTTCGGTGCGCAGCTGCACGCCCTTGCCGACCGCCAGCAGGGCGACCGCGCCGACGGGCACGTTCACGTAGAACGCCCAGCGCCAGTCGGCGTAGTCGGTGATGAACCCGCCGAGCAGCGGCCCGCCGACGAAGGCGACCGGCAGCATCACGCCGACCATCGACTGGATCCGGCCGCGTTCCTGCGGGGGCACCAGGACACCGATGACCGAGAGCGCGCCGACCATGAGTCCGCCCGCGCCAAGCCCCTGCAGGGCACGGAAGGCGATGAGCTGTCCCATGTCCTGGGCCAGCCCGCACAGCACCGACCCGGCCAGGAACACGGCCACGGAGGACAAGTAGGCGCCCTTGCCGCCGTAGAGGTCGCCGAGCTTGCCCCAGATCGGGGTGGCCGCGGCCATCGTGAGCAGGTAGGCCGTGACCGCCCAGGAGAACTGGTCGAGGCCTCCCAGGTCACCCACGATCGTGGGCAGGGCGGTACTGACGATCTGCCCGTCGAGCGTCGCCAGGAAGATGCCGAGCATGAGTCCGAAGACTCCCAGGCGCGGCAGGTCCGGCCGGACCGGAGCGGACGGGTCCGCGGTGCTGTGCTGGTTCATCGCTGCCCCCAAGGCAGGAGTGGGCGTCAGGCGGCGTAGGGGCGGACGCTCTTGGCGTCCCGGAGGGCGTGGCCCCACCAGGCCAGCTGGTCGAGCATGGCCTTGGCGGCGGCGTCGGCGCCGGGGTCGGTCATCCGGCCGTCCGCGTCGAACTTCTCGCCGTAGTTGTGGAAGCTGACGGTGTTGCGGATCGTGGTCGCGTGGACCTCGGCGAGGACCACCCGCAGCTGCTCGACGGCGCGCAGGCCGCCGGAGACGCCGCCGTAGGAGACGAAGGCCACCGGCTTGGCGTGCCACTGCTCGTTGTGCCAGTCGATGGCGTTCTTCAGGGGCGCCGGGAAGCTGTGGTTGTACTCCGGGGTGACGATGACGAAGGCGTCGGCCTCCGCGATCCTCGGCGACACCGCGGCGATCTGCGCCATGGCCTCGTCGGGCAGCCCTTGGCCGAAGGCGGGGAAGACGGTGGGCAGTGGGGTTTCCACCAGGTCGACGAGGTCGACGGTCATGTCCGCACGCTGAGCGGTGTGCTCGAGCAGCCACTTGGCCACGACGGGACCGAACCGCCCGTCCCGCGTGCTGCCGAGGATGACCGCGATCCGCAGGGGAGTGTCGTTCGGCTTGTCCATGGCAGGACCTCCGGATTCTCGTTGTGTACGTCGTATCTGTTGGAATACAACGTACACATCTCTGCGTACAGTGTCCACTACTGATACGCTGTACACACAGAAGCCACCGGGGAGGAGCCCGACCATGCCGGCGCAGCAGGAACGCCACGAGCAGCGCGAGGACCAGACGCAGCCCTCCCTGTGGGAGCGCCTGGAACGCCCTGCGCCCACCCCCCGCAACACACTGACCCCCGCGCGCATCGCCGCCGCGGGCGTCGGGATCGCCGACGCGGAGGGCCTCGACGCCGTCACCATGCGGCGGCTGGCCGGCGAACTGGGCGTCGCGCCCATGGCCGCGTACCGATACGTCACCGGCAAGGACGAGCTGCTGGAGCTGATGGTCGACTCCGTGTACGGGGAGCTGGAGCTCCCCGACGGCGCGGACGGCTGGCGGGAGACCATGCGGACGCTCGCCCTGCGCATCCGCACCGTGCTGCTCAAGCACCCGTGGGTGACGCGGGCGGCCTGGTGCGGGCCGACGCCCCACCAGCTGGCCGTGCCGGAGGCCGCCCTGGCAGCCCTCGACGGCCTGGGCCTGGACGCCGACGCGATGATGGCGGTCCACCACACCGTCACCGCGTACGTGCAAGGCGCCGTGGACTCGGAGATCGGGCTGTACCAGCTGATGCGGGTGCAGGGCTGGTCCACCCACCAGGAGACGCGCACCGGACTGGCGCCGCGGATGACCTGGCTCATGGGCAGCGGGCGCTATCCGGGGTACGAGCGCTACATCGGAGAGGCAGCGCACAAGGACGACCTGCAGTGGCAGTTCGAGACCGGACTCGACTGTGTTCTCGACGGAATCGCCGCCCGGCTGAAAATCTGATCCATACCGCGAGTTGAACCCATATCGCTGGAGCGGACCTCGAGTTCCGCTCGCGAAGGGAACGGGCCCCGCCCAAGGCGGGGCCCGTTCTCATTGTTTGACAATTGCTTGACACGGACCTGTCGTTCCCCCGAGGAATTGATCTTGACAGTTGCCGATCGTCCGAAGATGCTGATCACTAGTTTTCGCAGCACTGTGCCGATTCGCCGATGAATTGAATCGAGCGGGCCGGTGATTCGGTGATTCGGCGAATCGACTCCGTCGACGCGCGTGCCGCCGGCCCCGGAGGAAGACCGGACGTTCCCGCGCCGCGCCCGCCCTACGCCCACGTCGCTGCGTTCCTGTGATCATTCCGTTTTTCCGGAGGGCACGTTCATGGATGCATCAGTCATAGTCGCCGGCGCGGGCCCCACGGGGCTGACGCTCGCCGCGGAACTGCGGCTCGCCGGAGTCGACGTCATCGTGCTGGACCGCCTGGAACAGCGCACCGGGGAATCCCGCGGACTGGGCTTCACCACCCGCACGATGGAAATATTCGACCAGCGCGGACTGTTGCACCGCTTCGGTGAGATGGGGTCCAGCAATGCCGGTCACTTCGGCGGAATTCCCGTCGACTTCGGCGTTCTCGACAGCATTCACCAGGCGGCCAAGACCGTGCCCCAGTCGGCCACCGAGACGATGCTCGAAGGCTGGGTGCGGGAACTGGGCGCCGACATCCGCCGCGGCCACGAACTGCTCGGTCTCAAGGACCACGGCGACCACGTCGAGGTAGAGGTCAGCGGCCCCGACGGCCGCCACCGGCTCACCGCCCCCTATCTCGTCGGCTGCGACGGCGGCCGCAGCGCGGTCCGCAAGGCGGCCGGCTTCGAGTTCCCCGGAACCGCCGCCACCCTGGAGATGTACCTCGCCGACATCAAGGGCGTCGACCTGGAACCGCGCCTGATCGGCGAGACCAACGACCGCGGCATGGTCATGTGCGGCCCCCTCGGCGACGGCGGGTACACCCGCATCATCGTCTGCGAGCTCGGCACCCCGCCCCGCCGCCGGACCGAAGCCCCCACCTACGCGGAGGTCGCCGCGGCCTGGGAGCGGATCACCGGCATCGACATCTCGCACGCCGAACACGAGTGGGTCAGCGCGTTCGGCGACGCGACCCGGCTGGCCACCGAGTACCGCCGGGGCCGCGTCCTGCTCGCCGGCGACTCCGCGCACATCCACCTGCCGGCCGGCGGCCAGGGCATGAACACCGGCATCCAGGACGCGGTCAACCTGGGCTGGAAGCTCGCCTCGGTGGTCCGCGGCACCGCCCCCGAGGCCCTGCTCGACACCTACCACGACGAGCGGCACGCCGTCGGCCGGCGGCTGATGGTGAACACCAAGGCCCAGGGCCTGCTCTTCCTCGGCGGCCCGGAGCTCCAGCCGCTGCGCGCGGTGCTCGCCGAGCTCGTCCGCTACGAGGACGTCAGCCGGCACCTGGCCGCCATGGTCAGCGGCCTGGAGATCCGCTACGACGTCGGCGGCGGCGGCCACCCGCTGCTCGGGCGGCGCATGCCGCACCTGGAACTGGTCGGCGAGAAGCGCAAGACCAGCAGCACCGAACTGCTGCGCTCCGGGCGCGGCCTGCTCCTCGACCTGGAGGACAACGCCGTCCTCCGTGACCGGGCTGCCGACTGGTCCTCCCGCATCGACATCGTGACCGCCGCCCCGCACGGGGTCCTCGCAGACGGCCCGCTCGCGGGCACCTCGGCCCTCCTCGTGCGACCCGACGGACACGTGGCGTGGGCCGCGCCCGGCAGCCACCACGACCTGCCCATGGCACTGGAGCGGTGGTTCGGCCCCGCCCGCGCCCGGCAGGCATGACAAGGAGAACCGGATGCACAGCACGTTGATCGTGGCCCGCATGGAGCCCCGCTCGGCCCAGGACGTGGCGCGTCTCTTCGGCGAGTTCGACTCCTCGGAGATGCCGCACCGCATGGGAACCCGGCGGCGCCAGCTCTTCTCGTACCGCGGGCTCTACTTCCACCTCCAGGACTTCGACGGGGAGGACGGCGGCGAACGGATCGAGGA
The DNA here is from genome assembly GCF_043199475.1 of Streptomyces sp. NPDC048603. Classification (NCBI taxonomy): domain Bacteria; kingdom Bacillati; phylum Actinomycetota; class Actinomycetes; order Kitasatosporales; family Streptomycetaceae; genus Streptomyces; species Streptomyces sp. NPDC048603. The sequence continues at coordinate 83,367 of NZ_JBICVY010000009.1, read as the reverse complement.
GGCCAAGACGGACCCCCGGTTCGCCGGCATCAGCGAGGACCTCAAGCCGTTCATCGGCGCCTACGACCCCGCGACCTGGCGGTCGCCCGCCGACGCCATGGCGGAGCGCTTCTACCACTGGACCGCGCTCTGACCGCGCGGCCCGGCCGGCCGACCACCCCCACACCCTGCAAGAGCGACGAAAGGACAGCCACGCCATGACTGCCCGAGAGTTCACCTTCGACGACCTCAAGCGCATCCTCCGCGAGGGCGCCGGCACCGACGAGGACGTCGACCTGGACGGCGACATCCTGGACACCGAGTTCGAGGCACTGGGCTACGAGTCCCTCGCGATGCTGGAGACCGGCGGCCGGATCGAGCGCGAGTTCGGCATCACCCTGGACGACGACACGGTGACCGACGCGACCACCCCGCGCGCCCTGATCGAGGCCGTCAACGCCCTCCTGGTGCCCGTCCAGGTCGGCTGAGCCACCCCCGACAGCCGCCCCGGCGGCTTTCCGCTGCCCGCCGTGCCCTCCCCCCGCACGGCGGGCAGCGGCGTCCGGCCCGCACACCCCCCCCGCGACGCCGGACCGCAGACGCATCCCACAGAGCAGACGAAGACGAGGACAAGGAGACAAGGATGACCGTGCGCGAGGTCGAGCACGAGATCACCATCGAGGCGCCCGCCACCGAGGTGTACCGCCTGATCGCGGACGTCGAGAACTGGCCGCTCATCTTCCCCCCGTCCGTCTACGTCGAACGACTCGAGGGCGACGGACGCGAGGAGCGCATCCGGATCTGGGCCACCGCGAACGGCGAGGCCAAGGACTGGACCTCGCGCCGCACCCTGGACCCGGAGGCCCTGCGGATCACCTTCAGGCAGGAGCGGTCCGCGCCGCCCGTCGCCGCCATGGGCGGCACCTGGATCATCGAGTCCGCCGGCGACGGCGCCTCACGGGTACGGCTGCTGCACGACTACCGGGCCGAGGGCGACGACCCCGAGAAGCTGGCCTGGATCGACCAGGCGGTCGACCGCAACAGCCGCTCCGAACTGGCCTCCCTGAAGAGCAACGTCGAGCGGGTCAGCTCGGCGGCCGAACTCACGCTCTCCTTCGAGGACAGCGTGACGATCAACGGCTCGGCCAAGGACGTCTACGACTTCATCAACGAGGCCGGGCTGTGGAGCGAGAGGCTCCCGCACGTCAAGGAGGTCCGGCTGACCGAGGACACCCCCGGCCTGCAGGTGCTGCGCATGGACACGCTCACCAAGGACGGATCCGTGCACACCACCGAATCGGTCCGGGTGTGCTTCCCGCACCACCGGATCGCGTACAAGCAGACCACCCTGCCGGCCCTGATGAACCTGCACACCGGCTACTGGCAGCTGGACGAAGGGGACGACGGCGTCACCACAGCCACCTCCCAGCACACGGTGATCCTCAACACCGAGAACATCACCGGGATCCTCGGCGAGGACGCCGGCATCCCGGAGGCCCGCGAGTTCATCCGCAACGCCCTGGGCACCAACAGCCGCGCCACCCTCGGCCACGCCAAGGAGTACGCGGAAGCGCGGCGCTGAGCGATGCCCACCACCGAGAGGGACGGCTCGGACGCCAGGACCCCGGAGGCGGACACGGACGTGATCGTCGTCGGTGCGGGACCCGTCGGGCTGATGCTCGCCGGGGAACTCCGCACCGGCGGCGCCCGGGTGACCGTACTGGAGCAGCTCACCGAACCCACCACCGAGTCCAGGGCGTCCGTGCTGCACGCCCGGACCATGGAGATCCTGCACGAACGGGACCTGCTCGACCGGCTGGGACCGCCGCCGGACGCCGGCCCCGGCCACTTCGGCGGCCTCCCGCTGGACCTGACGGCGGCCGGCCCGAGCCCGTACGCCGGCCAGTGGAAGGCACCGCAGACCCGCGTCGAGGCGGTCCTGCAGGACCGGGCCGTCGGACTGGGCGCCGATCTGCGGCGCGGACACACCGTCACCGGTGTGGTGGACACACCGGACCGGGTGCACGTGGCCGTCGCCGCACCCACCGGGGAGCGGCTCCGGCTGAGCGCCTCGTACCTGGTCGGCTGCGACGGGGAACAGAGCACGGTACGGCGGCTGGCCGGCTTCGGGTTCCCCGGGACCGGCCCCACCAAGGAGCTGCTCCGCGCGGACCTGAGGGGCATCGAGATCCCCGACCGCCGCTTCGAGCGGCACCCGAACGGGGTGGCCAACGCCCGGCGCGGCCCGGACGGGACCACCCGCATCATGGTGCACGCCTACGGCCGTACCCCCGGCGACCGCAGTGACCCCGGCTTCGCCGAGGTCTGCAGGGTCTGGGCGCACGTCACCGGCGAGGACATCAGCGGCGCCGAGGCGGTCTGGATCAACGCCTTCCACAACACCTCCCGGCAGGCGGCCACTTACCGCAAGGGCCGGGTCTTCCTCGCCGGCGACGCCGCGCACGCCCAGCTGCCGGTCGGCGGTCAGGCCCTCAACCTCGGCCTCCAGGACGCTGCCGACCTCGGCCGCAAGCTCGCCGCACGGATCACCGGCCGGGCCGGCGACGCACTGCTCGACACGTACCACTCCGTACGGCATCCGGTGGCGGCCCGGGTGCTCCGCCACATCGAGGCCCAGGCCCACCTGATGTTCGGCGGTCCGGAAACCGAGCCGCTGCGGACCGTGTTCGCGGAGCTGCTGCAGTCCGTGGCCGCCCGGCGCCACCTCGCCGGCGTGGTCAGCGGCCTGGACAGCCCGTGGCCCGGCCACCCCGGCCCCGGCCACGACGAAGCCGGCCGCCACGGGCCCGGCCAGGACCCGTCCGGCCGGCGCGAGGGCGGCGCACCCGGCGACCACCGCATCACCCCTCACCCCACCACGCACAGGAGGACCACCATGGGGAACCTCGCGGGCAAGACCGCGCTCGTCACCGGCTCCACCCGAGGCATCGGACGTGCGACGGCGCTCCGGCTGGCCCGCGAGGGCGCGCTGGTCGCGGTGCACTGCTCGGGCAACCGCGAGGCGGCCGACGAGACCGTGGCCGCCATCGAGAAGGAAGGCGGCCGGGCCTTCCCCGTACTGGCCGAACTGGGCGTCCCCGGCGACGTCCACGAGCTCTTCCTGGGCCTCGAAGCGGGCCTGAAGGAGCGCACCGGTGACACCACCCTCGACATCCTGGTGAACAACGCCGGGGTGATGGGCGGCATCGCCCCCGAGGAGACCACCCCGGAGCAGTTCGACCGGCTCTTCGCCGTCAATGCCAAGGCACCGTTCTTCCTTGTGCAGCGGGCCCTGCGCCTCATGCCCGACGGCGGACGCATCATCAACATCTCCTCCGGGCTCACCCGCGTCGCCAACCCGATGGAAGTGGCGTACGCGATGACCAAGGGCGCCGTCGACCAGCTCACCCTCCACTACGCCAAGCACCTCGGCCCCCGGAACATCACCGTCAACAGCGTCGGCCCCGGCATCACCAACAACGGGTCCCCGATCTTCGACAACGCGGAGGCGGTCGCCCAGATGGCCGGCTACTCGGCCTTCAACCGGGTCGGGGAGGCCAGGGACGTGGCCGACGTCGTGGCCTTCCTCGCCGGCGACGACTCCCGCTGGATCACCGGTGCCTACCTGGACGCCAGCGGCGGCACCCTGCTCGGCGGCTGAACCCACGGCGGACGACGAACCGATGACGAAGCTCACCACCCGCCCCGGCACGACCCGCGCCGGGACCACCCGCCCCGGCACTTCCCGCCCCGGCAATTCCCGTCACCGGGCGCTCCTGCTGGTCCTGGCCGGGAACATGCTCATCGACGCCCTGGAGGTGTCGGTGCTGCTGGTCGCGCTGCCCGCCATCGGCGGCGATCTCGGCCTGTCCCCCTGGAACACCCAGTGGGTGATGAGCGGATTCGCGCTGGGGTTCGCGGCGCTGCTGCTCCTGGGCCCCAGGATCACCGCCCGGTGGGGGCGGCGCCGCGTCTACCTCGCGGCACTGCTCGTCTTCGTGCTCGCCTCGGCGGCCGGCGGGCTGGCCGACGGCCCGGCCGTGCTGGTGCTGACCCGCGTGGTCAAGGGCATGTGCGCCGCACTCACCGCCCCCACCGGACTCGCGATCATCAGCACCGCGTTCCGCGAAGGGGACGAGCAGCGCCGCGCCGTGTCCGTCTACTCCCTCTTCGGGGCGGCCGGGTTCACCGCCGGTCTGCTGGCCTCCGGCGTCCTCACCGGGCTGAGCTGGCGCTGGGACCTCGTCCTCCCGGCGCCGGCCGCCCTGGTCCTGCTGGTGTTCGCCGTCCGGCTCATCCCGGACGGCCGTGACCCCGGGGGCCGTGACCCCGGGGGCCGTGACCCCGGAGGCAGTGACCCCGGAGGCCGTGACCCCGGAGGCCGTGCGGCCCTCCTGCGCAACGGCGCGTTCGTTCGCTCCGCCGTCTGCGCGGCCTGCCTCAACGGCACCTACCTCGGCTTGCTCCTCCTCGTCACCTTCCAGCTCCACAACGAACGCGGCTGGAACTCCTGGCAGACGGCGCTCGCCCTGCTGCCGGCCTGTCTGCCGCTGGCGGTCTCGCTGCCCCACGCCCCCCGCATGGTCGCCCGCTTCGGCACCGACCGGCTGATCACGGCCGGCATGCTCGCCGCGGCCCTCGGCTGCGCCGTGCACACCCTCCTCGGCACGCCCCGCGCGTACGCCACCGGGGTGCTGCCGGCCCTGCTGCTCGTCGAGGCCGGCTTCGTGCTGTCCTTCGCCGCCCTGAACATGCAGGCCACCTCCGGGATCCCGGCCGCGCGGCGGGGCCGGGCGGTGCCGGTCTACCAGACCGCCGTCCAGCTCGGCGCCGCGGCCGTCCTGCCCGTCGTCGCGGCACTGCTCGGCGCCGACGGCACCGCCTACCGGCCCGCGCTGCTCCTGCTCACCTCGGTCTCAGCCGTCAGCCTGCTCGTCGCCCTCACCGGAGCCCGTGCGGGCCGGGGCGCCACCTGACGAACGACGAACGGAGACGTTCCCTTGCGCGTCCTCTTCACCCTCTTCCCGTCGACGGCCCACCTCTACCCCGTCATCCCGCTCGCCTGGGCGCTGCAGAGCGCCGGGCACGAGGTCGTCGTGGCCACCCACGAAGGCGCCGTCGAACCGGACCTCATCGGGAACATCACCGCCGCCGGTCTCACCGCCCTGTCCCTCGGCTCCAAGGACGAACTGCCCGCGGCACTGCGCCCCCACAGCGGCGACGTCAAGCCGGACCGGCCCACGCTGGCGCTCGACCCGGAGGACCCGGACGAGAACGCCTGGCGGGTCACCCGCGGCATCCTCGGCGGCCTGTTCTCCCTGTACTACCCGGTGGATCCGGGCCCCGACGGACGACGGCCGGTCGTCGACAACCTCGTCGACTTCGCCCGCGCCTGGCGCCCGGACCTCGTCCTGTGGGACCCCCTCGCCCTGCACGGACCGATCGCGGCACGCGCCTGCGGTGCCGCGCACGCCCGGGTGCTGTGGGGTGCCGACAACATCGCCCTGATCCGCTCCCGCAGCCGCGCCGAAGCGGCCGAAGCGGCCGACGGCCCGTCCGGGGACCCGTGGGTGGCCTGGCTGGAGCCGCTGCTGGAGCGCTACGGCCTGGAGTACTCCGAGGAGATGCTGCTCGGCCGGTTCAGCCTGGACCTGACCCCGTCCCGGATGGGCCGCCGGCAGGACCTGACGTACGTACCGGTGCGCCGCGTCCCGTACAACGGCGCGACCGCGCTGCCCCGGTGGCTGCACACGCCGCCGGAGCGCCCGCGCGCCGTGCTCACCCTGGGCATGAGCCGCCGCAAGATCTTCGGCAAGTACAGCGGCTTCCCCCTGCGCGAGTTCTTCGACTCCGTGGCCGACCTCGACCTGGAGCTCGTCGCCACCCTGAACGGCGAGCAGCTCGCCGCCGTCGGCACGGTCCCGGACAACGTCCGCACCGTCGAGTACGTGCCGCTCAACCAGCTGCTGCCCAGCAGCTCGGCGATCATCCACCACGGCGGCGGGGGCACCTTCGCCGCGGCCGTCGCCTTCCGGGTGCCGCAGCTGGTGGTCCCGCTGCCGATGTGGGACGAGATGGTCACCGCCCGGTACGTGGTCAGCCGCGGCGCCGGCCTGTCCATCCCGCCGGACGGCTTCGACGTCACCACGGCGCACCGGGAGCTGGTCCGGCTGCTGGAGGAGCCCGTCTTCCGCGACGGCGCCCGCGCGCTCCACGAGGACATGCTCGCCGCCCCCGCGCCCAAGGACATCGTCCCCCTCCTGGAACGCCTCACCGCCGAACACCGTGGCTGACCCGGCCCCCGGTGTGGGCCCGGACGGAGTCCGGGGGAGGTGGGCACACCGGGACACCCCGCCCGGCAACCGCACCCCGCCCGCGCATCCCGGGCCGCACGGCCACTTCCCACGGCAATTCCGCACGGCCCCGAAAGGACCCCTGTCAGATGCGCGTACTCGTGATCTCCACCCCGTCACCGACGCACTTGATGCCCCTGGTCCCCCTGGCCTGGGCACTGCGCGCGGCGGGCCACGAGGTGACGGTCCTCGGCCAGCCCGACGTACTCGGCGTCGTACGGGCAGCCGGACTCACCGCGACCTGCGTGGGCGAGGACTTCGACGGCGACGCCATGCTGCTGCGCGGCCTCCCCGCGGACCAGCGGCCGCTGCAGGCCAGACCGCGGCCCGCCCCCCACACCGTCGGCGGCTACGGCAAGGTCTGGATGGCGCATGCCGTCTCGGTGCTCGACCAGTACATCGACCACGCCCGCGCCTTCCGGCCCCAGCTGATCCTTGCCGACCCGCTGGAGTACTGCTCCCTGGTCATCGGAGCCCTGCTCGACGTCCCCGTCGTGCACCACCGGTGGGCCGTGGACGCCATCTCGGGGCCGGCGCGCCGGACGGTCCGGCCCGATGCCGGCGAGCTGTGCGCGGCCCTCGGCCTGCCCGGCCTGCCCGACCCGACCCTGCTGCTGGACCCGTGCCCGCCCGCCCTGCAGCTGCCCGGCGCCGAACCGGGACGGCCCATCCGGTACGTGCCGTTCGGCGGCGGCGCCCGGACGCCGGGCTGGCTCCGGGAGGAGAGCCTCTCGGGCCGCCCGGCGGGGATGCGCAGGGTGGCCGTCTCCCTCGGCAACACCCTCGCCCTGCACGGCGTCCCCTTCACCCGAGGGCTGCTGTACGCGCTCGGGGGGATCCCCGGCACGGAGATCCTCGCGACCGTCGGCGAGCCGTACCGGACGGAGATCGGACCGCTGCCCGAACGCGTACGCCTGATCGACCCGCTGCCGCTGCACCTGTTCCTCGACACCTGCGACGTGATGGTCCACCACGGCGGCGCCGGCACCGCGATGACCGCCACCGCCTTCGGACTGCCCCAGCTCGTCCTGCCGCAGCTCGCCGACCACTTCCCCGTCGCCGACCGGCTCGCCGCGACCGGCGCGGGCCTGCGCCACGACACGGCCGCCGAGCAGGACGACCCGGCGCTGATCCGGGAAGCGCTGGACGAACTGCTGTCGAACCCCGGCCACCGGGAGGCCGCGCGCGCACTCGCCGCGGACATGCACCGGATGCCGCCGCCCGCCCGCGTCGCGGCGGACCTCGAGGAACTGGCCGGAAAGGCGGAGTGACGGTGCGCATCGAGGAAATGAGCATCCCCGGCACGTACCTGATCACCCCCCGCCACCTGCGCGACGAGCGCGGCTCGTTCTACGAGGCCCTGCGCACCGACGAACTGGAGCGGGTCGCCGGAATCCCCTTCCAGCCCCGGCAGATCAACTACTCGGTGTCCAAGCGGCACACGCTGCGCGGCATCCACAGCGTCAGCATCCCGCCAGGCCAGGCCAAGCTCGTCACCTGCGTCCGCGGCGCCCTCCGCGACATCGTCGTGGACCTGCGCGTCGGCTCCCCCACCTTCGGCCGCCACCAGGTCAGCGAACTCGACGCGGCCTCGGGCCGCTCCGTGTACGTGCCCGAGGGCGTCGGGCACGGATTCCTCGCGCTCACCGACGACGCCTGCATCTGCTACGTGGTCTCCAGCACCTTCGTGCCCGGCACCCAGATCGACATCAACCCGCTGGACCCCGACCTCGACCTGCCCTGGAACTGCCCGTCCGAGCCGCTGATCTCGGAGAAGGACGCGAACGCCCCCAGCGTGGCCGAGGCCCTGGCGGCCGGAATCCTCTCCGGATTCCCGCGCGCGTGAGCAGCCGCACCCGCGCCATGAAGCGGCCCCGCCATGACGCCGCCCCCCGCCATGACGCCGCCCCCCGCCCCATGACCACCCGTACCCGAACCCGCGTATCCGAAAGGGCAGCGAGACCGTGAGGATCCTGTTCGTCGCCGCCGGAAGCCCGGCCACCGTATTCGCCCTGGCACCGCTGGCCACCGCCGCCCGCAACGCCGGCCACCAGGTCGTCATGGCCGCCAACGAGGACATGACCCCCGTCATCACCGGAGTGGGGCTGTCCGCGGTCGCCACCACCGGCCGGCCGATCCGGCACTTCATCACCACCGACCGGGACGGCAACCCCGAGTCGATCCCCACCGACCCCGTCGAGCAGGCCCTGTTCACCGGACGCTGGTTCGCCCGCATGGCCGCCGAGACCCTCCCGCGCATGCTGGAGTTCTGCCGCTCCTGGCGGCCGGACGTCGTCGTCGGCGGCACCATGTGCTACGTCGCCCCGCTGCTCGCCCTCCACCTGGGCGTACCCCACGTCCGGCAGGCCTGGGACGCCATCGACGCCGACGGCATCCACCCCGGCGCCGACGCCGAACTCCGCCCGGAACTCACCGCACTGGGCCTGGACAGGCTGCCGGACCCGGACCTGTTCATCGACATCTGCCCGCCGAGCCTGCGCCCGGCGCACGCCGCGCCCGCCCGGATGATGCGCCACGTCCCGGTGAACAAGCAGCGCCGGCTGGAACCCTGGATGTACGGCCGGGGGGACCGCCCCCGGGTCCTGGTGACCTCGGGCAGCCGGGTCGCCAGGGAGAGCTACGACAGGAACTTCGAGTTCCTGCGCGGGCTCGCCAAGGACGTCGCCGCCTGGGACGTGGAACTGATCGTCGCCGCGCCCGACGAAGTGGCCGACGCCCTCCGCGCCGAACTTCCCGAGGTCCGGGCCGGCTGGGTGCCGCTGGACTTCGTCGCGCGCACCTGCGACGTACTCATCCACCACGCGGGCGGCGTCAGCACCCTGACCGGGCTCGACGCGGGCGTACCCCAGCTGCTCATCCCCAAGGGCTCGGTCCTGGAGGTCCCGGCCCGCCGGGTCGCCGACCAAGGGGCGGCGATCACCCTGCTGCCCGGCGAGGACACGGCCGAGCGGATCGCGGACTCCTGCCGGACCCTGCTGTCCGACGGCAGCTACCGGGAACGGGCCCGCGCACTCTCCCGCGAGATCGCGGACATGCCCGCGCCCGCCACCCTGGTCACCGCCCTGGAGGACCTCGCCGCAGCACCGGGAGCCGGCCGTGCGCACTCCTGACCGGCGGGACCCGGCCGGACTCTCCGTCGTCGTCCTCGGCGGCGCGGGCTTCCTCGGCCGCCACATCGCAGAGGCGTTCACCGCGGCCGGAGCCACCGTTCACCCGGTGTCCCGCAGCGGACCGCACGGCCTCGACCTGCTGGCCGCTCCGACGCCGGACATCACCGCCTTCCTCGCCCGCACCCGCGCGGACGTGGTGGTCAACGCGGCCGGCCGGGCCTGGCGGGCCGACGAGGCCCAGATGGCCGCCGGCAACCACGCGCTCGTCGACCGCGTCGTCACCGCCCTCGCCGCCCTCCCGGACGCCCGGCCCCGGCTGATCCAGCTCGGCAGCGTCCACGAATACGGTGCGGGCGCCCCCGGTGCCCCCACCCCCGAGGACCACGAGCCCGCCCCGGTCACCCCGTACGGGCGCACCAAACTGCTGGGCACCCGGGCCGTGCTGAGCGCCGCCCGCGACCGCGGCCTGGACGGCGTGGTCCTCCGGCTCGCCAACGTCATCGGCCCCGGGGTCCCCGAGGGCAGCCTCTTCGGCAAGGTCGCCGCCCACCTCGGCGGGGCCGCCCGGGCGCTCGCCCGCGGCGAACGGGCCGACCCGCTCCGCCTCCCCCCGCTGCGCGCGGCCCGCGACCTGGTGGACACGGCCGACGCCGTGGACGCCGTACTGGCCGCCGCCACCGCCGGGGCCGGGGTCGCCGGCCGGGTCATCAACGTGGGCCGCGGCGAGGCCGTCCCGATGCGGCAGCTGATCGACCGGATGGTCGCCCTCAGCGGCCTGCCGGTCCCGGTGACCGAGGAGGCGGCGGCACCCGCGCACCGCACCGACGTGGACCGGCAGTGCCTGGACGTCTCCCTGGCCGGCCGCCTCCTGGGCTGGCGGCCCCGGCGCGACCTCGACGCATCCCTCCGCGACCTGCTCGCGGCGGTGGTCCCGCAGCCCGGCACGGCTGCCTGAGCAGTCACCGGCACCGCCGCCCGAGCAGTCACCTTCCTCCCGAGAGCAGGACGACGCATGGACATTGTGGGAAACGGATTTCTGGCCCGGAACCTGCGCCCCCTGGCCCAGAGCCACCCCGACACCGTGGCACTGGCGGCCGGGGTCTCCTGGGCGAGCGGCACCTCCGACGCCGACTTCGCCCGGGAAGCCGCGCTGGTCCGGGACACCGCCCGGCGCTGCCGGGCCGACGGCCGGCGGCTGCTGTTCTTCTCGACCGCCGCCACCGGCATGTACGGCCTGGCCGAAGGCCCCGGCCGCGAGGACACCCCGGTCACGCCCTGCACCCCGTACGGCGCGCACAAGGTCCTGCTGGAGGAGCGGCTGCGCGACTCCGGCGCCGACCACCTGATCCTGCGCCTGGGCCACCTCGTCGGCCCGGACCAGCCGGACCACCAGCTGCTGCCCACCCTCGTACGGCAGTTGCGCCGCGGCGTCGTGAGCATCCACCGGGGCGCGGCCCGCGACCTCATCGACGTCGCCGACGTGGTCACCGTCGTCGACCGGCTGCTCGCGCTGGGCCTGCGCACGGAAACGGTCAACGTGGCCTCCGGCCACGCCGTTCCCGTCGAGGAGATCGTCGACCACCTGCGCCTCCGCCTCGGCCTGGAGGCGCGCTACGAGTACCAGGACGCGGGCGGCCGGCACACCATCTCCATCGAGAAGCTGCGCACCCTCGTCCCGCAGGTCGAGGCCATGGGATTCGGCCCGGCCTACTACCGCCGCATCCTCGACGACTTCACGGCAGTCGGCGTCTGAAGCCCCAGGAACGCGCAGGTGTGCAAGGCCCCTGTCAGGTCGACGTCAAGCCCGGACCGGTGCCCGGCGGAGCCTGGTTGGCTGAAAGCCGCGCCCGGCACACGTGCGTCACGGCACATCCCCTCCGGAATTCACACGAACAGGCAGGTGCTCCACATGGTTTCGCGACGCAGGTTTCTGGGCTCCGCGGTAGCGGTCGCAGGTGCCACGGCGGGCTTCTCCGGCCTGTCGCTCCCCACGGCCGCCCACGCCGTCGAGGAGGCGCCCGCACCGGCGGTCATTGTCAGACCAGGTGACGCCCGCTACACCGAGCTCGCCGAGCGCGGCCACAACAGCCGCTTCCACGCCACCCCCGACGAGATATGGCTGGTGCACTGCGCCGCCCACGTCGAGAAGGCGGTCAGCCAGGCGATCACCAGGAACCAGCGCATCACCGTCCGCAGCGGCGGCCACTGCTTCGACGGCCTGGTCGACGACCCGCAGTTCCGCATCCTCGTCGACACCTCGGAGATGAAGGGCATCTCCTTCGACCCCGCGATGAACGCCTTCGCCGTCCAGGCCGGCGCCCGCCTCGGTGAGGTGTACAAGGCCCTCTACGAAGGCTGGGGCGTCACCGTCCCCGGCGGTGTCTGCCCGGAGGTCGGCGTGGCGGGCCACGTCACCGGCGGGGGCTACGGCCCGCTGTCCCGCCGGTACGGCCTCTCCTCGGACCACCTGTACGCCATAGAGGTGGTCGTCGCCGACCGCGGCCGGGCCCGGACCATCGTCGCCACCCGGCGCGACAACGACCCGCACCGCGAGCTGTGGTGGGCGCACACCGGTGGCGGCGGCGGCCAGTTCGGCATCGTCACGAAGTTCTGGTTCCGCACCCCCGGAGCCGGTGGCGGCCCCTCCTCGCTGCTCCCCAAGCCGCCCGCACGGGTCCGCAAGACCGTGGTGTCCTGGCCCTGGGCGCAGCTCAACGAGGCCACCTTCACCCGCCTGGTGCAGAACCACGGAGCCTGGCACGCGGCGAACAGCGGACCCGACTCCGTGTACGCCACCATGCACAGCTCGCTCCAGCTGAACTCCTCGATCGTGGGCACGGTCAAGCTGGAGATCCGCATGGATTCGACCCTGCCCGACACCCCGCGGCTGCACGACGACTACATCCGCGCGGTCAACGCCGGCGTCGGCATCGAGCCGACCGTCGACATCAAGGAGGGCAGCTGGCTGGAGATCGCCCTCGATCCGACCCCGAGCTACGGCCCGTACACCCGCCACAAGTCGATGGGCGGCCACCTGCGCAAGCCGCTCACCACGACCCAGATCGGCGCGGTCCACCGCGCCCTCACCGACCAGAGCCACCAGGGCGTCGGACTGGTGTACCTGGCGGCCTACGGCTGCAGGATCAACACTGTCGCGTCCTCCGCCACGGCGATTCCGCAGCGCGACTCCATCTTCAAGCTCTGGTACTCGAACAACTGGCCCGATCCGGCCCAGGACGAGACCGAGGTCAACTGGATCCGCAACCTGCGGAAGGCCGTCCACGCCGCCACCGGAGGCTTCCCCGTCCCCAACGACCAGCAGGACGGCGGCTACATCAACTACCCCGACGTGGACATGAAGGACCCGTACCAGAACGCCTCCGGCGTGCCCTGGTACACGCTCCTCTACAAGGGCAACCACCCCCGGCTGCAGCAGGTCAAGAACACCTACGACCCCCAGAACGTCTTCCGGCACGGCCTGTCCCTGAACCCTTCCTGACCGGCCCGCCGAAAGCCGCCGAAAGCCCCACCACTCACCGGAGGCCCCCATGACCGACACCGACGTAGCCGCGGCCCCCCTGGCCGGCGGCCGACGACGGATCCGCACCTGGCAGACCCTGCTCGGCGCCGCCGTCATCACCGCGGTCGTCAACCTGATCGTGCTGCTCATCGCCGACGCCGCCGGCGCCTCCCTGGTCCTGAAGCTCAACGGCAAGGACGACGAGGTCGGCGCCCCCGACGTCCTCTTCGCCTCCATCGTCCCGCTGCTCGTCGGCGTCGGCGTCGCCGTACTGCTGGCCCGCTGGAAGCCGGTCTTCCTGCGGGTCGCCCAGATCGTGGCCGGTGCCCTCGCGGTCCTCTCGGCCATCGGCCCCCTGACCGGCGACACCGACACCGGCACGGGCGTCACCCTGGCCGTGATGCACCTCCTCGTCGGCGCCGCGGCCGTGGCCACCCTGGAGGCGGTCCGCCGCTCCCACGCCTGACCCGCACCACCCACCGCGTACGGTCCCCAGGCCCCCGCCGGGCCCGGGGACCGTACGCGCGGGCCCCCGCCTGTACCACTCCGCTACCTGGCAGTAGAGTCCCGCTCTGCCGGATGATCAGCCCCACATGCTCGGACGGCCGCACCTCTTCCGTCCGCCGCAACGAGCCCAGGGTTGACCTCCGTGACCAGACCCCCGCGCGCCCTGCCGCGCACCCTCCGTACCACCGCCGCCTGCACCGTGGCCGCCACCACCGCAGGTCTCCTCACCGCCGCCGGCGCCGCCGCCCCCACGGCCGCGGCCGCGGGCACGGCCTGCACCGGCACCCAGTTCACCCGCCAGTTCTTCGCCAACACCACCTTCTCCGGCACCGCGAAGAAGACCGACTGCGACAGCGCGGTGAACGAGACCTGGAGCGGCGCGCCCGCCGCCGGCCTTCCCGCCGACAAGTTCGGCGTCCGCTGGTCCCTGACCCGCGACTTCGGCTCCGGCGGGCCCTTCACCTTCACCGTCGCCGCCCGCGACGGCATCCGCGTCCACCTCGACGGCGTCCGCAAGACCGACCTGTGGAAGGACGTCACCACCACCCAGACGAAGACGGTGAACGTGACCGTCCCGTCCGGCAGGCACACCCTGCGCATCGACTTCGTCAACTGGACCGGCCCGGCCAACGCCTCGTTCTCCTACGTGCCCCGCACCTCGGCCGCCGACGACAAGGTCAAGCCGCTCGCCCCGGCCCGGGTCGCGGCCGTCCTCGACCACGCCACCGCCCGGGCGAAGGTGTCGTGGGCCGCGAACAAGGAAATGGACCTGGCCGGCTACCGGGTCTACCGCCGCCTCGACGGCAGTACCACGACCACCCTGGTGAAGACGCTGCCCACGAGCGCCACCGGCCACGCCGAAGTGCCGCCCACCGCCGGACGCACGTACCACTACACGGTCCGGGCCTTCGACAAGGCCGGCAACACCTCCGACGCCGGAGCGGCCGCCCCGCTGCCCACCGTCGCCGTGACCGCCCCGGCCGGCGTCACCGCCCGCGGCGAGGACACCGGCATCACCCTCACCTGGAAGCCCGTCCCCGGCGCCGTCCGCTACCAGGTGCGCCGCATGGACACCGCCACGGTCGGCACCGTGACCGGCACCCGGTTCACCGACACCACCGTGGCCCGCTCCCAGCAGCACGACTACCAGGTCGCCGCCGTCGACGGGGCCGGCCGGGTCTCCCCGTACAGCGCGTGGGTGCGGGCTAAGCGCGCCCCGGCACCGGTACGGGAGCTCACCGCGACCGCGACCCGTCCCGGCGAGATCACCCTGACCTGGAAGACCGACCCGAACACGGACGGCACCCACACGGGCTTCCGCGTCCACCGGTCCACCACGCTCCCGGTGTCCACGACAGGCGAGCCGGCGGGGTGCACCCCGCTGTCCGACAGGCTCCCGGACGGCCGGATCCAGTACACCTGCACCACCACGGGCGTCGCCTCGCAGACCAAGTACCACTACGTCGTGGTGGGCGTCGGCGACCGGGACTTCCGCACCGCACCCTCGAACACCGCCACCGTCACCTCCCTGTACGAGGACCGCACCCCGCCGCCGGCCGTGACCGGCCTGACGGCGACCGCCACCGAGTACGGCATCGTGCTGAAGTGGAACCCGGTCACCGCTCCCGACCTCAAGCGCTACGAGCTCTACGCCGGAAGCCTCCTCGGCGACGAAGGCGAACAGGTCTGCTCGGCCGGCGTCATCGCCTACCTGGGCCCGGAGACGACCACCTACGTCCGCCCGGTCCTCCCGGACGGAGACCAGGGCTGCTACTTCGTCGACGCCATCGACACCAACGGCAACTCCAGCTTCCGGTGGACCGGCAACGCCCACGTGGTCACCGCCACCGAGCTCGACCTGACCCCCTCCGTCGAGACCCCGCAGGGCGGCCCGCTCGGCGTGAACGCCGAACCGAGCACCGACGGCAAGGCCGTGGAACTCACCTGGAACCCCGCCGGAGCCGCCGACGGCGCCACCGCCTACCGCGTCGACCGCTGGAACCCGGCCACCAAGGCGTACGAGAAGCTGGCGCAGACCTCGGCAGCGTCCCCCACCGCGTACACCGACACCACGGCCCGCACCGGCACCACCCACTTCTACCGCGTGACCGCGATCCGCGCCGACGGCACGGAGACCGGGACGTCCGGCGACTGGGTCATCCTGCAGCCGCGCTGAAACCCCAGGCCTCGATGTCGCGGTAGCGGATCGGACCCGGTCCGCGCCCGAAGTTGCTGCCGACCAGGTGCAGGCGTTCGGCCCGCCACAGACGGCCGGTGAACCCGGCGAGCCCCGCCGCGGCCTCCACCACACTGGTGGGGTCGTCGCGGCGGGCCCGGGCCAGCGTCAGATGCGGCCGCAGGGGCCGCTCCTCGAACTCGATGCCGCACTCCCGCACCACCGCCCTGACGTCGGTGGCCAGCCGGTGCAGCCCGTCGAGGTCCCCGTCGATCCCGGTCCACAGCACCCGGTCGTCGAAGTGCCCACCGCCCCGCAGCGCCAGCTCCACGGGCCCGCGCGCGGCCGCGAGCTCCGCCAGCGGCTGCCGCAGCGCCGGCACCACCGCGGAGGGCAGCTCGCCGAGGAACGCCAGGGTGATGTGCCAGTCCTCGATCCGGTTCCACCGCATGCGCGGGTACGCCTCGTACGCGGGCCCGAGCGCCCGCTCCAGCTCCTCCTTCGCCTCGTCGGGCGGCGCAAGCGCTATGAACACGCGGACGGTGGCGGCACGGCTCTGATCGGTCACACCGCCCTTCGTACACCACCGGCGCCCACACCCGTGACCTCGGCCCCCCTTGATCGTTTGTGGGGCGTGGGGATCAGCACTGCCCGGGGGCGGGCGACAGGCCGGACGGCGGCGGCCGCCGTGCCGGCCGTTCTGCTGGCTGCCCTGCTCGCCGGCGGCTGCGCACCGGAGCGGCGTTCCCCCTCACTGCCCACGTCGGAGCGGGGCCGCAGCGACCTGATCAAGGCCGCTCAGCAGGTCCTGGTGGACCGCTGCATGACGGCCCGCCACGCCGCCGGACCGCCGCCGCGCGAGGATGTGCTGTTCGGCACCGGACCCGCCGAGCTCTCGGTCACCCTCGCCACCGGATACACCGTCCGCGCACACACCGACGGCTGCCTGGCCGAGGCCCACCGCTTCCTCTACGGCGACCAGGCCCGCTGGTTCCGCGCCGAGGTCACCGTCAACAACCTGCGCCCCGAGGCCCAGGCCCGGCTCGGCGAGGACCCCGGGTACCGGGCCGCACTCGCCCGTCGCACGGCCTGCGCCGACCGGGACACCCGCTGCATCGACGCCAGCGGCCTGGCGGAACTCCGCGCCCGGCTGGAGCCCGCCCGGCTCGCCGAGGTCCGCGCCGCGCACCGCGCGGAGATCGCCACCTACGACCGGCTGCGCGACCGCGCGCTGCACCGCGCGGCCGGGCTGCCGGCCGAGCACCCCACCCCCCACCGGAAGGGCCCCGCCCCGTCATGAACCCGCTGAACCCGCTGAAGAAGAGCAAGCTGCTCACCGCCGCCGCCGCGTTCCTCGCCCTCACCGGCGGCCTCGCCGCGGCCGCCCCGGCCGGCGCCGCCGACTGCCCCAGCGGAGAGTTCTGCGCCTGGGAGCACGCCGACTACAAGGGCCAGCGCGCCAACTGGTCCGGCGACGACGGCTGGTGGGAGAGCTTCATCGCCGACGCGGACTCCTCCTGGGCCAACCACGGCATCTCCGGCCCGGGCATCAAGGACCATGTGAAGGTCTTCTCCAGCGCGGGCCAGGGCGGCCACATGACCCTCTGCCTCACCCCCGGCCAGGAGGTCAACTACAACGGCGCCGCGAACGACGACGGCGACTCCCACACCTGGTCCATGAGCTGCTGACCCACCCCCGGGCCCACCCGGGGCCCACCCCCGGGCCCCGGGTCAGTCCAGGCAGAACTCGTTGCCCTCCGGGTCGGCCATCACGATGAAGCCGTAGCTCATCGGGGGAGCGGGTTCGAAGCGGCCCAGCCTCGTCGCGCCGAGCGCGACGAGGCGGCCGCACGCGGCCTCCAGCGCCGCCATCCGCTCCTCCCCCTCCAGTCCGGGTGCCGCACGGACGTCGAGGTGGACCCGGTTCTTGGCCGTCTTGTCCTCCGGCACCCGCTGGAACAGCACCCGGGGTCCGCTCCCGTCCGGGTCCTCCAGCGCCGAGGCCGCGTTGCGCTGGTCCTCCGGTACGCCGGCCCGCTCCAGGAACTCGTCCCAGGCGGCCAGCGGGTCGGCGCCCTCGGGCAGCTCGACGCCGGGCGGGGCCGGGTACTCGTAGCCCAGCGCCTCGCGCCAGAAGGCCGACAGCGCCCGCGGGTCACGGGCGTCGAAGGTCACCTGGAAGTGGCGGCTCATCTGCTAGCTCCGTTCGTGTGCGCATGCGTGTGCAGGTGGAGGTCCCGCAGCAGGCAGACCTCGGCCAGGTGGTGGATCAGCTCGCGGTGGACGTGCAGCACCAGATCGGCCATCGGCCGATCCGGGTAGGGCTCCTTCGCACCGACCGGGACCCGCAGCCCGGCCTCGCCCAGAGCCCGCACCCCGGCCAGCCAGACGTCGAGCTGGGCCCGGAGCTGGTCGAGCGCGGTCGCCGCGCTGCCGGCGTACTCCCAGGTGTCGTACGACGCCGGCGGGGCGCCGAAGTGCGCCGCGTTGCGCATGGCGAGCACGCCGACGATGACGTGGCCGAGCCGCCAGGCGATGGTGGTGAAGGGCGCGGGGACCGGTTCGGGGTAGGCGTAGTCGATGGTGAAGTCCCCGGCGCCGGCCTGCACGGGCGCGGTCGAAGCACCCCGCGGCCGTACGCTCCAGGCATCCGGTACCGGCGACCAGAAGTACTCGTCGTCCCCCAGCCCGTCGAGCCGGTCGCGCAGCTGGTGCTCCCAGTGGAACTCCCACTGGTCACGCACGGTCCGGTTCCAGTCGAGCGCACTGGTCGTACCGGTCGCCTCATCGGGCCCACCGGGCTCCTCCGCATCCACGACCCCACCCTGACATCCCGAGCGCCCGGAAGCGGGCCCGCGGCCTCCACCGGTGTGGCGGCTCCTGCCGAGCGGCATCAGCCCGGGGCGGTGTCCCCGGCGGTGAGCGTACGGAGGGCCTTGTCGAGCCGGGTCCGGCGGGTCGCGGGGGTGCGGGCCTGGAGCAGGGGATGAACTGCCTGTTGGGCCGGACAGGTGATCTTCGCAATCCGGGTATGCTCCTCGTCGGTTCAGGCATGCAGAATGCCTTTGACGCTTCGGCCTTGGGCTGTGCACTTCTGCATGAGGTCCTGTAGTTGGAGGTAGACCGCCCATGGCGGTGAACGCAAGCCCCACCGTCAGAAGGCTGCGCCTGGGCGCGGAACTCCGCCGGATGCGTCGTGCGGCAGGTATGACGTCCCAGCAGGTGGCAGGTCAGCTGCTGGTCTCCCAATCCAAGATCAGTCTGATGGAGACGGGCCGTCGCGCCATCAACCCCCGTGACGTGCGTGATCTGTGTGAGCTCTACGGGGTCACCGACCAGGTGCTCGTCGCCTCGATGATGAGGATGGCGAAGGAGTCCGGCAGGCAGGGCTGGTGGGTCGCGTACGGCGACGTCCCCTACAGCGTGTTCGTCGGGATGGAGACGGAGGCCGCTTCCATCCACGCGTACGAGCCACTGCTGATCGCCGGCCTGCTGCAGACCCCCGCCTACGCCGCCGCGGTCATCGAGGAAACGAACCCTCACATCACGGCCGAGCAGGCCGCCATCCGTCTCGACGTGCGGCTGCGGCGCCAGCACCGCGCCCACCACCCCGCCCGCCCCCTCCGTTTATGGGTCGTCCTGGACGAGTCGGCGTTACACCGTGCCGTCGGCTCCGCCGACGTCATGCGCGAACAGCTGGAGCATCTGAGCCTCCTCAGCACGCAGCCGCACATCACCGTACAGATCGTCCCGCACACCGCAGGAGCCCACCCCGGTGTCCTGGGGCAGTTCTCCATCCTGACCTTCCCCGACAGCGACGCGGGAGTCGTGTACCTGGAGCGCTTCACGAGCGACCTCTACTTGGAGAAGCCCGCGGACCGCCAGTCCTACCAGCTCATGTACGACCACCTCCAAGCACAGGCACTCGGCCCCGAACAGAGCCGCCGGTTCATCCGCGATACCAACCGGATCCATACCCGCTGCTCGTGAGCGGCGGGCAGTGCCGATGCTCAGCCGGGAACACCGCCTTCCCGACCGGACAGGGCTCCGCAGGCAGCACACATCGCACCGCCGGAGGGCTCTCGCGCCGGCGCGGCAGCCGCCGGGACTTCCCGGGGGGAGAGCCAGGGGGCATTCGCATTCCGGTCCAGGACGTCCCTGAGGCGTTGTCGGCGCCTCAGCTCGAGGACGTCCCTGTGCCACATTCGGCCCACCCCGGACGATGCCCATGCGGTGCCGAACACACCCAGTGCGGCACAGATCGGCATGAGCTTCACCCATACGTCTGTCACAGCGGATCCCTTCCCATGACGGATGTGGAGCAGTGGGGTCGCGGACGAGCAGTCAGCAACATTCCGACATAACGCAGCGGCATATGCAGAGTTATGCCCCACCCTCTCATTGCAGCCATGTGCAGCACTCTGCTGAATCATAATAATTTCCGATTTTAGTGGGCGGTCCGGCGTCTCGGCGTGGCGGACGGGAGCGCAACCGCGCGTCGGCACGGCGGATCGGCGGATCGTCGGTTGCTGCCCTGGGTGAGGGAGGAACCGGCGCGAGGGGAGCGGGCCGACGCCGCGCTGTCAGCGCGCCACCACTGGGCCTGAGCTGCGGCGATGTGATGCAGTGAGATCACGAAGCGAGGCCCTGGCGGGTTCGGCGCCAGTGCAGAAACGATAAAAGACAACGGTCAACACTCGCGCGCTTCGCCATCATCACCCGCATGGCTCATACCCTGCCCGGCGTCGGGAGCGTTGGTTGGACTATGACAACAGCAAACCTCGGTGCAATCTTCCGTCGGCATGCAGAGGGGCGAGGTCTCCTCGTTCATACCGAGGCTGCCCGGATGGGGCAATGGACATTCACGCCGGCTTCATCGACCCACCCGCGGAGAGAGAACGCGACTCTGCATCATGGAGGTCGGAAGATCGAGTTGAATTACTCGTCCTCGATCTTTGAGGATTTCCTGGAAGCGATCAGTGAGATCCACCGTGACTTCAACCGACGGTCAGAAGACCTGGCTGCGTCCGGGCTGTGCACCGACGGCCAAGTGAGGTACGGATCCTGTGTATGAACCATACGGTCGTCACGACTGGAACGGCTTCCACGCTCAGTCGGAGGCCCGCATGTTCCGGCCGGGGCCGGATCTCGAAGGGCACATCACCACCGGGCAACCGCCACTCGGACCGGGCCAGGGGAACAGCACATGGGATCCGACGGAGGAACTCGCGTGCCTCCTGCAGGAAAGCATCGCCGCCGACCGGGCTGAGCTCTTCGACCGCAGTGCCTTCGACGAGACGAACGACACGATGTCCAGGACCGGGCCGGCAGCCGACCCGCAGGGCACCGTCGGGCTGCCGAAGGCCGAAGCGCCCGGTGGCCACCGCCGGACCGCCACACCGAGGGCGCCGGCAGTGGCCCTGATGCGAACGGGGAGCCTTTGCACGTCGGTGCTCGTCGCGCTGATCGCCGCCCTCGTCAGCATCTTCAGCGGCCTCGCGATCTGCGACGCCCTTCAGCACAGCGCCGCGCCTCGCACCGCCAACGACGTGGTCAGCTGGTGGCCACTGCTGATCTACGGGCCCTGGACGGTCGCCTCCCTATCCATCCTGAGGGCGGCTCTGCACCAACGCCGCGCCGTTCACTCCTGGTCCATCGTCCTGTTGTTCTCCACTCTGGCCACGCTCCTCTGCGTGGCCCAGGCGCCGAGAACGCTCGCCGCCCAGGCTGCAGCGACCCTTCCCGCCATCGCCGCGCTCGCCTGCTT
Organism: Streptomyces sp. NPDC048603; assembly: GCF_043199475.1. Taxonomy (NCBI): domain Bacteria; kingdom Bacillati; phylum Actinomycetota; class Actinomycetes; order Kitasatosporales; family Streptomycetaceae; genus Streptomyces; species Streptomyces sp. NPDC048603. Next base: position 61,934 of record NZ_JBICVY010000009.1, on the reverse strand, counting down.
CCAGCAGCTCGTCCGCCAGATCACGCTCACCCGGCCGCCCCGTCAACCGACCCCGCGACACCGCAACTCCCGGCCTTCTCCTGCCCCCAAACTCCATTACGGGGCGTGAGGGCGCACTCGGGAAGTCGAAGGACACGGTCGCCGCCATCGCGCACGGCGCCGGGGACAACGGCGCGACAGCCACTAACCGCATGGGGAACGTGGTCCTTCCGGAGCCCGACGGTGATCGTTTTCACTTGAGGAACGACACTCGAATCCCATAAGTCACGGGCGGTCCGCAATCTCGGCACGACGGCTTCCGAACACTGCCCCGTACGAGCACGGCCGGCCCTGACACCTGACCCGCCCAAGTCCGAAGCGTCTCGCCCCGGTTGCCCGGATTCGGCTGCCGGCTGGGCGCCGCCCCGCGGCCCCGGAGCGACCGGGCCGACGAGGCGTGAAGCATCACGCATCACACTTTCCCCTACCGAAAGAGGACGGCAACGATGGCGCACGAGCTCTCCTACGCAGAGCGAATGAAGTACAAGAGGCTTCAGGATGCCGCCTACCAGGCGGGCACGGACGCCGTCACCGCTCTCGAGGCTGCCCTTGCGCTCGCAGGGCTGGTCCTCCCGTCTCTGGCCAACGACGGGCCCTTGGGCATCCGCGGGTTCGTCCGGCTCGGCGGATGCAGCGTCGCCGTCGCCAACCAGCTCGCCGAGGTGATCGCCGCAGGCGCCCACGCCCTGCAGGAGCAGCGGACGTGAGCAACCACCCCCACCGGCTGGGCCGGCCGACGGAGGACCCTGACGAGGGCTTCCGCATCATCCCGATCGCCGACGTCGCCCCGTCCGCCTGCCGGCTGCGGGAACCGGGGCGCCCCCGTGGTCACGGCGCCGTTCGCGGAGCGGCTCCGGCCGTGAGCGTACGGAGGGCCTTGTCGAGCCGGGTCCGGCGGGTCGCGGGGGTGCGGGCCTGGAGCAGGGGGAGGAGCAGCTGGTAGCGGCCGGTCCGGTCGAGGGCCTCGAAGGCGGACCTCGCCGCCGGGTCCGCGTCCAGGGCCGCCGCGAGCTCGGGCGGCACGGTCGCCGTCTTCTGCGAGGCGTAGGCCGCGTCCCACCGCCCGTCCTGCTGTGCCGTGCGCACCTCGGCGAGCCCCGGCTCGCGCATCCGCCCGGCGGCCGTGAGCCGCTCCACCTTCTCGACGTTCACCTGGGACCACAGGCTGCGGGGCCTGCGCGGCACGTACTTCTGCAGGTAGTGCGTGTCGTCCAGGGAGCGCCGCTGCCCCGAGATCCAGCCGAAGCAGAGCCCGATGTCCACCAGTTCGTCGGAGGTGACGGAGGGGATGCCCGATCCCTTCTTCGCCATCTTGATCCACACGCCCTCCCGGCGCGCGTGGTGCCCGGCCGCCAGCCACCCCTCGAAGGCCGTGCCGTCCGCGAACGCGATGATCTCCACACCGTCGAGCTGCTCCATGGGCCTCACCTTAGGTGCGGACGCGGGTCGTCCGTACCGCCCGGGTCGTCCGTACCGTCCGTACCGTCCGTACCGCCCGTACCGTCCGGCTCGTGGTGGAGGCGCCGGTCGAGGTCGGCGGCCCAGTCCAGGGCCCAGGCGCGGAGTTCGCCGATCGCCGCCCCGTCGAGGCCGTAGGTGCCGAACTCCTCGTCGTCGATCCACTCCGAGCCGCTCAGGCGGTCGCGGAGGTCCTCCAGCAGGAACCCGTCGTCGCGTGCGTGACGGGCGCCGAGGCGTTCCAGGTCGCGGGTGCCGTGGAGCCGGGCGGCGGCGTGTACGTCGATCAGGTCGCGGGCGAGGCCGCGGTCGGCGAGGGCCCGGACCTTGGTGCCGATCACGGTGTCGAGGGCGAGGACGGGCCCGTACTCGGTGTCGACGGGCGAGGTCCAGAAGTGCTCCTTGAGGAGGTCGACCGCGCAGTCCTCGCCGGTGACGGGGTCGGTGACCATCAGGCGTGCGGCGAGGGGGTCCGCGTCGACCAGCCGCACCCGCCAGCCGCGCTCGGCGAGTCCGGCCTGCAGGCGGGCCGCGATCTCGGCCATCGGGGCCGGGTCCTGGGTGGCCACGTCGAGGTCCTGGCTGAGCCGGTCGACCAGGCCGTGGGCCTGGACGGCGTAGCCGCCGGCCAGGACCAGCGGGTGGTCGGACCCGATGTCGATGACGGCGGCCAGCAGCCGCCGGTGCAGGCCGGTGAGCCTCACGCAGCCCCGGGCCCCGCCGCCCCGGCGGCCGCGGCGAGTTCGGGAAAGGCCTCTTCCCACACGGCACGGACGTGCCGGCTGACCAGCTTCCGCAGGACGGGCCACTGCTCCAGCAGCAGATCGCGGTCGAGCAGGTGGAGCAGGTCTTCGTGGAGACCTTCGGCCAGCACCGTGCGGTACATGCCCATGCGCAGCTTAGGCCGGTCCAGGTCGAACGTGCGCAAGCCCGACCAGGCGACGTGCGCGGGCAGTTCGACCAGGCCGCCGCGCGGCCCCGCGAGCTTGTCCAGGGAGGCGGGCAGCCGCCGGGCGTACCGGTCCCGGAGCACCTGCTCCGCGGACGGGCCCTGCTCTCCGCTGTCGTGCACGATCACGCCGCCGATTATCCCCTGCCACCCCCACCCCGCACACCTCATCGGCCGATCTGGCCGACCTTCACCGTGAACATCTGTTCGACGGTGCTCGTGCTGTCCGTCCGTCCGCCCGCCACCCGCGCGCCTCGCCGAACCGGCTGTTTGTGCCGGAAAAGACCCATTCATACTCCTCTGCCCCGATAACCTCACTCTGCACGGCGAGGACGACGTACCCCAGGAGGCATCGTGAGCGAGCGGCCGGTCCTTCTCCCCTACGCCGACCCGGCCTTCGTCGCCGACCCCTTCCCGCTGTACCGCCGGCTGCGCGAGGACGGCCCGGTGCGCCGCGCCGTCATCGCCGGCGGCCTGGAAGCGTGGCTGGTCACCCGCTACGAGGACGCGCTCGCCGCCCTGTCCGACACCCGCCTCAGCAGCGACGTACGCGACGCCTCGGATACCCGGCTCCTGCAGCAACTGCCCGAGACGGAGCGGGAGTCGATCCTGAGCAACATGCTCCGCAGCGACCCGCCCGACCACACCCGCCTGCGCCGCCTGGTCTCCAAGGCGTTCACCGCCCGCCGGGTGGCCGGGATGCGGCCCCGGATCCAGGCCGTGACCGACCGGCTGCTGGACGAGGCCGCCCCGGCCGGCCGCGCCGACCTCGTGGCCGACTTCGCGCTCCCGCTCCCGGTCACGGTGATCAGCGAACTGCTCGGCGTGCCGCTGGACGACCGGCTCGACTTCCAGCGCTGGACCGACCGCATGGTCATGCGGGGTGAGGAACCGCCGGACCCCGCCGTGGTCAACGAGGCCTGGCAGCACATGCGCGCCTACATCACCGGGCTCATCCGGGACAAACGGGCGGACCCCCGCGACGACCTGCTCAGCGCCCTGATCACCGCCCGGGACGAGGAGCAGCAGCTGACCGAGGACGAGCTCATCGCCATGGTGTTCCTGCTGCTGGCAGCCGGCTACATCACCACCGTCAACCTGATCGGCGGCGGCATCGCCACCCTCCTCGCCCACCCCGCCGAACTCGCCCGGCTGCGCGACGACCCCGAGCTGCTGCCCGGCGCCATCGAGGAGTTCCTCCGCTACGACGGCCCGGTCAGCCCCGGCATCGCCCGCTTCGCGCGCGAGGACGTCGAGATCGCGGGCGTGACCGTCCCGCGCGGCGCGACCGTGCTCATCGCCTCGGCCATCGCCGACCGCGACCCGGACCGCTTCCCCGACCCCGACCGCCTGGACCTCACCCGCCAGGACAACGCCCACCTGGCGTTCGGACACGGCATCCACTACTGCCTGGGCGCCCCCCTGGCCCGGCTCGAAGGCCAGATCGCCATCGGCACCGTCCTCCGCCGCCTCCCCGGCCTCGCCCTCGCCGTACCGCCCGAGGAGATCCGCTGGCGCCCCGGCGGCCTGCGCGGCCCCCTGAGCCTTCCGGTGACCTTCACTCCCGGGGGCCTTCCGGCCGCGCCCTGACCCCGCCGGGGTGCATTCCTCCCTGGCCCATATGCGGGGTGCACGACTTCCCCGGCGTCCCTTGAACGGGCAACCGGCCGGTGACTACCGTCGTCCCCCATGACATCTTCAGCGCAAACTGTGACATCCCTGGCGCACGGTGGATTGCGCACGGCCGATGCCACGTCAGATGTCCGTGCCCCGTCGGCACCCGCGGAGAGGCGGACGGTGGTGCCTCTGTACGTGGACCGGACCGACCCCTGCTTCTTCGACCACCCGCTCGACCACATACCCGGCATGCTGCTGGTGACGGCACTGCTCGACGTGGTCCGGGCGGAGTCACGGCACCACGCGGGCGCGGGACTCGACCGGCTCCGCGTCTCGCTGGCCTTCGACCGGATCTGCGAGCTCGGCGAGCCGGTGCTGCTGCACTGCGACCCGGCCCCCGCCGAGGACGGCCCGTCCTGGCGGCTGCGCGCCGAACAGGACGGCCACACCGTCTGCCGCGCGGCCGCCGGCCTCGCCCCCGGCCGGTCCCGGGCGCCGCACCCCACCGCTCCCGGGACTCCCGGCCACGGCCCGGCCGCCCCGGCGGACCACGCCCGCCCCGCCGAGGCCGCCCTGGTGCACCGGCACCACCCGGAGAACGTCCTGCTCGGCCCGTCGCTGCGCACCGAGCAGGCCGCCGTACTGGTGCCGCCCGCCGGGCACCGGCTGCACGGCGGTCCGGAGGGCTTCCACACCCCCGCCGCACTGATCGAGTCGGCCCGTCAGATGGCCACCCTGCTGGGGCACTCGGCGCACGGCCGCGACCCGGACGCCCAGATGCTGTGGGTCACCCTGGAAGCCGACGTACCCACGGACCTGCCGACGTCCGTCCCGCTCGCGCTGCGCTGGGAGTTCGCCCCCGCGCGCGGCGCGCGCGCCCCCTATCCGATGGCCCTGCTGGACGCCGGGAGCGGTGAGCGGCTCGGCCGGATCGAGATCACCGTCCACACCATGAGCCGCGCCCGCTACCTGGAGCGGAGGGCCGCCCGGTGAGCGCCGCCAAGCACTCCGCACCCCGCGGCGGAACCTCCCTCGCCGTCCGGGCACCCCGCCTGCTCTTCCTGTGCGCGGTCGCCGCCGTCGGCACCGGCACGGCCGTCCACCTGCGGGACGCCGGAGACCCCGTCCACCTGGTCGCCGCCGTGCTCGCCGCCTGCTACCTGGGGTGGCTCGCCGTCGAGATCCCCGTCACCTTCCGCACCTCGACCGCCCCGCCCAGCGAGTCGGCGACGCTGGTGCTCTACGCGACCGCCCGGATCGCGACCGCCGCGGCCGCCGTACTGGGCCCGCTGCCGTGGAGCGGCTGGTCGTGGCCGCTGCTCGCGCCCGCCCTGCTCTTCGCCGGCGGAGTCGTCCTGCGACAGGCGGCCATCCACACCCTCGGCCGTTTCTACTCGCACCACGTGATGCGCCAGCAGGACCACCGGATCGTCACCTACGGCCTGTACCGCTTCATCCGGCACCCCGCGTACGCGGGCATGCTGCTGGCGCACGCCGGGTTCGTCGCCTTCTTCCTCAACCCGCTGAGCGTGCTGCTGCTGGTGCTGCTCGCCGCCGCGATCGCCTTCAGGATCCGCACCGAGGAGCGGATGCTGATGGACATCCCCGGCTACCCCTCCTACGCGGCCGCCCACGCCCGACTCGTCCCCGGGGTCTGGTGACCGTCACCGTGCCCGTGCCCGTGCCCGTGAACACCGATCCGACGGAGCCACAGCAGGTGCTCTTCCCCGACGTGCTCTCCTCCTCCGGCGCGCTCTCGCCCGGACCGCTCTCTCCCGACGAGCTGCTCACCACCACCCGCTCAGTACGCCGGCGGCTGGACACCTCCCGCCCGCTCGACCTCGCCCTCGTCAAGGAGTGCGTGGAGATCGCCCAGCAGGCACCCAACGGCGGCAACACCCAGCGCTGGCACTGGCTGGTCGTCGCCGACGCCGCGCTGCGGTGCCGGATCGCGGCCGTCTACCGCCGTGCCTTCGAGGCACGGAACCCGCCCGCCGACCTCCCCGCGGACACCCCCGAACAGGTCGCCTTCGCCCGGATGATGCGCAGCGGCCACCACCTGGCCGCCCGGCTGCACGAAGTGCCGGTGCTGGTCATCCCGTGCCTGCGACTGCGCGAGAAGGAGTTCCCCGCAGGCAGCCAGGCCGGCCTGTGGGGATCCCTGCTCCCGGCCGCCTGGAGCTATATGCTCGCCGCCCGCGCTCGCGGCCTGGGCACCGCCTGGACCACCGCGCACCTGGACGCCGAGGAGGAGGTCGCCGCCCTCCTCGGCCTGCCGGAGGGCGTACGCCAGGGGGCCCTGATCCCGACCGCGCACGTCCTGGGGGAGGGCTTCCGCCCGGCCCCGCGCCGGCCCGTGGAGAGCGTGCTCCACCTGGACGGCTGGGGCGGCGCGTGGGGCGGTGGGCTGGATGGCTGACCTGCTGACCGCCACGACCGCGGACGCCGCCGCCCTCGCCGACGCCGCGCAGGTGGGCAACAAGTTCGCCCGCCAGGAAGTGCTGCGCCGCGCGGGCTTCCCGGTCCCCGGGTTCTTCTGCCTGCCCGCCACCGCCTTCGACCGGGCCCTGGACGCCGTACGGCCGCTGCTGCCGCCGCTGCCGCCGGGCACCGCGGACGGCCACGCGGACAGCAGCGCCGCCGACGACTGGTGTGCCGCCGCCCACCGGGCCCTCACCGGGGGCGGCATCCCCGAGGCCCTCGCCGCGCGGATCCGGCGGGAGTTCACCGCCCTGGTCGGCGCGGACGGCCTGGTCGCCGTACGGGCCTGCGTGGTCCCCCCGGCCACGAGCGACCCGGCCACGAGCAACCCGGCGACCAACGCCCCGGCGACCGACGCCCCGGCGACCGACGATCCGGACACCGCCATCGCGGAGGACAGCGCCGTCGACCCCTTCGCCGGAATGAGCGACAGCTTCCTCTACGTCGACCGGGACGGCCTCGGCGAAGCCGTCGTCCGCTGCTGGGCCTCCGCCTTCAACCCGCAGGCCGTCCGCTACCGCCGCTTCCGCGGCCTCGACCCGACCGCGGCGCGCGTCGCCGTCGGCATCCAGCGCATGGTGCCCGGCACCCGCTCGTTCGTCGCCTTCACCCGCGACCCCCGGGACGGTGCCCGGCGCCACCTGATCGCCGCCGCCCATGGCATCGGCGAGGGCGTCGTCCAGGAGAAGGCCGACGTCGACCACTTCTTCCTCGACCCCGGCACCGGCCGCGTCACCGCTCGGACCGTCCACAAGCGCTGGTCGGTGGGCCTGCCGGAAGGCGCCGCCTCCGGTGCACCCGTGCTGCTGCCCGTCCCTCCCGAACTGGCCGGCCCGCCGGTGCTGGACGACGACGAGGCCCGTGCGGTCGCCGGGCTGGCAGCCCGGGTCGAGGAACTCTTCGGCGTCCCCCAGGACATCGAGGGCACCATCACCCCCGACGGCACCGTCCACCTGGTCCAGGCGCGGCCGCTGGTAACGGCGGACACCCCCGCCACAGCCGCCACCCCCGCCACAGCCGATACTCCCGACGGCAGCCCGCCCACCGTCCACTGGGGCAACCACAACATCACCGAGAGCTTCCCCGGCACCTCGGGCGCCCTCACCTACTCCCAGTCCCGCGAGTTCTACCGCCGCTCCTTCAGCGACCTCTACCGCCGCATGGGCGTACCCCCACGGCGGCTCCGGGAGAACGCGCACCGCCTCGACCGGATGGTCGGCTACCTGGAGGGCCAGGTCTACTACCGGCTCGACGACTGGCACGAACTCCACGGCCAGATGCCGATGTTCGAACTCGTCCGGCACCAGTGGGAAGCCTCGATGGGCATCACCGGCCCGGCCCGCGGCACCCGCCGCCGGTCGCCGCTCCGGGTCGCCGCCTCGGTGCCCCGGCTGCTCTGGCGCACCGCCGCGCACCCGTGGCAGGTCAGGGGCTTCCTCCGCTGGTGGGACCGGCAGACCGCCGAGATCGACACCGTCGGCGACACCCCGGAAGAACTGATCGCGCTCTACCGGCGCGTCTGGGAACGCGCCGGGGAACAGTGGGGCATCACCCTGGTCAACGGACTGATCGCGCTGCTGGTGCTCCGCTCCGGCACCGCACTGCTGCGCCGCTGGACCGGCCTCGGCCCGCAGGTCTTCGTGTCCCTGCTCGTCGGCGGCAAGGAGAACCGGTCCCTGCAGGCCGTACGCGCTGCCATGGCGCTGGCCGAACTCGTCGGGAAGGACCCCGAACTGCGCCGTGCCGTCCTCGACGGCGAGGACCCGCGGCAGGTGTGGGCCGACCTGACCGCCGGCCGCCACGGCACGGCCGCCGCCGACGCCGCCCGGGACTACGTCGCCCGCTACGGCGACCGCGCCCTGCACGACCTGAAGCTGGAGGAGCCCACACCCCGTCAGCGCCCCTGGACCGTCGTCCCGCTCATCCGCCCGCTGGTCCGCCAGGGCACCACCGTCGCGGCCAACCGCGCCGAGGAGCGGGCCGCCGCCGGCCGCGCCCGCGAGCGCCTCCGCGCGGCCTGCCCCGGCCCGGTGCGCCGCGGCGTACTGCTGGCCCACGCGGCTCTCGCCCGGGACCTGGCCCGGGTCCGCGAGGACACCCGCTTCTGCCGCACCCAGCTCTTCGGCATGTCCCGCGAGGTGATGTGGCGGCTGGGCGCCGAACTCGCCCGCACCGGCGTGCTCGACGACCCCCTGGACGTGACCGACCTGACCGTCGACGAGGTCATCGGCGCCTTCGACGGCACCGGCACCGTCCCCGACCTGCGGGCCCAGGCCGCCCTGCGCCGCGCCGACCGCCTGCGCTGGGCCGGCACCGAACAGCGCCCCGCCCTGCTGGGCGTCCCCGCAGGGCTCCCACTCACCCGGGCACTCCCGTACGCCGTACCCGTCCGCGACGACGGGGACTCCGGCGGCCGGGTGCTGCGCGGCATCGGCTCCAGCGGCGGGGTGGTCCGCGGGCGCGCCAAGGTGGTCCTCGACCCCGGCACCGATCCGGACCCGGCCGGGGACCGCATCCTGGTCGCCCGCGAGACCGACCCCGGCTGGCTGTTCCTGATGATGTCCGCCAAGGGGATGGTGGTCGAACGCGGCACCCTCCTCTCGCACACCGCGATCACCGGACGGCTGCTCGGAGTCCCGACCGTGGTCGCCGTGCCCGACGCCACCAAGGCCGTCCCCGACGGGGCCTGGATCGAGATCGACGGGAACGCGGGCACGGTCCGGCTGCTGCCGGAGCCGTCCGGACCCACCGACACGGCGGAGCGCACGCCCGGGGCGGAGAGGTACGGGGCGGAACGGACCGACGAGGCGGAGAACGATGACTGACCCGACCGACCCGACTGCCGCGACTGCCCCGACTGCCCCGACTGCCCCGACCGGCCCGACTGCCCCGGCACGCTTCCCCTTTCCCCCCGCGGCCGACGTCCGCCCCCCGGCCCGCTACGGCGAACTGCTCGCCACGGGCGCGCCGTACCCGGTCCGCCTCACGAGCGGCCGCCCGGCCCTGCTGATCACCCGGCACGAGGACGTCACCACCGTGCTCGGCGACGACCGCTTCAGCCGGGCCGGCTACGCGGCACTCGCCCGGCCGCTGCTCGCCCGGGACGCCGACTCCCTCCCGCTGGTCACCGCCGACGCCCCCCAGCACACCCGCCGCCGCCGCGCCGTCCTGCCCGCCTTCACCACCCGCCGGGTCCGGGACCTGCGGCCCCGTCTGGAGCAGCTGGCCGACGGGCTGCTCGACACGCTGACCGCGGGCGCCGGGCACGGCACGGCCGACCTGGTCGGCGGCTACACCGTGCCCTTCGCGCTGCGGGTGATCTGCGAGGTCCTCGGCGTCCCCTTCGCCGACGGCGACCGGCTGCGCCGCGAGGTGGACGTCCTGATGTCCACCACCGGCCACACCCCGGAGGAGGCCGCCTCGGCCCAGGCCCGGATGAACGACTGTTTCACGGACCTCGTCGCCGCCAAACGACGCGCCGCCGAACGCGGCGAGCCCGCCTCCGACCTGCTCACCGCCCTGGTCACCCGGCCTCCCGACGACCCCGGCCGGCACCTCACCCCGAAAGAGGCGGTGGCCCTCGGCTCCGGCATGCTGATGGCCGGCTACGAGACCACCGGCAACTCCTTCGCCATGTGCGTCCTGCTGCTGCTCCGGCACCCCGGCCTGGCGGCCCGGCTGCGCGCGGAACCCGCCCTGATACCCGGCGCCGTCGAGGAGATGCTCCGCTGGAGCTCGCTCAACAACACCGGCGGCGCCCCCCACCTGGTCACCGAGGACACCGTGCTCGGCGGCTGCCCCGTACGGGCCGGCCAGGTCGTCGTACCGCTCACCGACGCCGCCAACCGCGACCCGGCACGGTTCGAGGACCCCGACGGCTTCGACCCGGACCGCCCCGACATCGCCGGTCACCTGGCCTTCGGCCACGGCCGCCACCTGTGCCCGGGCGCCGAACTCGCCCGCGCCGAACTGCGGATCGGCATCGCCGCACTGCTCCGCCGTTTCCCCGTCCTCGAACTCGCGGTCCCCGAGGACGAACTGGACTGGCGCCGCACCATGTTCATCAACGGCGTCTGGCAGCTACCGGTCCGCTGGGCGGTCCGCCGGGCGGTACGCACGGGGGAGCGGCCCGAGTGATCCGCCGTCTCGCCCTCTTCGTCCGGGGCAGCTATCCGCTGCCCCTCTCCGCCGTGTTCGCCGCCGCCTGGGCCGTGGGGACCACCGGGCTGTACGCCGCCGTCGACCCCCGCGCCCACGAGTGGCGGCCCGGCTGGGGCACCGCCGTCGCCGCCGTCACCGTCCTCGTCGACCTGCTCCTGCTGCGGGCCGCCGACGACCTGCGCGACCTGCCGTACGACCGCCTGCACAACCCCGGCCGCCCGCTGGCCCGCGGCGCGGTCCGGCCCCGGGACCTCGTCGTCCTCATGGCCGCCGGCGCCGCCGGCCTGCTGCTGCTCAACGGCGGCAACCGGCCCGCGCAGCTGCTGCTCGCCGCCCAGTTCGCGTACACGGCCGTCCTGGTGGGCACCGAACTGCGTTCCGGCTGGCCGCCCGGCGACGCGGTGGTGATCGGCGTGCTGCTCAGCTCCCCGATCCAGATCGTCCTCAACCTCTACCTGTACGCGGTCTTCCTCCACGACACCGGCCTCTCCGCAGGCCGCGGCGCACTGCCCGTCCTGGCCGTGGTCCTGCTCGCGGCCACCCACCACGAGCTGGCCCGCAAGCTCGTCCGCGCCCCCGCCGCACGCGAACGCACCTACGTGCACGTGTTCGGCGTGCGCGCCACCACCGCGCTGGCCGTGGGCTTCGCCGCCGCCTCCACCGCGGTGGCCCTGGCCGCCCTCCACCCCTGGACGGCCCGGACGGCCGGGCCGGACGGCCCCGGCGCCTGGGGCTGGCTGGTGCTCCTGCCCGCCGCGGTCGTCGCCCGGGCCGCCTGGAGCTTCACCCGGGGCCGGGCGCCGCGCTGGCCGGCGCACGCCACGGTCGGCTACCTGCCGACCGCCTTCACCTGCTACCTGCTGATCGGTCTGGGGGCCACCTCGTGAGGACGGACAACCTGTACATCGCCGGCGTCGCCGCCCGCGTCCCGGAGCTGTTCCCGGTCACCGAGGCGGTCCGGTGCGGCTGGTACGACGCCGGACGGGCCGAGGCCGAAGGCTGGACCAGCGTGGCCCTAGCCGGGAGCCTGTCGGCGCCCGAACTCGCCGCAGAGGCGGGCGTCGACGCCCTCAAACGCTCGGGCCTGGGCAGCGACGAGATCGCCCTGGTCCTGCACTCGGGCGTCTGGCACCAGGGCCCGGACGGCTGGTTCCCCGCGCACTACGTCCAGGACCGGGTGACCGGGGGGGCAGCGCCCCCGCCATCGGACTGCACCAGGGCTGTACGGCCGTACTCGACGGGATCCGCCTCGCCCACGGCCACCTGACCACGGACCCCACCGCGACAGCGGCCCTGATCACCGCCGCCGACAACTTCGGCACCCCGCTCGTCGACCGCTGGAACTACGCGGACGGCTGGGGTTCCGGCCGCGGCTCCGTCCTCGGCGACGCCGGCGGCGCGGTGGTCGTGTCCACCGGGGGCGGCCCGCTGCGCGTCCGCTCGCTCGCCCTGACCTCCCTGTCCTCCTGGGAGCACCTCTACCGCGGCGACGAGGCCATGTACCCGCCGCCGATCCTGCTCGGCAACCAGGCCGTCCTCGGCACCCGGATGGCCTCCTACGTCGCACGCCGCGACCCCGACGGCGCCCTCCTCCAGGCCGTCACCCGCGACCTGGTCCGGGCCCGTACGGCGCTGGCCCGGCAGGTCATGGAGGAGGCCGGGGTCGGCCCCGCGGACATCACCCGGGTCACCCACGTCTTCACCGGCCACCCCCGCTACCTGGCGAGCCTCCTGCGGCCGCTGGGCATACCCCCCGAGCGCGGCCTGCTCGACCTCGGCCGCGCCCACGGCCACCTCACCTCCACCGACCAGGTGCTGGGCCTGTCCCACCTCATGGAGACCGGCGCCGTCTCCCCGGGCGACCACATCCTGATGATGGCCAACGGCGGCAGCATCTCCCTGGCCTGCGCGGTCGTCGAAGTCCTGGCCCGACCGGACTGGTGACCCGCAGGACGCCTGCTCAGACGGTCGTGGACGGGAGCTGGTGCGGCATGTTCCAGCCCTCGGCGAGTCTCGACGGGTGGACGTTGTCGCCCCCGCCGAAGAACTCGCAGAACTTCATGATCAGCGGGTCCCAGCCGAGCGGGTCCACGTAGTGGGTCCCGGGAATGACCAGGTCCTCCTCGACGTGGGCGCGAAGGACCTCGAGTTCGAAGGCGGTGGCGTGCGGTTCGGGACCGCCGAAGGGATGGGCCGAGCCGACCCGGCATTCCAGCTGGACCGGACATTCCGCGACCCTGGGAGCCCTGACCAGGTCCGATGCCTGTTCGGTCAGTCGTGCTGCCGAGAACTTGTCCGGCTCGAACCGGTATCCCTGCTTCGCCTTGTAATCCGGAACGGCCGGCCTGCCGGTGGTGAGAGCGATCCGGTCGACGGCATCGACCATCGCCGACGAGGGCAGGTTGAGCACGCACTCGCCCTCTCGCAACAGGTTCGCGGTGGTCTGGGCGTTGTTGCCGAGACCGATCATGCAGGACTGGCCCAGCCACCATGCCGAGGACATCGGCGCCAGGTTCGCCGTGCCGTCCTCGTTGAGTGAGCTGATCAGCACCACCGGAGTGCCGAAGTACAGGACCTTGAGCCCGGGGACGACGTGCATGCGCTGTGCCTTTCGCGGAGTTCCGGACGGACCGGCCCGCGATCGACAACACGAGCCGTCACCGACTCTCCCGTGAGCAGGACCACCGACGCTGGCGGGAATGCGACCTCGCGTTCCGGGCGCGGGTGCGCCACTTCGGGCGCACGGCTCTCGTGAAGCGGGAGGGATCCGGGAAGGTCCCCGGACAAAAAACAAAGGCAAGGAGGTCACGGACTCCTTGCCACTCTCAACATATAGCGCACGGGGGGCCTTGCGGCAAGACCCCCGTCATGCCGCACACTCTCGCTCGAAAGCCAGAAAACGATCAACGGGGGTTTGATGTTCGACGTCATCATCGCCGGCGGGGGCCCGACCGGCCTGATGCTCGCCGCCGAGCTGCGTCTGCACGACGTGGACGTACTCGTCCTGGACAAGGAAGCGGCGCCGTCCGACCAGTCCCGCGCCCAGGGCCTGCACGCCCGCAGCATCGAGGTGATGGCCCAGCGCGGCCTCCTCGACCGCTTCCTCCCGCTCGGACAGAAGTTCGCGGTCGGCGGCTTCTTCGCCGGCATCGACCGGCCGTGGCCGGACCGGCTGGACACCGCCCACTCCTACGTCCTCGCCATCCCGCAGACCACCACCGAGCGCCTGCTCACCGAGCACGCCACCGCACTCGGCACCGAGATCCGGCGCGGCCTCGAACTGGTCGGGCTGACCCAGGACGAAGACGGCGTGACCGCCGAACTCGCCGACGGCACACACCTGCGCTCCCGCTACCTCGTCGGCTGCGACGGCGGCCGCAGCACCGTACGCAAGCTGCTCGGCGTCGCCTTCCCCGGCGAGCCCGCCACCACCGAGACCCTCCTGGGTCACGTGGAGGTGGCCGTCCCCCACGAGACCCTCATGGCCGGCATCGCCGAAGCCCGCAAGACCCAGCTGCGGTTCGGCGCCATGCCCCTCGGGGACGGGCTGTACCGCGTCATCGTCCCGGCCGCGGGCCTGGCCGAGGACCGTACCGTCGCCCCCACCCTCGACGAGCTCAAGCAGCAGGTACGGGCGGTCGCCGGCACCGACTTCGGCATCCACTCGCCCCGCTGGCTCTCCCGCTTCGGCGACGGCACCCGCCTGGCCGAGCGCTACCGGGTGGACCGGGTGCTCCTCGCGGGCGACGCGGCCCACATCCACCCGCCCACCGGCGGACAGGGCCTCAACCTCGGCATCCAGGACGCGTTCAACCTCGGCTGGAAGCTGGCCGCCCAAGTGGCCGGCTGGGCACCGGAAGGACTCCTCGACAGCTACCACACCGAACGCCACCCGGTGGCCGCCACCGTACTGGACAACACCCGCGCCCAGATGGAGCTGCTGTCCACCACCCCCGGCGCCCGCGCCGTACGCCGCCTCCTGACCGAACTCATGGACTTCGAAGAGGTCAACCGCCACCTCATCGAGAAGATCACCGCGACCGGCATCCGCTACGACTTCGGCGACGGCCACGAACTGCTCGGCCGCCGCCTGCGGGACATCGGCCTGAAGCGGGGCCGCCTCTACGACCTCACGCACGCCGGCCGCGGCCTCCTCCTCGACCGGACCGGCCGCCTCTCGGTGGACGGCTGGTCGGACCGGATCGACCACGTCGTCGACGTCACCGAGGAACTGGACGCCCCCGCCGTACTGCTGCGCCCCGACGGCCACGTGGCCTGGGTGGGCGGCGACCAGCAGGACCTCCTCGCCCACCTCCCCACCTGGTTCGGCGCCCCCACCCCCTGAGCGTGGAGGCCCGGACCCGGAACCACGGACCCCGGAACCACGGACCCCGGAACCACGGACCCCGGAACCACGGACCCCGGAAGGACGGACCACGCCGCGCGCTTGAGCCGGGCTCCGCACGGGAATCCCCCTCCCAGGGCGGGACAAGGGGAACCCGCCCCGAATGGGGGAAGGACATGTTCCTGGTCTTATGGGTCCCGCTCGCCCTGCTCGCCGTGGGATCCGCCTGGCTCGCGGCACGCGGGACGGGCACGCTCAGCCCGGCGCAGGCCGGTACCACCAGCTGGTGGGTGACCGAACCCGAGCACGCGGCGTGCAACGAATGCGGCGGCCACCGCGGCGAGTGCGGCGGCACGCAGAACTGCCCGAGCGGCTGCTTCAACCCCGGCGTCGACTGACCCACCGGCACAGCACACGGGCACAGCCCGGCCAAGGCCGCCACCCCACCACAGGGGCCGGCGGCCCTTGGCACGCCCGCCCCCATGAACGAGGATGATCATCCCTGGGCCAGGCGGCCAGGCCGACGTGTGAAAGGGAGGGGATCCCGGAATGTTCGCAGTGATCTACCGGTGGCGGCTGCGCGAGGGCATGGAGGACACGTTCGCCGACGGATGGCACCGGGTGACGAAGGCGATCCACGCGCAGTGCGGGAGTTACGGCTCCCGCCTGCACCGCGCGGACGACGGCACGTGGGTGGCGTACGCGCGATGGCCCGACGCGGCGACACGCGAGCGGTGCGCGGTGCCCGACCCGGACGGGGAGGCCCTGATGAGAGCGGCGATCGAGGAGTACTTCGAGGAGACCCGGCTCGAACTCGTCGACGACCTCCTCGCGGAACCGTCCGCGTGACGACGACGCTCAACCTGTGGAAGCACAAGCTCGGAGAACTGCCGGAGTCGCTGTGGCAGCGGACCGAACTCCACATGCTGATCCTCGCGGACAACGAATTGAGGCACCTCTCCCCAGCTTGAGTGCAGACCCGTGGGGCCCGCAGGTTCCGTGCCTCCCCCGTTGGGGGGAGGACCACGCCGTACCGCGGGTGGATGCCTCTCGTGCTGGCGTCTCGGCAGAGTGACGACATGAGTCGACGAACCGAATACAGCACGCGGTACCTCAGTGCCCCGCCGGCCGTCACCCGGGCAGCAATCGCGGGAGCCGCCGGGGCCGTTCCCTATGTGGCGATGAAGCTCTACTGGTCGTGGGGTGGCACAGCGGGCAAGCCCATCGGGATGAATCTCGCCGACGAATTCGCCAAGAACGGAGCTCCCCGGGTTCTTGTGTGGCTGGAGAGGCACGGCATCGACTTCACTGCTGTCGGCGTCATGCTGGGTATCACGTTGCTCGGCGCCCTCACCCGGCCATGGGGCCAGATCGTTCCGCGCTGGATGCCCGGTCTCCGAGGGCGGAGGGTCCCGCGATGGCTGCTGTTGGTCCCCGGCTGGGCCTCTGCGGTGACCCTCGCGCCTTACGGGAGCCTCGGCCTGGCGGTCATAGTGACCGGTGGTCTCTCCACGGCGCACACCGCCGGCATGTCTCCCATGGTGTTCGTCATCGGCTTTCTCAATTTCTTCTCCATCGGCGTGTCCCTCGGCGTGTGCTCCCTCTCCTACCAGCGCCGGACCAAACTGGTCCCCGCGTGCTGAGAAGCCGTTGTTGACGACGAGACCCCGACTGGCGCTCAGTCCTCCGACTCCTCCCACGCCATGCCCGGCTCGCCGGACATGACCAGTTGGCTGACCTCGTGGCCGTCCGGAGTGCGGACCGTCACCCGGTACAGGCCCGTGGTCTTCGTCGTGGCCTCCGCCACGGCCGCCCCGTCCTCCCAGGCCGCCGTCAGGCGCTGCTCGTCCGCCGGGTCTTCGACGTTCGTGATGCCGCACACCAGCCCCGACAGGGTGTCCACATCGCTCAGCCGGACCTTCCACGGCACGCCCGCCTCCACCAGGTCTGGGGTTTCCAGCCCGCAGCCCACGTCCCCCATGGGCGGGCCGAGGTGGATGTCGTCGCGGACGATCTCCACCACCGCGTCCAGCGCCGAGGTGGCCTTGGCCACCGCGCCGTGCTGCAGCGGCAGGGTCGTCGTGACCGGGCCGAGGGAAGCGGACTCCTTGTAGACGGTGCCGTCGCCGCCGACCTCGAAGTACAGGATCCTGCCGGTCGCCCGGTCCCGCAGGATGCTGCGGTCCGAGTTCATCCGCGCCCCGGCCAGGTGGGCCCGGACCTTGCCGTCGCGGATCGTCAGGCTCTGCGGTGTGGGCTGGTTGACCCCCACGACCGTGCGGTGTCCCGGCAGACCGATCCGCCCCAGGTCCCGGTGGAACAGGGCCGACTTCCGGGCCAGTTCCGCGTTCCCGCCGATCGCGGTGACATCACTCGGAGTCAGATGCCGGATGTGGTCTCCGTGGCTGCTGTTGCCGTCGCGGCCCTCGTCCCGGACGCTCTTGTACTGCGGCAGCAGATCGTGCAGGCCCGGCATGTTCGCGCACACGGCCCGGAGCTTGCGGTGGGGGAGACGTACGGGAGTGCCCCGGCCCGAGTTGAGGATCACGGCCGCCTTGACCGCCCCGAGGAACGGCGTGCCCAGGGTGATCACGCCACGGGTGTCACCCGCGAGGTCGGAGTCGAGCGCGGGGTCGAGGGCACTGCGGGTGACCAGTCCGCCCATCGAGTGCGCCACGAAGACGAGCCGGCCCTCGCGCTCGTCGACGCGGTGGCGGCGGGCCCGGTCATGGGCCGGGTGCCGGCGCCACGCACCGAGGTGGTCGCGCGCCGCTTCCGCCAGCAGCCGGCCGTTGGCGGCCACCGGCAGCCGCCAGTCGTACGCGAACTTCAGCACCGCCGCCGGGTCGGCGACACACCCGCCGACGGCCTCGACGAGGTCGGAGTACGGTTCGATGCCCGCCAGGTACGGCGTCCACGCGGAGTGTTCGAGCAGCCCGGTCGCCTTGATACGGCCGGTCTTGCCCTCCAGTTCCTCCTCCGTCAGGGCGAGTGGCTTCAGGCCGCCCGGCAGGGTCCACGCCTTGACGAGCCAGGAGATGCCGCCCAGCCCCCACACATGGGTGTCGCGGGAGGTGTCGTAGAGGGCACTGCCCATGATGCCCGGCACGATGACCACGGCGTCCTGGGTGACGTGCCGGGGTAACCCGCTGTCGGCCGAACGGTCGGATCCGGTACGGGAGTTCCGCGGAAGTTGCTGGTCCATGTGTGTGGAGAATAGGCACCATGGACGGGGAGCGGGGCGGAATCGGCTTGGCTGCTGCGGCCTCCGCTGCCCTCCCGCCGGACCCGGCCGCGGACCCGGCCCCGGCCGCAGCCCCCGACCCGGCCCCCGCCCCCGCCCCGGACACACCCTCCGCCTACGAACACGCCGTCGAGGGCGCCGTCTACGTACTGGCCCTGCAGGACGGCACGGAACCCTTCGCGGAAGCCGTCGCCGACCAGCTGGAAGCGGTCGCCCTGTGGTGGCGTACGGGAGCACCCGCCGGCCCGGGGTTCTCGGTCCTGGCTCCGAAGGACCCCCTGCACCACCGCCACGACGTCGAGCAGTGGCTGCACGGCTCGGGCATCCGCACCGTCGAGCAGGGCACTCCGCTCGTCCTGTTCATCACCGGGCACGGCATCACCTCGCCGGCCGGGAACCACTACGCGCAGCTCATGGACACCGACCCCGCCCGGCTCCCGGCCACCGGTCTGCGGACCACCGAGATGATCGCCGCCGCGCTGGACTCCCTGGCCGACGACGTCCTGGTGATCGTGAACATGTGCGCCTCCGCGGACGTCGGCAGCGAGGTCCTCGCACTCGAACGGGAGCTCGCCGCGGACCGGCGCACCACCGCCCAGCTGAACGTGCTCGTCACCTCGGCCCCGCAACGCAAGGTCCTCGGCAAGGAGTTCGCCCTCACCCTCCGCCGGGCGCACGCCTGGCTGAGCAGCCCGGAATGCGGCATCACCCGCCGCTACCTGACCATGTCGGAGTTCCACCAGGCACTCGTCCACGCGACCAGAGCCATCAACTCCGAACTGCACCGGAGCCTGGAAGGGCCGCGCCCGGTCCTCACGGGCAAGCTCCACGTGCCCACCCTGGCCTTGCCGAACCCCGGCTACCGGCCTGAGGCGGCGACCGTCGCCGAGGCCCGCCGGGAGGTCGCCGTCGCACCGGAGGACCTCGACTACTGGCTGGAGAAGGCCAGCGGCCGCGTCAACGATCTCGACCCCGGCTGGTACTTCTCCGGGCGCAAGCGGCTCAACGCCGACCTGGTCGCCTTCCTCTCCGGACCACCCGGAACACTCGTCGTCACCGGCATCGCCGCCAGCGGGAAATCCGCCCTCCTCGCCCGGGCCGTGACCCTCGGCGACGCCGGCTTCCGGGCCACCCCGCAGTTCGCGGCGGCCGTCACTTACTGTCCGCCGGACACCGTCCCCGAGGAGGGCTCGGTGACCGTGGCGGTCGACGCCCGGCAGAAGGAGCCCCTCCCGCTGCTGCGCGCCATCTGCCGGGAACTCGGGGTGAAGCCGGATCCCACCGCCCCCGACCCGTTGCGCCGGTGGCAGGCCGGGCTCCGCGCCCACCTCCGCACCCCCGGGCCGGTGATCACCGTCGTCGTCGACGCCCTCGACGAGGCGACCGATCCGGCCGGCTGCGTCACCCATGTGCTCGGCCCCCTCGCGGAGGTGACGCCACGTACGGCAGCGGACCCGGGCGCCCCGGCACCCCACGACCCCGACGCCCCGGCCACACCCCGCCGAGGCGTCCGCCTGCTCGTCGCCGTCCGCAGCAGCAGCCCCGCCGACACCGACACGGACACGGACCCCGGCACCGACACCGACCCCGGCACCACCACGGGAACGGCTCTCCTGGCCGGCCTCGAAGCGGCCCTGCCGCGCGTCCGCGTCCTGCGCGTCGACGGCCCGGACATGCGCGACGACATCCACGCCTACGTACGGGCCCTGCTGCACGGCGAGGCCCTGTGGCCGGACACCGACCGGGCGGGAGCCGCGGCCGACGCCGTCGCCGCCGCGTGCCCCCGGTCCTTCCTCGACGCCCGCATCGCGGCGGACCAACTGCGCGCCAGGGGACCGGCCCTGCTGTCCGACGCCCCATGGCTGGGACGCCTCGCGCAGGGCACGATGGGTCTCCTGCGGGCAGACCTGGAACAGGCGGCGGAAGAAGGACTGGCCGAACCCGAAGCGGTCGCCCTGCTCCGGGCCACGGCGTTCGCCCTGGGGCGCGGGATCCCCTGGGGCGAGGTGTGGCCGGCTGTCGCCGCCGCACTGCTCGGCCGGCCCCTCGACTCCGCGGACCACAAGATCCGGACACTGCTGGGCGGCCGCCTGGCGGGGTATCTGACCCATGACACCGAGCACGACCACCGCGTCTACCGGCCGGCCCACGACCGGATGGCCGCGGTCCTGAGGAACTGGCCCGACGAGCCGGACGTACAGGGAGGGGGGAAGGCCGTGACACCTCGGCAAGGACCGACCGACGACGCCCGTGGCGAAGCCGCCGCACAGGACGAGCGGTACGCCGAAGCCGCACACGACGGGACGCGTGACGGGACACACGACGGGACGCAGGACGCGACGCGTGACGGGACGCAGGACGCGACGCACGACCGGACGCGCGGCGAAGCCGCCGCGCACGCCCGCATCGCCGAGGCGCTCGCCCGGCTGGTGGGCCCGCACCCGGCCGGTTCACCCGCACCCTACGTACGCGCCCACCTCGCCCGGCACGCCCGCCTGGGCGGCGTACTCGACGACGAGCACGTGCCCAGGGAGATCCTCCCGTGGGTGACGGGCAGCCCCATCCGGGGGCTGCTCGCCGGACTGCCGGCCGCCGGCGAGCCGGGAGGGGCCGACCGGGCCTGGCTGCTGGCGTGGGCCATGGTCGAGCCGTACCTCGGGCAGGCCGGCCTCCCGTCACGGATCGCCAGCCTCCACCTCGCCCGCGCCGGCATGGCCGGGTCCGCCACCGTGGTCGCCCCGTACGCACGGTTCCCGGGCTCCCCCCTCGTGGTGCTGTGGTCGCAGTGGGCACCGGTCGGGAACGTGCTGGCCCGGACGCCCGGTGTCACCCAGGCGCTCACGGTCCTCCCGGCCGGCGACCGCGACCGGCGGCCCCTGCTCGCCGCCGGGGACGACCGGGGCGGCATCGAACTGGTCGACGCGGTGGAGGGCAGCGCGGCCGGCGAGCGGATCCCGGCCCACGAGGGTGCGGTCTGCTGCCTGACCACCGCGGACCGGCCGGGACAGCCGCCGCTGCTGGTGTCCGGGAGCCGCGACGGCACGGTCCGTTTCTGGAATCCCGGGGACGTTCCCCTCATCGACCAGGTCAACCGGCCCGGCGACGTGTGGATCGACGATCTGGCGGCCTTCACCGACGCCGAGGACGAGGCCGTCGTCCTGTCGGTCAACGGCAACGGCACGGTGGTGCGCTGGCAGGAGCGGTACGGGCCCGAGGAAACGGCGACACTGGCCGGGACGAGGCCGCGGTCCTCGCCCCTGGCCGTGACCACCGTCCGGGGAGAGGACCGGCTGCCGGTGATCGTGGTCGCCGACGGCACCCGGCTCACCTTCCACGACCCCGAAACCTTCGAGGTCATCGAACGCTTCGACCTCGCCAGCGCCGTACGCGTCCTGACGCGCACCACCCGCCCGGACCGCATCGCGGCCGGTCACGCCGACGGAACGATCACCGTATGGGGGCGCACCGGACAGCAGGCGGGCATCAAGGCCGCGGACGATCCCGTCACCGGCCTGGCGGCCCTGACCCATGAGGACGGCCACCTGCTCGCCGCGAGTACCGGCGGCAGCAACGACATCACCGTATGGGAACCCGAGAGCGGCAGGACGGGCGTACTGGCCGGCCACAGCGCCACGGTCACGGCCCTGACGCGCGTCCCGGTGACGCTGCCGGGCCGCCGCACCACCCGCGCGTCCACCCCCGGCACCTCCACTCCCGGCACCTCCACCATCGCCACCACCGCGACCACCGCGACCACCGCCACCACCGCGACCACCACCACCACCGACGTCCTGGCCTCCGCCGCGAGGGACAAGACCCTCCGCCTGTGGAACGGGGACCACCTCACGGCAGCCCTCACCACGCGGCACTCCCCGCGGATCGTCAGCTGTGCCGCCCTGGCCCCCGGGGACGCTCCCCACCCGCCCTGGCTCGCCCTCTGCGGCAGCGGGCCCGGCATCGAGGTCCGGGACACCGCCACCGGCGGTACGGCGGCCACCATCGGTACGACCACACCACCCACGGCACTGACCTGGGGGTGGCGCCCGGAGGCCGGGGGCGCGGGGCGGGACACGGGCAGGCGCAGGACCCTGTTCTGGGCCGAGCCCGGCCACGGCATCGGCTTCTGGGACGCCGGGACCCGGCAGCCCGCGGGCCGTTTCCCGGCCGGCCCCCTGGCGATCCGTTCCCTGGCGGCCTGTGCCACGGCGGACGGCCGCCATCTCCTGCTCAGTGGCGGCGAGGACTTCCGCGTGAGGCTGTGGGACCCGGGGAATCCCGGTACCCCCCTCCACGACTGGCGCGGTCACCGGGAGCGCGTCAACTGCGTGGCGGCGGCCACCGACGGCCGGCAGGACTGGTTCGCCTCCGCCGGCTCCGACGGCACCGCACGCCTCTGGAGCCGCACCGCGGACGGCCCGCTCGGCGAACCGCTCAAGTGCGACCAGGGCTGCCTCCGGGCCGTCGCCCTCAACCCGCGCCCCACGGGCGGCCTCGGCCCGCACCTCGCCACGGCGGGCGACGACGGCCGCGTCCAGCTCTGGGACCTGCACACCCGCACCCGGCTGCCGGGTCCGCCCCTGACCGGCCACACGGCCGAGGTCCACGCCCTCGCGCTGTGGAGCACCGTACGGGGCGATTTCGTGGCCTCCGGATCCTCCGACGGCACCATCAGGGTGTGGAGCGCGGAAGCCGGCGGCGGCTGCCTCCTCAAACTCGCCGTGGTGGGACCCGTGCACCACCTCTCCGCGCACCCCGCGTCCGCCCCGGAAAGCGTCCTCCTGGCCTTCTCCGGCGCGGCCGGCGCGGCCGCGGTCGTACTCGACCTCACAGAGGTGCACCCGCACACGGATTGACGGACGTGCGCCCCCTCAGTCCTTCGTGCGCCCCTGTCTGCTCACGCCGACCGGTTCGCTTCGGTCCGTTGAGGCCACGAAAATGATCGTTCGGCACGTCCCCGGGACTACTACGCCGCATAGTTCCCTTGACGCAGTCCGAGTGCCGATCAGGCGCACCATCGGAGAAACAGACACCGGCCGTCCGGCGGGGGAGCCAGTCTGCCCCGCCGCCCGGCCATGAGCATCACCGGCAGCCGGCCGGCCCCGCCGCCGACCCGCCGGAGCAAGGAGTGGCCGCATGACCAGGGCTTCCACGCTGTCGGACGTCCGTCTGATCCCGGCGCCCGAACGCGGTATCTGGCGCCTGGGCAAGGCCGGCGGACCCTTCAGCTACGACCGGATCAGGGAAGAGGACGCGGGCAGCCCGAGCGGGAACCGCTGGAGTCTGGTCGGCTGCGGCATCCTGTACTGCGCCTCCGAACACGAAGGATGCTTCGCCGAAGCCCTCGCCCCGTTCCGTGTCGACCCCGCCATGCGCGCGATCATCGCCGACGACTGGGCGACCCCCTCCCACATGCCGCCGGGCCGGATCCCCCGCGACTGGACGACCCGGCACACACTCTTCCGGTTACAGCCCGTCAAGGAAGCGCGCTTCCTTGACGTGGACGACGAGGACACGCTGACGGTGCTGAGCCGCGAACTGCGCGACAAGCTGGCGAAACTCAACATCGACCGGATCACCGCACAGCACATCGAGGACAGCACGGACCCGTCGGCGCGCCGGGTCACCCGCCAGATCTCCGCCTGGGCCGAACACCAGAGCACCGGCACCGGCAGCGAAGAGCGCCACATCCACGGCATCGCCTACCGATCGGGACTCGGCAGGTACCAGTGCTGGGCGGTCTTCGAGGGCGTGGAACTCTCCAAAGAGGAATCCAGCCTCGTGTTCCCCGAAGCGGACGCATTGCGCAAAGTCGCTCAGGACTACGCCCTCACGATGCTCTGACCTTCCGCCCTTCCACCACACCGTGCTGTGATCCACGCGACGTTTCGCGCGCGCCGGGGTTGACCACTCGCGTCCACTTGACCGCTCAGAAGTACGACACATCCGGCGTACGCCACCGGAGCGATCCCTGCCCCGAACTCGTCCCACCGGACACTCCGGCAACGCCTTCCCGGCCCAGGTCAGGAGGTGAACGGCGGTATGTGGAACTGGACATGACACATCGTCAGTTCCAGCCCAATACCATCAACCAGGTGGAGTTGGGCAATGATAATGGGTACCTTTGAACTTGGACATCGCCGACGGAGCGTGTGGGGGAAATCATGGTCGGTACCGATACACAGTTATTAGCGCGCTGGTTCCACCTCGCGGTACCACCAGACTCGGCTGTGCAATGTGCGGATGTCGCGGCAGCCACGCGTCGTACGCGTGCCGTCTTCCGCCGCACCGGATCCGGATCCTCCCGTCCGACCGGCAAACACCGATGCTGACCGTCGATTCCATAGCGACGGATCATCCGCCTGCGCGCGTCACGCTTCCCCGCAGAGCGGCAGCACGTTCCTGAAGCGTTCACAGCTCGAGCTGACTCCCACGCCGCCGCAGCCACCGGCACCCCGCATGGCTCCGCTGCGGCAACGGGCATCCGCACACCCGTCGTCTGACACACGACCAGCGACAACGCAGGCGGGAAGTCAGTACAACGAGGGAGACCGCACATGCCTACCGAGACCGACATCCTCGCCGCCGACACCCTCCGCGGCGCAGCCAGCGAAGCCCCGGCGAGCACCAGCGACGTCGCCCGCTTCCTGCAGGACAACCTCGGACCACGCCTGACCGCGCACATCGCGGACATCGGCGACCACGAGCAGGTCGGCAAATGGGCGGCGGGCGAGATCATCCCCCTGCCGGCCTCCGAACAGCGCCTGCGCGCCGCCCTCAGCGTCATCCAGCTCATCCAGAACGCGGAAAGCCTCTACACGGCCCGCGCCTGGATGATCGGCATGAACCCCCAGCTGGAGGACCAGGCGCCGGCCCAGTGCATCGCGGACGGCCGTGAACGTGACGTCCTGGTCGCGGCGCGCGCCTACGTCGACGGCTGCTGACCCCGCCGGCACCCGCCGGCACCCCCTGGCGGTTGTTGACGCCTGTTGACGGCTTCGGCTCCTGACCGCCGACGTCGGCGTTTCGGCCAACGGCGCTGCCTCGCCCGCCCGTTGCGGGGAAAGGGTGGGTGTATCCCGCAGACTCCGGGATCCGCGGCGTACCGGGCTTCGGAGACGGTCCGAAACACATGTGTTCGACAGGACGGACGGGTCGTTGACCCCTGCGACCCATCCGGACGACCGTCTCAGGGGACCGCGTTGACCTCGTTCGACACCCGGAAACAGCCGCAAGCGCCATCACAATCCCAGCCACCACTCCCGTGCCAGCCTCAGCCACAGTCTGAGCCGCAGCACACTGTGCCGACTCCGCCCCCGCCCGCCCCGGCGGAGATCACGTACAGCGGCCACTACTCGGTCAACCCGCTCGCCCGGGTGTCCTTCCGCCGCATGTGCGCCCGCATCCCCGCCGTGCTCGCCCGCATCACCCGGATGTCGTGGCGCACCGACCGCCGCGCCGTACTCCTGCTCCTCGGCTGCCAGGTGATGACGGGAACCTCCGCCGCCGTCGCCCTGGCGGCGACGGCCCGGGCGATGGGACCGGTCCTCGGGCCGGGCCCCGTCGGGGAGCGCCTGCACACCGCGCTCCCGGCACTCGCCGTCCTCGCGACGGCAGCCGCCCTCGCCCGCGCCGCCGGCGCCGTGGCCACGTACGCCGAACGCCGGATCACACCGAAGCTGGCCACGCAGACCGACAGCGCCCTGGTGGAGGCGGTGTGCCGGATGGAGGCGGCCGCCTACGCCACCGACGGCTTCCCCGACCGGCACGAGGCCGCGGAGATGGGCGTGACGCGCACCCACGTCATGGTCACCGACGCCCAGCGCTTCCTGTCCGCCCTCATCCGCATGGTCACCGCCGCCGGCGCCCTGTCCGTACTGAACCCCCTCCTGCTCCCGCTGCTGCTCCTCGCGGTGCTCCCGGCCGGAGTCGGTGCCGTCCTGACCGCCCGCGTCGACTACGAGATCCACTACGCCAACGTGGCCGACCGCAACGTCCGCGGCATGATGCGCTGGTGGGCGACCACCCCGAAGTACCAGGACGAGGTCCGTGCCAACTCCATGACCGACTACATCGTCTTCTGGTACCGCTCCCTGTCCGACCGCTGCGACCGCCGGACCCTGGCCGCCGCCCCGCGCACCCTGCGGATCGCACTGCTCGCCTCCCTCGCGGGCGGTGTCTTCCTGGTGGCCACCTGGGCCGTACTGGCCTGGCTCGCGGTGACGGGCCGCATCGCGATGGGCGTCGCGGCGACCGCCGTCGTGGCCGTCCAGACCACCCTCGCCGCCCTCTCGCAGGTCGTCGTGAACGCCGCCGCGGTCTTCCACACCAGCATCTACCTCGGCGACATGCAGGACTTCCTCGACGAGGCCGCGGCACGCGCGCCCGAGCGGGGAGACCACGCCGTCGACGGACCGGTCGAGGAGATCCGGGTCGAAGAGGTGGTCTACCGCTACCCCGGCAAGGACGAACCCGCCGTTAACGGCATCTCCCTGACGCTGCGCCGGGGCCAGATCCTCGCGATCGTCGGCACCAACGGCTCCGGGAAATCGACCCTGACCCGCCTGCTCACCGGCATCTACCTGCCCGACCGGGGCAGGGTGACCTGGAACGGCACGGACCTCGCCCGGACCGACCCCGAGTCGGCCTGGCGCAGGACCGGCCTGGTCCCGCAGATCTTCGCGCAGTGGCCGCTGCGGGTGCGCGAGAACGTCACCCTCGGCCAGCCCCGTACACACGACGACGGCCGGGTCTGGGACGCCGTGGACGCGGTCGGCATGCGCGAAGCCGTCGAAGACCTGCCCTCGGGCCTCGACACCCTCCTCGCCCGCGAGGTCTTCGGCGGCGCGGAACTCTCCGGCGGCCAATGGCAGCGCCTGGCCTGCAGCCGTGCGCTCTACCGGCGGCCGTCGCTGCTGATCCTGGACGAGCCGACCTCGCAGATGGACCCCCGCGGCGAACACGGGATCTTCGAACAGATCAAGGCGATCGCCGCCGACCGCATCACGGTGGTCGTCACCCACCGGCTGGAGAACACCAGGGTCGCCGACCACATCGTGGTCCTGGAGGGCGGCCGCATCACCGAACAGGGCTCCTACGAGGACCTGGTCCACGCTGGCGGCACCTTCGCCGAGCTCCTGGAACTCTCCCACGACCGCTGACGTGTCCGGCCGCCGCTCCGCGCGCGCGGCCGGGCCTCACTGGTCGCGCCGGTACACGCCGGCGACGGCGAGCACGGCCGCGGCGAGAGCCCACACCGCGTAGACGGTCCACGCTCCGCCGGTGGTCCACGGGAAGGCCGTCGGGGCGTGGCCGACCGCTGTGAGCCGGACCCATGCCTGGAGGGGCATGGCGTGATCGGCCACCGCCGACCAGCGGCGGCCGTCGGTGAGGACCGTGGGCAACACCAGGATGACCAGAACCGAGGCAACCATGGTGGCCGCGGTCCGCCGGATGACGGATCCCAGCGCGAGTCCGGCGAGTGCGCACACCGGGGCGAGGAGCGCGGATGCCAGGACGACGCGCAGGGCGCCCGGGTGGCCGATCGACACGCCCACCTCCCGGCGGTCGAGGATCGCTTGGGTCAGTGCGAACGAGGTGCCCGCTACGAACGCGCCGAAGGCGGTCGTGACCGCCGTGACGACGACGGCCTTGGCCGCCATTACCGAACGGCGGGCCGGGACGGCAGCGAGCGTGGTGCGGATGGTGCCCGTGCTGTACTCGCCGACCATCACGAGGGCGCCCAGGGCCGTGAGGGCGAGAGCCATGACCATGGCGGCGTTCCCGGTGAAGGCTTCCATCAGCGGAACGCCGTCCCGGATGAACTCGGCCCGGTCCGCCGTGTCCCGCTCCGTCCAGTGGCTGTGGGTGTCGTACGCGGTGCCTGCGTTGAACGCGATGACGGCCACGGCGGTGGCCCCGTAGGCGATCCAGGTCGAGCGCAGTGACCGGAGTTTGATCCACTCGGCGGCGACGAGGTCGTGGAACCGGGGGCGCGGTTCGGTGGCTGCGGGTTCGCCGGCGGGTGTCCCGGCCGTCGTGGTCGTGGTCGCGGTCGTGGTCATCGGGACTCTCCTGCGGGGAACCGGACGCTGTCGGCGGTGAGCTCCATGAACGCCTCCTCCAGGGAGGGGGGCCGGGCGTTGAGGTGGTGCAGCGGGATGCGGTGCTCCAGAGCGATCTCACCGATCCGGACAGCGGCCAGGCCGTCGACGGTGAGCAGTTCGCCCTCCATGTGCACCGCGGCGCCCCGGGCCGTCAGGAGATCCCGCAGGAGGACGGGGAAGGCCGTTCCGACCGTGACGCTCTGCCGGGTACCGCGGGCCGAGAACTCCGCGAGGCTCTCGGCCGCGATCAGCCTGCCGCGGCCGATGACGATGAGCCGGTCGGCGGTGTGTTCCATCTCGGACATCAGATGGCTGGAGACGAACACGGTGCGGCCCTCGGCCGCGAGCCGCCCGAACAGGTCCCGCACCCATTTCACGCCCTCCGGGTCGAGGCCGTTGAGCGGTTCGTCGAAGAGGAGCACCGGTGGCTCGCCGAGCAGGGCGGATGCGATGCCGAGCCGCTGCTTCATCCCGAGCGAGAATCCGCCGATGCGTTGCCCGGCGACGTCGGCGAGGCCGACGTCTTCCAGGACCTCCTCCACCCGGCGCTTCGGGATGCGGTTGCTCCGGGCCAGGGCCGACAGCTGCGCCACCGCGCTGCGTCCGCCGTGGACGTCCTGCGCGTCGAGAAGAGCGCCGACATGTCGCAGGCCGCGGGGGCGGTCACGGAAGGGACGGCCGTCGATGGTGACCGTCCCGCCGGTGGGTTCGTGCAGGCCGAGGATCATCCGCAGCGTGGTGCTCTTGCCGGCGCCGTTGGGCCCGAGGAATCCGGTCACCTGGCCGGGCCGAACGGTGAACGTCAGGTCTTCGACGGCTGTCGTGCCGCCGTATCGCTTCGTGAGTTCTCTGGCTTCGATCACGGGAACAACGCTGCCGGTGAGGTGGCCCGCCCGTCGTCGGACCACCGCTGACAAGTGGCGGACGAGACTGTCGACCCTGGTCGTACACCCACGGGCCGATGGCCGGGCACGAGTACGCCGTTACGATCACTGCATGTCCACCTCACCGCCGCTGCCGCTGGTCAAGCGGATACCGCCAGGCCTGTGGACGGCATTGGCATGGTGCGCGGCAGCGGTGCAGGCCGTTGTCGAATTCGTCCTGATGCCGCCACGTCAGGCGTATTCCCTCAGCTATCCGCGGGACGGCCTCGACTCGCTCCGGGCGAGGGCGCTGCTGGCCCTCGCGTTCGTGCTGGTCCTGGCGGGCGCCGCGTTGCTGCGCCGCAGGACCGTGCCGGCGTACGGCTTGGTCATCGTCGCCACGATCGTCTCGACGCTGGCCTGGCGCCAGGACGAGATCCCGCCCACGCAGTTCCTGGCAGTGGATGTCGCCCTCTGCTACGTCGCGGCCACCCGGCCCCGGCGTACCACGCTCGCGGCGGCCGCCGCGGCGCTCGGTGTGCTCGCCGGCTACCTCGCCCCGCGGTTGATCACGGGGAGCGAATCCGGCACCGCTTCCGAACCGTTCATGGCCCTGACGGTGATCATCGCCTGGCTCATCGGCAACTCGGTGCACCAGAGCCGCGCCCACACCGCAGACCTGCACGCCAGGGCTGCCGCGCAGGCCGTGATCGCCGAACGGCTGCGCATCGCACGCGAGATGCACGACACGGTCGCGCACAGCATCGGCATCATCGCTCTGCAGGCCGGCGCCGCGGCCCGCGTGGTCGAGACGCAGCCGGCCAGGGCCCACGAGGCGATGCTCACCGTGGAGAAGGTCGGGCGGGAGACACTGGCGGGCCTGCGGCGGATGCTCGGCACGCTGCGCGAGGCCGACCGGGAGGAGGCGCAGCCGGCCCGCGACCGGCACGGTCCCGGTCTTGGCACGGGGCAGGCGCAAGCGCCTCCGCCGGCGGCCTTCGTCCTGGCGGACATAGAGCGGCTCGCAGCCACCACCACGGCCGCCGGCGTGCGTGTGGACGTGTGGTGGCGGGGCAACTGCCGCCCCCTTCCGGCGGACGTCGAGCTCGCCTCGTTCCGCATCGTCCAGGAGTCGGTGGCCAATGTCGTGCGGCACTCGGGAGCCCGCTCCTGCCGGGTGCGCGTCGACTACCGGGAGGACGAGCTCGTGATCGAGGTCTGCGACCGGGGGAAGGACACCGGCACGGACACCGGCACGGACACCGGCACGGGCACCGGGTTCGGGCTGGCCGGCATGGAGGAACGCATCGCCCTGCTGCAGGGTGGCTTCACCGCAGGGCCGCGCCCCGGGGGAGGCTTCCGGGTGGCTGCCCGCATTCCCGTGCCGTCGGCAGCGGGGAACGAGGCAGAAGCGGGGAGCCGACAGTGACGGCCATCCGTGTCCTCCTCGCCGACGACCAGCCCCTGGTCCGCGCCGCCCTGCAGATGGTCATCACCGACACCACGGACATCGAGGTCGTGGGCGAGGCCGGCAACGGCGCCGAGGCGGTCCGGCTGACGGAGGAACTGGCGCCCGAAGTGGTGGTGATGGACATCCGGATGCCCGGCATGGACGGCATCGAGGCAACCCGCCTCATCACCACGGGCGCCCACTCCACGCACGTCGTCGTCCTGACGACCTTCGACGAGGACGACCACGTCTACGGAGCGCTGCGCGCCGGTGCGTCGGGGTTCCTGGTCAAGGACATGGCCCTGGACGACATCCTTGCCGCCGTCCGTACGGTCGCCGCAGGAGACGCGCTGATCGCACCGGGCGTCACCCGTCGGCTGATCAAGGAGTTCGCCCACCGCCCCACTGCGACACCGCGTCCATGGGTGGAGCTCGGTGGCATCACCAACCGGGAACGCGAGGTGCTCACCCTCGTCGGCAAGGGCCTGTCCAATGCCGAGATCGCCGACCGGCTCTGCATCAGCGTCGCCACGGCCAAGACCTATCTGACCCGGTTGCTCGCCAAGCTCGATGCCCGCGACCGGGTACAGCTCGTCATCCTCGCTTACGAGGCGGGCCTGGTGACGACGTCCCGGTGAGCAGGCTCCCCGGCCGCCCCGACCGCCCCGGCCGCCCCGGCCGGGTGCCGGTGCCCGTTTCCGTGCCCGTGTCCGCGCGCCGTCCGTCAGCCCTGCTCGCGCCGAAGTTCCCCGGGCCCTCCTGCCGGTGACGGGCGGTCCCGGTACCGTGGCCGGGAGACCCGTTTGGAGGAGCCATGAGCGCCCAGCCCGAGTACGCGCCCGTTCCACCGCCCGCCCCCGCTCCGACGGCGGCCGCCGAGCTCCTCGTCCGGATCCGGCAGGACCGCCGGGCCGTCCAGTGGGCACCCGCCTTCGAGGCGGACTGGTCGCGGGCACTGGAGAACTCCCGGCACAGTTACAGCCTCAGCCCCCTCCACGACGTCGTCCGTTCCTGGCAGGCGCGCATGGCCGCGGTCCCGGCCGTCGACGCGTTCATCGCCGCCGGGATGGACGACTCCGACGGCGTCAGCCTGGACGACGTACTCGGGGCACGACCATGAGCACCTGGCCGGCCCGGCTCTCCCCACAGGCCGCGAAGGCGCTCGCCACGCTGCCCGGGCACGCGGCCGAAATGGTCCGCGACGTCCTCGACATCGCCTCCCGCGGCCCGTGGTCCTTCCCCGCCTTCGACAGCCGCGACCCCGAAGGCGAAGACCTCCGCTCCGCCTCCGTCGGACAGCTCACCGCCGTCTACTTCATCAACCGGCCCCTCGGCCGCCTCTACGTCATCGACATCGTCTGGCTGGGCTGACCACGGGTCGGGTCCGGCCGTGCCGGGCCCGACCCGTGGTCACGGCCGCGGCCGCGCCCGCCGTGGCTGCTGCGGGGTCAGCAGGTGATCGTGCCGCGCCGCAGGGCGTGGCCGCCGTCGTTGGCGTCGTCGGCCCAGTACACCGGCTTGGAACCGGAGACGCACTCGTCGGAGCCGGCCAGGGCGAAGCCCTCGTTGTTGTAGTTCGGCATGCCGCTCGGCCGGTTGTGGACGGCGGTGGTGGCGAACGCACCGGAGGCGTTGACCTGCAGGGTGCGGTGCTGGCCGCCGCACGTGTCGTCGCAGACGGCCCACAGGCGTGAGGCCTGCGGCTCCCACTGGAGCTCCATCACCCCCGCCATGCCGCTGCTGACGGTGGCCACGCGGGTGAAGGCGCCCGAGTCCTGCAGGACGTAGCCGTGGACCGTGCCGCCCTCGACGCCGACGAAGAACACCCCGTCGCCGTGGGCGCCGTAGCGGGCCGGATCGTAGGCCGCGGACGTCGAGGAGTCCTTGAAGCCGGCGCCGGTCAGGTAGGTGTCGGGGACCCAGGTGATGCCCTCGAAGCCGAGGTTGGAGCCCACCGCCGGCAGGTCCGCGGTCAGGTTCCACTCCTTGGCGGCGGTCAGCGTGCCGCCGGTGCCGCTCACGTCGTACTTCAGGACGGACAGGCGGCTGGTGCCGGAGGCGTCCCCGTTGCGCTCGGAGGCCACGAACACCCCGCCCGCGGAACCGGCGCCGGTGAGGGTGACGCCCTCGCTGTCGGGTGCGCCGGAGCCGCCCGGGTAGCGCAGGGTCTTGCCGGCCGCCCAGCCGGCGCCGGTGTCAGGGGTCCAGCCTCCGGAGCCGTCCCGGACCAGGCGCCACAGCTTCCCGCTGTTCTGGGCGCCCCACATCACGCCCCCCTCCTGGTGGAGGCCGCTGAG
Source organism: Streptomyces sp. NPDC048603 (assembly GCF_043199475.1). NCBI lineage: Bacteria > Bacillati > Actinomycetota > Actinomycetes > Kitasatosporales > Streptomycetaceae > Streptomyces > Streptomyces sp. NPDC048603. The sequence continues at coordinate 28,927 of NZ_JBICVY010000009.1, read as the reverse complement.
GTCCTGGCCGAACACGTTCGAGGCGTCGGCCGTCACGACGGAGCTGCCGCCCGGCCACGCCACCGGCGTGCCCCCACCGCCGCTGCCGCAGTCGTTGGCGGCGCCGAGGGTGAGCGCGGCGGTCTTGAACGCGCCCGTGCCGTCGGGGCAGCGGGACCACGAGGGAGCGGAGTGCTTGCTCCAGGTGAAGCTGTCCACCAGGGTGCTGCCGCCCGGCAGGTACAGGCGGGCCTTGTCGGAGGACCCCAGCCCGAACGAGCCGTGGACGTCGAAGGCGCGGAACGCTCCCGGAGCGAGGGAGGTCCCGGTGGCGATCCGGTACGAGGAGCCGTTGTTGTCGTCCTTGAGGACCCAGCCCGACAGGTCGATCGTGGCGGTGCCCTTGTTGTAGAGCTCGATCGAGTCCTCGACGCTGCCGGTGGTCACCACCTCGTTGATGCGGATGTCGTCGGCCGGGGCCGCCTGGGCCGGGGCGGCGGTCAGGGCGCCCGCGGCCAGCGCGGGTCCGGCGACGAGGAAGAGGGCGAGGTTGCGGCGCCGGCGGTGTGCGCGCGTTGCGGTCACGGAGTCCGTCCTGGGGGCTGTTGCGGATCAGGGCGGCACGACGGTCCCGGCAGCGCCCGAACGCGGGCCCTCCGCCAAGGGCGCATCCCGTGAACGGTGGCCGAAGCATTCGCGCCGGGCGCGGCCGCGCGGCCGACCGCGGGGCCCCTGGCCGGATCTGTCCCTCGAAGTACCCAACTGCCCCTACTTGCTGGTAACTTCCGCGAGTCGATCTTGGTTCACCCGCAGTTCACCGCACGAAGGAAACACCGTGATACGTCCGCGCCACGCGGCGGTTCCAGCCCTCGCCCTCGCCCTCACCCTGCTCCCGGCCACGGGCGCACTCGCCGCCCCCGCCGGTCCCACCGGCCCCGCCGCCGGCGCCCCCTCCTCCGGCGCCACGCCGTACCTGGACGCGGTCGAGCAGACCCTCCGCCAGGTGTCGCCCGGCCTCGAAGGCAGCGTGTGGGAACGCACCGCGGGCAACCGCCTCGACGCCTCGACCCCCGGCGGCGCGGACTGGCTGCTGCAGACGCCCGGCTGCTGGGGCGATCCCGCGTGCGCCGACCGGCCCGGCACCCGGCGCCTGCTGGAGAAGACCACCGAGAACATCTCCCGGGCCCGGCGCAGCGTCGACATCTCCACCCTCGCGCCCTTCCCCGACGGCGCCTTCCAGGACGCCATCGTGGCGGGCCTCAAGCGGTCGGCGGAGTCCGGCAACCGGCTCGAGGTACGGATCCTGGTCGGCGCCGCGCCCCTCTACCACTCGACGGTCATCCCCTCCCGGTACCGCGACGAGCTGGTGGACAGGCTCGGGCCCGCCGCCGCGCGGAACATCACCCTCAACGTCGCCTCCATGACCACGTCGAAGACGGCGTTCTCCTGGAACCACTCCAAGCTCCTGGTCGTCGACGGCACCTCCGTGATCACCGGCGGCATCAACAACTGGAAGGGCGACTACCTGGACACCGCCCACCCCGTGGCGGACGTGGACCTCGCCCTGACCGGCCCGGCCGCCGGCTCGGCGAGTGCCTACCTGGACACCCTGTGGGACTGGACCTGCCGCAACAAGTCCAACTGGGCCAGCGTCTGGTTCGCCTCCTCCAACGGCGCCGGCTGCATGCCGACCCTGCCGCGCGACACCGCCCCGGCGAACGGCGGCCAGGACCAGGGCGCCGGAGCGGCCCCGGGCACAGGCACGGGCGCGGGCTCCGGCTCCGGCTCCGGCTCCGGCGAAGGCGTACCGGTCGTGGCCGTCGGCGGGCTCGGCGTCGGCATCAAGGACCGCGACCCGTCCTCCCGCTTCGCCCCCGCCCTCCCGACCGCACCCGACACCAAGTGCGTGGTGGGCCTCCACGACAACACCAACGCCGACCGCGACTACGACACCGTCAACCCGGAGGAGAGCGCGCTGCGCTCCCTCATCGCGGCCGCCGAGAACCACATCGAGATCTCGCAGCAGGACATGAACGCCACCTGCCCGCCGCTGCCCCGCTACGACATCCGCCTCTACGACACCCTCGCCGCCAAGCTCGCCGGCGGGGTCAAGGTCCGCGTCGTCGTCAGCGACCCGGCCAACCGCGGCGCGGTGGGCAGCGGCGGCTACTCGCAGATCAAGTCCCTGAACGAGATCAGCGACGTCCTGCGCGCCCGCCTGACCGCGCTCACCGGGGACCCGAAGGCGGCCCGCACCGCGATGTGCTCCAACCTCCAGCTCGCCACGTTCCGCGCCTCCGACCGCCCCACCTGGGCCGACGGGCACCCCTACGCCCAGCACCACAAGCTGGTCTCGGTCGACGGCTCCGCCTTCTACATCGGTTCCAAAAACCTCTACCCGTCCTGGCTCCAGGACTTCGGCTACGTCGTGGAGAGCCCGGCAGCGGCCGCCCAGCTGGACGGCGACCTGCTGGCCCCGCAGTGGCGCCACTCGAAGGCCACCGCCACGTACGACCACGAGCGCGGCATCTGCCAGGCCTGACCGTCAGCGGACCGGCTCCTCGACGGCGCTGGTCCCGCTGCCGTCCTGGGACTCCCAGGTCCACGTCTCCTCCAGACGGAGGCGACCGTCGGGGAGTTCCGTCACCAGTGAGGTGCAGTGCCCGGAGGCGGTGCTGCCGTCGGCACGGAGCTGTACGTAGCGGAAGTCGACGGTGTCACCGGCCCGGGTGCCGACCAGATACCCCCTGACCACGTCCCCGCCGGCGTACTCGGCCCAGATACCGCCCTCCCGCTCGCGGTACTCGAACCGGGTCTGCCGGCCGACCTGGCCGGGGGCCTGGTCGGCCACGGGCACAAAGACGAGTCCGTCGAGCGAGCGTGCCATGTCCGACTCCCGGTTCCTGGTTTCCTGCTGCTGCGTGTGGATACCCGCATCCTGTCAGCCGGGGTGTCGTTGGTCCGCACATGAAGAAGATCATTACGGCCGCCCTCGTGGCCGCCTTCGCCGCTGCCGCCGCCGGCCCCGCCACGGCGGACGAACACCACCACGACTCGCACAACGCGCCCGTCGTGGCGCTCATCAACACCGGGCAGATCGACGACCCGCTGGAGGACGTCCTGGAGCACACGCTGAACTTCGGCGACGGGTACAAGTGGGACTGACCCGTCACGCGCGTTCGCCGGAGCGGCCTTCCCCGGCCATGAAGTGCCAGACCAGCGCATGGCCCAGGACGATCAGTGCGATCAGCAGCAGGGCCTCGGCCTGGAAGGGCTGCAGGCCGATGCGCCCGGCCAGCCCGGGGAAGGCCCCGACGACGGCGATCAGGGCGTAGAGGATCGCGGCGCCCGCCTGCTGCCCGAGGACGAGGCGGTCGCCGTGGGTGCGGGAGAGCAGGCGGCCGGTGCTCAGGCAGCCGACCAGCGCCAGGACGACGAAGGCCGCCTGCCAGATCTCCGGCTGTTCCGCGCCGCCGACCTGGGCGAAGAGCCCCATCAGAGCGGGCAGCAGGAAGGACAGGTAGATGCCGCCGGTGATGCGGCGCAGGCCGGGCTCCCGCATCCATTCCGGATGGCTCTGGACCACGTTCCACCACAGGCCCACCAGGGTGAAACAGGTGGCGGAGAAGAGCGCGTAGAAGGTGTTGACGTCCATGGCTGTCGAGCGTGGCAGCGATGGCGGGGGCGGTGGCCGCCCCACGCCCGGCGATCCCGTTTCCCTGCTGGTTCGGCCGATCCTTCGCCGGAGCCGGTCCGGAGCCGGTCCGGGGCCGGCGACCGGAGCGACCCGGCCGCGGACGGTGACACGAGTTCCGCGTGCCCGCCGGCGGCGGGCGGCTCCGGTGCGTTCCGGGCCGGCACCAGGCCCCCGGTGAAGGGCCGATGAAGCCGCCCGGCACGATGGACTCCACCGGCTCGCGCTTCCGGAGGATGCATGAGGCCGGCAGCTGAAAGGCCAACGGAGCAGGATGGTCGTGGCGTGTGGGCGCCCGCGGGGCGAAAATCGGCGCCGAAACGATACTGCTCCGGCATTGGAGTGAATGGCAGTTCCGCATCGCCCCCTCGTGATGTTTAACCGGCCGACGCGCGCGTACGTCGACGCGTCATTCCGACATCTATAGGAGAGTCATGCGTATCCGCTCCGCCCTGACCGCCTCGTTCATGGCCGCCGGCATCCTGCTGGCCGGCGCCGGCGCCGCCGCCGCCGACGGACACGTGGACATCGACCGCTTCTACGGCGGCCACGCGGCCTACACGTCCAACTGCTCCACCACGGTGGCCGTTCCCCCGCTGACCGGTCCCGCCTACGCCACCACCTGCGTCACCTCGGGCGAGAAGGACTGGGCGAAGGCCGGCCACCTGGGCGCCTGAGCAACCGGCGGATCCGGTCCGCCCGCCCTGCCGCGGTGGTGCTCACCGCGGCAGGGACCACGCGGGCCGGGAACGCCGTGATCCCGGTCAGGCCGGCCTGACCGGCCTGACCGGCGGCACCCTCACCGACGCCCGCCGAACTCCCACTCGTGCACCTCGACGTCGGCGTACCCGTCCACCGTCAGGACGGCACGAGCCGCCCCGGCGTCCGGGGCCCGGACCAGCGCCGCGGTCCCCAGCCAGGTGAGCCCGTCGTCCGACAGCAGCGGCCCGTACGCGATCAGCCCGTCCCGCTCGGCCGGTACCTCGGCGTCGACGGCCCGCCCCGTGCCCCCGGCGGCGCCGAGGCCGAGCACCAGGTACCGGTTCCCGCCGGACCGGCCGCCGGGGAACTCCCACATGGTGCGCCCCAGCAGGTTGCGCCACCGGCGCACCAGCACGTCCCGGTACACCCCGGCCTGGTAGCCGGGCTCGTCGAAGGCGAACGCCCGCGCGGCGGCCGCATCCGGCAGATCGACGATGTGCACGCTGCCGCTCGGCGTCTCGCCGTCTTCCCCGAACGTCGGCCCGCGGGCGATCAGTTCCTTCTCGTACAGGTCCATGTAGGACCAGTGCCGTTCCAGCAGCTCCATGCGCAGAGCTGCGGAACCGGGCCGGTCGCGGTGGTAACAGAAGAACTCCATCCCCCGACCCTCTCCCAACGGCCGACCGCCGATCAACGGATTTCACCCACCGCCGACGGAGACCCGTCTCCCACCGCCCGGACGGAGTGGTGGTTCAGCACGTGCGGGTTCGGTCGATCTCGTAGTCGCTGATGAGCCAGCGGCCGTCGACCGCTACGGCTTTGGCGGTGACCGGCTTGCGTCGCGGTTCCTTCGAGTCGGGCTTGAGGGCCGACTCCCCGGTGGACTTGTACACGGTGTCCGTGCCGCTCGTGTCGCGGCAGTCCGACACCGTGGCGGTCTTGGGATCGCCCGCCAGGTCGATCGCCGTCACCCGGGGACTGATGGAATCCTGGCCGACGACCTTCAACTTGCGCTCGCGGAGCCACTCAAGAGAGACGATCGCGCCGCCGTGGGCCTTGTCCCTCGCGTACTTCCGCAGTTCCGCGTCGTTCAGCTGCCCGGTCTGGAAGGCAGCCGAGGTGACCGTGTGGAAGCCGCGGTACGCGGCGACGACCTGCTGTTCGGCCTGCTCTTCCGCCGACGCGGTGGGTTCGGTCGACACGACGGGCGGCTTCACGGGCGTGGGCGCGGTGCTCTGTCCCGGCTCGGCGGCGGAGCACGCCGTCAGGGAGGCGAGCAGCAGCGCCGGCAGAAGGGCCGCCGATATGCTGCCCGGTCTTTTCGAACCGACAATGCTTGACGCCACGTCATGTCCCCCAATTGTGCACGGCGGTGTCCGATCGTAGATCACTTCGGTGTCGGAGGGACGAGGCGTCCGAGATCCGCCGGACAGGCCCTGGGCCGTGTCCGCAAAGTCTCGCCCGTCCCGCGACGCCCGGCACCGCGCCCCGCGACGTTGTCGGGCACGCCCTCCGGGCGGCCGGCGATCCTTTGCGGTCACAGCACTAGCCGCGCAGAGCCGTCAGGAGTTCGCGTTCGCGTGCCGGGGTCAGGCCCGCTCGGCGGGGGCGGGTCAGGCCTTCCGCGCGTTCCCACCGGAGGAGATCCGCCAGGAGTTCCCGGCGGGGGCGGTGGCGGAGGCCCGCCGCGGACGCCGCCGTGCCCGGGCGGGCGCTGAAGCCGGACCAGTCCGGGTCGGTCAGCCACATGGCCAGGGATTCCTCGCCCATGAACTCGGGCACGTTCTGCGCCAGCAGCCACCGGGAGTCCGCCTCCACCACCGGTCCGCGGTGGCCGCCGATCTCCCGGGACAGGGCCACCCACTCGCCGAACGGAACGATCGGGCCCACCGCGTCGTACGTGCCGGTGGTGCCCCGCTCGGCACAGTCGAGCAGCCATGCGGCGAGGTCCCGTACGTCCACCACCTGGGTCGGCAGGTTCGGGGAGTCCGGTACCAGGAGCGGTGACAACGGGTCGCGGGCCGCCCGGGCCACCCAGTAGCCCGTGCGACCGCTGTGGTCGCCCGGTCCGCCGATCAGTCCCGCCCGGGCCACCAGGAGCCGGTCCTCGACGGCGTTCGCCGAGGCCTCCTCGCAGGCCGACTTGGCCTCGCCGTACTGGTCCCGGCCGGGTTCGTCCTGGTCGGTGGCGGGCAGCAGTCCGGCCGATTCGTCCGCGCCCGGCCGGTCGTGCGAGGCGTACGCGCTGACCGAGGAGACGTACGTCCAGTGGGCCGCACGGTCCGCGAGGGCCGCCAGCGCCCCGCGGACGAAGCGGGGCTGCCACGACACCTCGACCACGGCGTCCCAGTCCTGGTCGGCCACCCGTTCGTACGCCGAGGCCTCGCGCCGGTCCGTGGGGAGCAGCACAGCGCCCTCGGCCACCGCGCCGCTCTCGCCGCGGGCCATACAGGTCACCCCGTGCCCGCGCGCCAGTGCCTGTCGGGAGATCTCCCGGCCCAGCCATGCCGTTCCACCCAGTATCAGGATCCTCATCAGCCCACTCCAGCACAGGTGTCCGGCGAGTTCCGCCCCCTTCGCCGACAGCTGAGCCGAGCCGTCAGTCCCCCGGCCGCACGGGCGCGCTGGAGACGCCCGACGCCCGCCCGCTCAACGCGGCATCCAGTGTCTCCTGGGCCCTGCGCATCGACACCGCGTACTCCGGCTCGGACATGCGCCGCCACGCCGTGTCCGGGTCGACGTCCTCGACATGGCTCACCACCCACCAGATGTTGCCGAAGGGGTCACGGACCCGGCCGCCGCGATCGCCCCACGCGCTGTTGCCGGCCTCGGTGATCACCTGCGCCCCGTGCGCCACGGCAGCGGCCATCGCCGCGTCCGCGTCGGGGACGTAGATCCGCAACAGCGAAGGCATCACGGGCCAGTCGGGACGGCGGTCGAAGGCCAGGACGACCGTGTCGCCGACCCGGATCTCGCCATGGCCGATGGTGCCGTCCTCGACCGGCACCCGGGCCAGTTCCACGCCGTCGAATGCGGCGGCGACGAAGTCGAGCAGCGCTCCCGTGTCGTCGGTGACCACCCACGGCGCCACGCTGGTGTACCCCTCAGGTGCGGTGTGCTTCATCGCCGTCCCCTTCCGTCTCCACTCGCCCGCACCTTCCGGCGCGGTACGCCGACGCTACGCCGCAACCAGGTCAGAACCTGACCTACTCACGACGAAACTGCGTCGCCCCGTCGCCCCGCCGCCGGTCGCCCGTCGGTCGTCTGCTCCGCCCGTGACACGGACCGCGTTAGGGATGCGTCAAGGTTTTCCGCCCCGGGATGCGTCAGCGGCGCGAGCCCGTCATGATCGCTGCTCGAACAGCTCGCGGGACGCCGGGCGAGCCGAGGACACGCAGCCGGCCGAGCACGCCGGCATGAGCCGAGGAGTTGTCAGTCGTGTCCAGCGCTGTCGCCCCCGAAGACCCCCACCAGCGGCCGCAGCACGACCCCGACGGCACCGACAACGGCACGAAGCAGGCCGCGACCACGCTGAAGCAGGTGATCTCCTGCTACAACGCCCGCCTGGCATCCGCCCGCCGGAGCCCCGGCGACGGCGGTGACCTGGTGGGTGCCTGGCTCACGGCCCGGGACGACGCCGTGGACGAACTGGACCGCCTGGAGACCGCGGACGCGGACGAGACCGCACGCATCGCGACCCGCTACGCCGCCAGGCTCAAGCAGCTCCGGGACGACCGATAAGCCGCAGAAGAACGCCCTCGGTAGGCTGCGTCGTCATGATGCGTGTGTGGGTCCTGCCGATGCTGCTCGTGCTCTGCGGTTCGCTCGTCGCGACCGGGCAGTACCTCCAGGGAAACCCGCGCGTGGCCGCAGCGCTCCTGCCGGTGTTCGTGCTCCTCGCCGGCGTGACCTCGCCCCTGATCTTCCCGAGGTCGATCGGCGCCCTCGAGGCGCAGCAGCGCAGTGCGGCCGACGGCCGGCCGATCGTCTTCTGGCGGCCGGGCTGTACGTACTGTCTGCGCCTGCGCATCCGGTTGGGCGGCGCCGCGCACCGGCTGCACTGGGTCGACATCTGGCGTGACCCGGACGGAGCGGCAGCGGTGCGGCGGGCCAACGAGGGCAACGAGACCGTGCCGACGGTCGTCGTGGCGGGCCGCCCGCACACCAACCCCGATCCGGCATGGGTGCGGGAACAGCTACAGCCGCGCCCCGCGAAGGACGCGGACTCGCACCCCGCCCCCTGACGGCAACCACCCACCGGTCAGCCCCGCACCGCCAGGGCCCGGGTGCCCGGAGCACACGCTTCCCGCAGTGCCTCCAGTTCGGCTGCCGGCAGTCGCCGGGAGGCGCCGCGCCGGCCGGAGTCCAGGCGCGCGGCGCCGACGTCGAGCCATCGCGGCAGCGGCTCGACGCCGATGAACCCCGCCAGCCGCGTCAGCTGCTCGCGGGGTTCGTCGAGCAGGTCCTCGTAGGAGAGCGTGGTCCGCACCGGGGCCGGCAGCCGGCCGAGATGGGCCACGCCCCGGACGACGAGCTCCGACCACAGCGCGGCGAATCCCGCCGTCGGCAGCTCGCGGTCCAGTACCAGGGCGGGATCGAAACGGTCGGCCAGCAGCCGCGACAGCTCGGGCGGCAGGGACCGGACCTGGTCCCCGGTCAGGTCCTCGACGCGCTCGGCGCCGGTCCGCGCGAGGATCTCCCGCAACAGGAAGATCAGCCGGTAGCCGGTGTGCCGGCTCATGGACAGCGCACAGTCGGGCCCGTCCCTGAACAGGTGCACGAAGCGCGCCTGCGGGAAGACCCTGCGCAACAGCGGCACCCGCTCCAGCGAATAGCCCGACCGCTCGACCACCGCCGTACGCCCGAACCGCGCGCCCAGCAAGCCGAACACAGCCTCCCAGTGCTCCGCCGCGGATCGGGCCGGCCAGCCCGGTACCTCCTTCTCCAGCTCGTCGAACAGGCCGTCCGGGTCGTCGGTCAGGTGCGGAAGCACCATGAGGGACAGGGCGGGGATGCCGGTGGTCGCGGTCGAGAAGCGTCCGGGACGGCGGGTGTAGAGGAACTCCGGCATCGGCACCCCGCTGCGGATCATCCGCTCGAACACCGGATTGGGGTCGGACAGGAGCCGCCAGAACTCCGTCCCGTCCAAGAGCCCTTCCGGGAGGGCCCGGCTCTGTACCGACGCCAGCAGCTCGTTCAGGCTGAGCACGTCCGGGTGGGCGTTGACGATGCCCGACAGTGCGGTCGACCCGCTGCGGCCCGTACCGACGACGAAGGTCAGGGTGCGCACGCCATCACTCTCCTGCGGAAGTCCGCTCGGTCTCCTTCACCGGCCCGTACCGGTCGTGAGCAGGCTTCCCACGCCGCCGCCGTTCCACCCCTGGGGCTCATGCCCCTCCGCCCCCTCCGCCCCTCTGCCTCCTGCACCTCCTACGCCTCTTCCACCCCTCTGGCGGGTCGGGTGAAGCGGCCGTCGGGTGCTCCCCGGAGCCGGCCGTCGTCCGGCAGCCGGCGGCCGTAGGCCAGCAGCAACAGGTCCTGGGCGGCGCCGTAGACGGGCGTGCCGGAGCCGTACGACCAGTCGAGGTCCTCGGCGCACAGCCGCACTCCGTCCAGATCGGCGCCGAAGAACCTCAGGCCGGCCGGCCGGACCGCGTCGAGCAGGATGCGCAGCCGGTCCGCGGGAACGCGCCGGTCGAGGCCGAGGGCGACGGTGACGTCCAGTCCGTGCACCACGTCGTGACCGAGCGCCGACGCGAGTCCGCCGACCGGCGGGGTCCAGGGGTGGTCGGCGTTGTCGCGGACGAATGAGGCCAGCGCGGTGGTGGAATGGGCGGCCGCGTCGCTGCGCGCGAGCCTGTCGGTCATACGGTGCAGGTTCCCGCGCGTCTTGGCCAACTCCGTGAGCGTCGCGGGAAGGGAGAGCCGGAACCCCATCGACATGTGCGCCACGACCTCACGCACCCGCCATCCCGCGCAGAGGCTCGGCGCGTCCCACTGTCCGGTCCGCAGTGTGTCGAACAGGTCGGCCAGTTCCCGGCGTTCCGCCGCGATGACGGCCTTGAGCACGGCCCTGTTCCGCTCGCGGGCTGTTGTTCTCTGCATGAGGTCAAGCCTGCGGCCGACCGGTCCATATCGCCAGTAGATGGTTCTGCTGGTACCTAGAATCACGGCTTATGGAGCTTCGCCAGCTGCGCTACTTCGTCTGTGTCGTCGAGGAGGGCGGTTTCACCCGCGCCGCCGCCCGGCTGCATCTGGCCCAGCCCGGCCTCAGTGCCCAGATCCGCCAACTGGAGCGGGAGTTGGGACAGCCCCTGTTCGACCGCTCGGGCCGGTCGGTGACGCTGACCGAGGTGGGCCGGGCGGTCCTGCCCTACGCCCGCGCCGCACTGGCCGCCGCGGACTCGGTGCAGCAGACCGTGGACGTGTTCACGGGGCTGCTGCGCGGCCGGGTCAGGCTCGGACTGGTCGCCGGTGCCGCCGGCCACGCCTTCGGCATCGCCGCTCTGCTCGCCGACTTCCATAACGCCCACCCCGCCCTGGAGGTGTCCCTCACCGAGGACACCACGGAACGGATGCAGGCCGCGCTCCTGGCCGGCGAGCTCGACATCGCCGTCCTCGGGCCGACCGCGGAGACGCCCCCGCCCGGACTGGCCTTCCGGACGGTGATCGACGTTCCCCTGGTCGCGGCCGTCGCGCCCGGCGATCCCCTCCTCGGCCTCGCCGGTGCCGGTGCCGGTGCCGAAGCCGAAGCCGAAGCCGACGACGGCACCAGCGTTCCGCTCGCCGCCCTGCGCGACCGGCCGCTGATCTGCCTGCCGCGCGGCACCGGGGTGCGTGCGGCGCTCGAACGTGGCTGCGCTCAGGCGGGATTCCGGCCCCGGGTCTCCTTCGAGGCCGCCACCCCACACGTGCTCGCCCAGTTCGCCGCGCGGGGCCTGGGCGTCGCCGTGCTGCCCGCAGGAGAGGACGACCACGCCTCCGCCGGCGGGGCCGGCGAGGACGGGTCCGTCGGCCGACTCCGCATCCTGCGCATCGTCCGGCCCGGGATGCGGGCCCGCATCGCGCTCGCCTGGCAGGCAGGCGGCCCGCCGAGCCCCGCGGCCCGGGCCCTTCTCGACCGCCTGGCCGAAACCCTCCCGCAACCGCCAGGGACCCACCCCCGGTCCCCGTAGGACCGACCGGCCTGCACCGGAGACGCCGGGGCCGCTCACGCCGCCGCAAAGTTTGAGGAAACGAGGAAACGAGGAAACGAGGAAACGAGGAAACGAGGAAACGAGGAAACGAGAAGGCGGGAAGGCGGGAAGGCGAGAAGGCGAGGAAGTGAGGGAACGCAGTCAGCCGAGCTGCCGCCCGAAGAAGTCCAGCATCCGCTCCGCCGCGACGCTCCAGTAGGCCCAGCCGTGGCCGCCCGGCCCCAGCACCACGTCGGCATCAACACCCCGGGCCGCGAACGCCGCGCGCAGGTCCTCGGTCCCCGGCAGGTGATTCACGTCCTCGGTCCCACAGGCCAGGTGGTAGCGGGCGCGCCGGAGCCGGCCGGGCGCGGTACGCCGGACGATGCCCGCCAGGTTGTACTCCCGGGAGCGGTCCGTCAGGCGGGCGGATCCGGACAGGTCGCGGCCGAAGGCATGGCCGTAGAAGCGGTTCCACTCCTTCATCGGGATCGCACGGTAGCCCTCGTCGGTGAAGTGCGCCGTGCTCAGCCCGGCGGCGGCGCCGAACAGGCCCGGATACCGCAGGGCGTACATCAGCGCGCCGTAGCCGCCCATCGAGAGCCCGGCGACCGCCCGCTTCTCCGTCCGGCCGCCCAGCCCGTGGGCCCGTTCGACGGCCGGGACGAACTCCTCGACGAACATGTCCTCGTAGCGCACGGAGCCGCCGCCGGACGCCGCGTCGTTGATGTAGAACGTCTCGTCCTGTTCGCCCCCCGGCCCGCCGGGGTCGCGCCGGGCATCGGGCATGACGAGGGCGCACGCCGGGATCCGGCCCGCCGCGATGGCCCGTTCCAGGGTCGGCACGATGTTGCCCTTGAGGACCCAGTCCGTGTGCTTCCCGCTCGATCCGTGCAGCAGGACGAGCATCGGGACCCGGCCGTCCGGCCCGCCGCCGCGGGCCGCGGAGCCGACCCCGGCGGACAGGTAGAGGCTGTACGGCACCTCCCGGCCGAGCACCCGGCTCCGTACGGTCAGGTCGGTGCGCAGCGAGCCGGTCCGGGAGGGGGACGGACTGGGCGGGGTGGGGGAGGCCGCAGGTCCCGGCGCCCCGGCGCCGCCCCGCAGAGGGAAGGCACCGGAGGCGACGGAGACGAGGACCGCGGCCGACCCGCCGGCCCCGGCCGCGAGCAGAAAACGGCGCGCGGGACGTCTCACCATCGCTCCCTCACCCTCACCTCGGCACCCTCAGCACCCTCGGCTCCGGGTGTCCGCCTCGGCCACCTACATCACACGCCCGGCGCCCGCTTCGCGGCAAGCGGCCACGCCGAGGGCTGCTCCAGGACAGGACCGGCGCATCCGAGGGGGTCAGCGCGTACGCCGGGAGCGGGACAGCGCCCAGCTGCCCAACGCTGTGGCGGTGAGGCCGAAGAGCAGGGCCACGTAGGCCCCGCCGAGGCCGTTGCCGGTACCGACGCCGCCTTCGGCGGTGGCCACGACCAGGCCGCCGAGGGTCACACTGACCAGGCCCGCCACCACGGCCGGTGTGGCACCCGGGCGACCGGTGGGGCGGGACAGGGCGCGCCAGGCGACGATCACGCCGAGGAGGCCGAGGAGCGCGCCGGTGGCGGCTCCGACGCGTCCGAGGCTGAAGGTGTAGACACTGGCGGCGAGCAGGTGGTCGGCGGACATGGGTGCTCCTTCTCCTGTGGCCATGGGGCCGTTGGGCTGGCTGGGCTGGCTGGGCTGGTCGGGCTCGTGCTGCAGGCCCTCGCTCAGGTGGTGCAGATCGTGCCCGCCGGACGGCTTCTGGCTCGTCTGGCGAACGCAGACACTTCGCACTGCCGCGGCCGCAGCAGATCCGGCTCAGGTACTACGACCGCAGTAGCCATCCGCTGGTCCGCGAGGGGGACTCGCCCGCGGCGGTGGCCGGTTAGGGTGCGCTCATGAAGTCGGGAAGTGCCAGGGTGTGGGCCCAGTACGGGGATTGGGCGATCGCTGTCGGTGTGGCGACGGCGCTCCTGATCACCGGGCTGTCCGGGCAGCGTTCCGCCACGAACGCGTCCACGTCCGCGGCCGCGTCCACATCCACGACCATGACCACGACGGGTCTCGACCTCCTCGGTCTCGGACTGCTGGTGGCCGGCGGCCTCGCGCTGGCCGCGCGCGGCCGGGCGCCCGTGGCCGTCCTGGGCGTCACCGGTCTGTGCGCCGCCGGGTACCAGGCGGCCGGCTTCGACGTGCCCGCCGTCGCGTACCTGTTCGCGGTGTACTCGGCCGTACGGGCCGGGCACCGCGCCCTCGCGATCGCCGCGAGCACCGCCATGCTGGCCGTGCTCCCGCTCGCGGCGCTGGCCTCCGGACTGCACGACACGGGCGAGGCCTTCGCGCGGGCCCGGGGCGCTCTCGAAATCGCCTGGCTGATCGCGGCCGGAGCGGCGGGGGAGGCGCTGAGGCAGGCGGAACGGCGGGCCGACGAGGCCGAACGTACCCGGGAGGAGACCGCCCGGCGCCGCGCCGACGAGGAACGGCTCCGCATCGCCCGGGAACTGCACGACTCGCTGACCCACCAGATCTCGGTCGTCAAGGTCCAGGCGGAGGTCGCCGTACACGTGGCCCGCAGGCGGGGCGAGGAGGTGCCGGCGTCCCTCCTCGCGATCCAGGAGGCCGGGCGGGAGGCGAGCCGGGAGCTGCGCGCCACGCTGGAGGCGCTGCGCGACGACGACACGACCCCGCCCCGCGGACTCGACGACGTGACGGAACTGGTGGAACGCGCCCGCGGGTTCGGCCTGGACGCGACGCTGACGATCGAGGGCCGGCCGCACGACGTGCCGGCCGCGGTGGACCGGACCGTCTACCGGATCGTCCAGGAGGCACTGACCAACGTCGCCCGGCACGCCGACGCGGCCACGGCGTCGGTCCGGATCGACTGCCGTCCCGACGTCCTCGCGATCCGCGTGGACGACGACGGCAAGGCGACGCCGGGCAGTGCCCCGCCGCCCGGCCTCGGGCTCCTGGGGATGCGCGAACGCGTCACCGCCCTCGGCGGCCGGCTGCGTGCCGAACCCCGGGGCGAGGGTGGCTTCACCGTACGGGCCGAGCTGCCCGTGGACCCCGTGGGCCGGACCTCGTGATCCGTGTCCTGCTCGTCGACGACCAGCCGCTCATCCGCAGCGGTTTCCGCGCGCTCCTCGACCTCGAGGACGACATCGAGGTGGTGGCCGAGGCCGGCGACGGCGCGGAGGGGCTGGCGCTGGCCCTGGAGCACGTGCCCGACGTCGCGCTCGTCGACATCTCGATGCCGGTCGTCGACGGCATCGAGGCGACCCGGCGCATCGCCGCGGCCCCGACCCTGGCCGCGGTCCACGTCGTCATCCTGACCAACTACGGCATGGACGAGTACGTCCTCGACGCGCTGCGCGCCGGCGCCGCCGGATTCCTGGTCAAGGACGTCCTGCCGGAGGACTTCCTGCACGCCGTGCGCGTCGCCGCCCGCGGCGACGCCCTGCTCGCCCCGTCCATCACCCGCAGACTGATCCACCGGTACGTCGCGCAGCCGGTCCGCGACACGGCTGCCGCCACGGGCCTCGGCGAGCTGACCGGCCGCGAACGCGAGGCCGTCGCCCTGGTCGCGCGCGGTCTGACGAACGACGAGATCGCCGGACACATGGTGATCACTCCCTTGACCGCGAAGACCCACATCAACCGGGCCATGGCCAAGCTCCATGCCCGCGACCGGGCCCAACTCGTCGTCTTCGCCTACGAATCCGGCCTGGTATCCCCGGGCGGCTCCTGACGGCGGCTCCTGACGGCGGCTCCTGACGGCGGCTCCTGACGGCGGCTCCTGACGGCAGCGCCGGTGGCGCCGACGCCGTCGGTGGCGCCGGCTCGGTGCACGTCGGCGCCATGTCGGCTCCCCATGAGGCCGGACGGTTCGGCCACGTTGGCGCCGCAGGTGCACCTCGCCTGACCTGCGACTTCGTGAAGCGCGGTCAGGCGGTGGCACCCCTGCCCCCAACGATGACGCCATTAATGGCTCGCGGTGGCGCCATCTGTGTGCCATAGTGGCATCACAGACGCGCGAGCCCCTCGTTCCACCAGGGCCGAGGGGGCGCGTCCACGGGGCGGATCATCATCGAGGGGGCAGGTCATGAAGGCAGCGCAGAGCAGGCAGCAGGCGGCACCCGGCGCGTTCGCCGCCTTCGCCCGCTTCGTGGTCTGCGGCGGCGGGGTGGGGCTCGCCTCCAGCTTCGCCGTGGCGGCCCTCGCCTCCTGGATGCCCTGGGCCCTGGCCAACGCCCTGATCACCGTGGTCTCCACGGTCCTGGCCACCGAGCTGCACGCCCGCTTCACCTTCGGCGCGGGCGGGCGGGCGACCTGGAACCAGCACGTGCAGTCGGCCGGGTCCGCGGCGGCGGCGTACGCGGTGACCTGCGCGGCGATGTTCCTCCTGAACCAGCTGGTGGCATCGCCCGGTGCGGTGCTCGAGCAGGCCGTCTACCTGTCCGCTTCCGCGCTGGCCGGTATCGCACGGTTCGTGGTGCTGCGCGTTGTCGTCTTCGCCCGGAACCGCTCGCAGGCCGCGCCTGCCGCCCTCACCCCCCGCGCCGTGCGCGCGGCCGTGGCCCTTGCGCCGGCCCCGGCCGACCCCGCCGCGCTCTGCCGCGCCGCCTGACCGCCCCGCCCGACTGCCCCGCCCTTCTATCTCCAACGCGCATTGTTCCTAGAATATCCGGATGGAGGACATCGAAGCCATCGCGGCGCTGCAGGATCCGGTACGGCGCCGTCTGTACGAGTACGTGGCGGCGCAGGGCCGGGAAGTGGGCCGCAACGAGGCCGCGGAGGCGGCCGGGGTGGCGCGCACCCTCGCCGCGCACCATCTGGACAAGCTGACCGAGGCCGGGCTGCTGGAGAGCGGCAGCCGGCGCCTGACCGGCCGCTCGGGGCCGGGGGCGGGCCGTCCCGCCAAGGTGTACACGCGGGCGCGGGCCGAGCATTCGGTGTCGCTGCCGGCCCGTGACTACCGCACCGCCGCCGAACTGCTTGCGGAGGCCGCCGAACAGGCCGGACTGGACGCCGGACTCTGCGCGGCCGCACGCCGCCGCGGTGAGGCCCTGCGCGGCTCGGCCGCCCCCTGCGGCGGCCTCCGCGAAGCCATGGAGATCCTGGCCGCCCGCGGCTACGAACCGTACCTGGAGGCAGCCGAGGGCACCGCGGAGGCGGAAGCGGACGCGGACGCGGACGCCGAGTCGGAAGCGGAAGGCGGCGAGCGGGCGTCCGGGAAGGCCGACCAGGTCGTCCGCATGCGCAACTGCCCCTTCCACGCCGTCGCCGAAAGCTTCCCGCCGCTCGTCTGCGGCATGAACCTCGCGCTGCTGGAGGGGCTGTTCGGTGCGGACGGTCCCGTCCGCGCGCGCATGGACGCCCGGCCCGGGCAGTGCTGCGTAGTGGTCGAGCCTTCTAAAAACAACAGTCATTGACATAGAAATAACCGCCGTGCTGGGATGAGGCCATGACCGCATCCACGCATGCCGCCACCCACCTTGCCCACCTCGCCCAGTTCAACCTCGCCACCCTCCTCCACCCGCTCGACGACCCGCGCATCACGCCGTTCGTCGAGCTGCTCGATCCGCTCAACAGCGCCGCCGACGGAACGCCCGGCTTCGTGTGGCGGCTCGTGGAGGAAGGGGAGGCAGACGCCACCGGCATCCGCCCCGCGGGTGAGAACGTCATCGTCAACATGTCGGTGTGGGAGACCCAGGAGGCCCTGTGGGACTTCACCTACCGCAGCGGGCACCTGGAGGCCATGCGGCGGCGCCGCGAATGGTTCGAACGGCACGTCGAGGCGCACCTGGTGCTCTGGTGGGTCCCGGCCGGTCACCACCCGACCGTGGGCGAGGCCCTGGAGCGGCTCGCGGACCTGCGCGCACACGGCCCGTCCCCCCGCGCGTTCACCTTCACCTCCTCCTACACCGCCGCCGAGGCCACCGAACACCTCCAGGCCGCGCCGCAGCCGTAGCCCGCGCAGGCCGCCCCCCTCAGCCGGCCCCGCGCCGCCCGCGGAACGCGGAGCCCTCCGCCAGGATCTCCAGGGCGTGGGCGCGCAGGTCGGCCGGTGCCGCCGGCCCGGCGCTCCCGGCCCGGCCGCGCGCACCCGGTGGTTCGAGCTGCGCGCGCAGCGTGCCGGAGAGGTCCGCCACGAGGTCACTGCCCAGCGGGGTCGGCCCGTACGGCCGGTCGCCGGCGTACAGCAGCTCCTTGGACCGCAGGGACCGGAGGCGGCGGTCCAGCACCCGCGGCGAGACGTCCATGACCGCGGTGATGCGGCGGGAGTCGAGCGTGCCGCTGTGGGTGACGAGGCACAGCAGCCAGATCTCGTCGAGGGAGATCCCGTAGTGCCGGGCGTGCACCTCGGCCCGGTGCCGGACGGGCCGGAGTCCGCCCCGGGCGAGCTCCTCCAGGGCCTGCCGCACATGGTCGTCCCCGGCCGGGAGCGAGGGAATGGCCTGGGTGTCCTTGCGCGTACCGGTCTGCGTCATCGTCCGCCGCAGGGGTACGGCCGGGAGGGCGCAGGCGAGCGCCAGGACGAGCAGGGACACGGCCAGCCCGGTCAGGAACACGTCGTCGACGGCCAGCTCGTAGGCATCGACGTACGTCTGACGGGCCGTCGGGCTCAGGCCGGTCATGGTGAGGGGCTCGCCCCGGTGGATGAGTCCGGTCTCCGCGGCCGTGAACTCCCCGGCGTCGATGCCCTGGACCAGGTGCTCGACGAGCCTCCGGTTGAGGACCGCGCCGAAGAGCGCCGCCCCGAAGGCGCTGCCCAGGTTGCGGAAGAAGATCACCCCCGAGGTCACGACGCCCACGTCCTCGTACGCGCACGCGCTCTGCGCCGCGACCAGGGCGATCTGGGAGACCAGCCCGAACCCCAGCCCCAGCACCACCAGGGCGGCGCCGTAGGCGAGCGGCGAGGCGTCCTTCCGCAGGACCGCGCACAGCACCAGCCCGGTGATGATCAGCAGGGCGCCGATGATGGGGAACGGGCGGTAGCGGCCCCACCGCGACAGCGCCTGCCCGCTGAGCGTGTAGGCCAGCATCCCGCTCAGGGACATGGGGAGCAGCAGCAGCCCCGAGGCCGTCGGGGACGCCCCTTTGACCACCTGGAAGAACAGGGGCAGGTAGTTCACCGTGCCGGCCTGGACGACCCAGAAGAAGAACGACAGCGGTACGGCGATCCGGAACACGCGTTCGCGCACCACCCGGGAGGGCAGAAGCGGATCGGGGTGGGTGCGCTCGACCCGCCAGATGAGCACCAGCAGGACCGCGACCGTGGCGAACAGCACCAGCATCGGGGGAGAGAACCAGGAGAAGACGACGCCGCCCCAGGTGACCAGCAGGGTCACTCCGGCCGCACAGGCCGAGATCAGCAGACTGCCCCAGTAGTCGAGCCGGGTCCGCTCCGCGCTCCGCCGATGGCGCAGCCCGAAGGCCAGCGCCGTCATGACGACCACCCCGACCGGCAGGTTCAGGTAGAAGGCCCAGCGCCACGAGCCGTGTTCCACCAGCAGCCCGCCGACGAGCGGTCCCAGGATGGCGGCCGAGGCACCCGCCCCCGCGACGTACACCTGGTAGCGGCCGCGGTCCCGGGGGCCGACGAGGCCGGTGAGGACGGCCTGCGGGATGACCCACATCCCGCCCGCACCGAGGCCCTGGAGGGCCCGGAAGCAGATCAGTTCGGGCATGTCCTGAGCCCGGGAGCAGAGGAACGACCCGAGGAGGAAGAGCGCGATCGCCGTCTGCAGCACGCGCTTGCGGCCGAAGATGTCTCCCAATTTGCCCCAGATCAGGGCCGAACCGGTGACGGCGAGCAGGTACGCGGTCACCACCCACGACAGGTGCCGGAGGTCTCCGAGGTCACCGGCGATGGTCGGCAGGGCGGTGGCGAGGATCGTCGAGTCCAGGGAGCCGATGAACGTGATCAGCACCAGCGCGGTGAGCACCACTCGGCCCCGGGCACCGAGCCGGACTCGGTCAGGTGAGGTCAAGGCGTCTCCGTTGCCCCGGACGGGGGAGGGGAACCGGCGGTGGGCGGCCGGTCGAGGGCCGGCGGACAGACCGTCATGTTCGCCGTCTCCGGCGCCGGGCAGAAGGGTCCGAGCCGTCACGGCGGGCCGGATCCCCCGTGCGGAGCAACGCCCGAAGGCCTGTGGGCGCGCAGGCCCGCAGGCCCGTAGGCCCGGAGGCCCGTAGGCCGGGGGGCTCGGGGACCCGCCCCGGACACGGGCGACGGGCCGCCTCCCCGGGTGGAGGAGACGGCCCGTCGGGTACGGGGCTCGCGATGCGCACTACGCGGTACGCGCGCCGGATCCGGTCGGCGCCGCGGCTGCCGTGCCGCGGGCGCCGACCGGGCGCGTCAGCACTGACGCAGGCCGGGAGCCGGGTCGACCGACGTGTGGACGTCCACGGCGGGCACGTTGCCCCACTGGCCGTTGTCCAGCTGGGTCCAGTACCAGACGGTGTTGCCGCCACCGTGCCGGTCGCCGTACCCCCAGCACTGGAACCAGCTGAAGCCCGTGTTCAGCGGGCCGCGGACCGCCGAGTTGTACGAGCGGTGCTCGTAGCCCTTGGCACCGGCGCGGTTCCCGCACCACAGGCGGCCGTCGGAACGGACTCCGCACTCGGCCGCGGCGGCCGTCCCGGTGCTCGGCGCGGCGATGGCGGGGGCGGCGGCGGTGGCCAGACCGGAGGTCAGGGCGGCGGCGGCCAGGCCGAGGGCGATCTTCGTGCGTGCGGACATGCTTCCTCCTTGGTCGTGGCTCCGGCGTTCGGTGCGGAGCCCGGTGAAGAGTGGTGCCGTTGCGCGAACGTGCGTGACGTGCGTGTGTGTGCGTGTGTGGGGGAGGGGGTACCGCCCGGCCGCCCGCCCGCTCAGGGGCAGGTGGGCACGCCGTCCAGCCAGGCGGGCCCCTGGATGTAGATGTTGGTGATCCAGGCGCCGTACTCGGGCAGGTACGACCAGGCGTCGTTGGTGTAGCCCTCGGCCGTCACCGTCTCGGCGTGCTTCTGGCACTGCACGCGCACCCGGGTCGGCCCGGCGAACCGGTGGACGCGGGCGCTCCCGGTCGACGGCTCGGTGTGCGTCCACACGTCCGTGCCCCAGGTGCTGAACGTCCCCTGTTGCGCGTCCGCGCCGATCCGGACCGCTCCGGCGTAGTCACCGCCCAGGCGTACGTCGCTGACCATGATCCGGGTGCCCGACTGCCGTGCTTCCACCATCTTCCCCGCGCCCAGGTAGACCGCGATGTGGTGGACAGCCCCGGCCTGCCCCCAGGCCAGCAGGTCGCCCGGCAGCAGCGGCCCGGTGCCCTGCTCGGGGCCGAACCGGGCCACCGCCTGCGGAGTGCCGAACTGGTGGCCGGCGTTGCCGGGCAGCGGGTCCCGGCCGGTGGCGCGGGCGTAGGCGTACCGCACCAGCCCCGAGCAGTCGAAGCCCAGCCGTTCGGGGTCGTGTTCGCTGGCCGGGTCGGTCGGATCGACCGTCCCGTACGTCGGCCCCGGCTCGGGTCCGTGCCCGCCGCCCCACGTGTACCAGACGCCGATCTGCTCGCAGGCCGCGCGGACGGCACCCTCCGCCACCGCGGAAGCGCCCGGGGCGAGCACCCCGCAGGCCGCCGCGCCGGCGGCGACCGGCTCCCCCGGACCGGGCGCCGCCATGGAGGCCGTACTTCCGCCGGCCACGAGGAGCAGCGCCGCCACCGTCGCGCCGGCGGTCCGTTGCAGGGCGCGGACGACTCCCCGCGCCCCGCGGCGCCCCCGCCCGCCGGGCGCCCACCCCTCCGGCGCTCCGTACGGGCCCGCTGCCACCGCTCCCCCCGGCCCGGTCGCCCCCTGCAGTCCGTTCACCCCCTCCGGTCCGGTCGCATCCGGCGCTCCGGTCAAACCCGTCCCGTTCACCCCTTGGACCCCTCGCATCGTGTTCCCCACTCCCCGTTCCCCGTCGTTCCCCGTCGTTGCCCGGCGTTCCCCGCCGATCTCCGGCGTGCGCTGCGGTCTTCGCTGCGGTCTTCGCACCTGCAGCGCCGTGCCGGCCGACCGCTCCTCCGGCCCTCCGAGACTGGCGCGCTGCCGGGGCCGCTGTCGAGGGCCAACGCGTCGCCCGGCCAGGCAGGAAACGGGAAACCCCGGGAAACCCCCTGACCCGCCGACGGGTTGCCCGGCCGCCGCGGTACGCCTGCCCGGCCGATCGCAGCCGCCAAGCGGGCGGGAACCGCGCCGGCCCGCGGGAAGTGGCGGTCCGTCAGCAGGGCGGCCGGTCGGAGCCCTCGGGCAGTGACAGGTAGCGCTCACCGGCCCGGTCCGGGTCACCGGCCAGCGCACAGATCCCCTCGACCCGTGACTCCGGATCGAGCGACCAGAGCCGTACGGTCCCGTCGGTGCCGCTGCTCGCCGGCACCCCCCGGACCGGGTCGAACACCACGCCCCACACGGCTCCGTCGTGACCGGCCAGCGTGGCGTACGTCCGGCGTCGGGCGACGTCCCAGAGCCGCACACTCCCGTCGATCCCGGCGCTCGCCAGGAGACGCCCGTCCGGGGCGAACGCCACCGCCCGCACTGCCCCGGTGTGCCCGGTGAGTACCGCGGCGCCGCCGCCGACCGAGGTCCGGTCCGCCCCCGGCGCCCAGGACCAGACCCGTACGGCGCCGTCGTTGCCGCTGCTCGCCAGGTGCAGCCCGTCGGCGGAGAAGGCCACGCTCCGCACCGCCCCGGTGTGGCCGCGCAGCACCGTCCGTTCCGCCCGTGCCGTGACGTCCCAAAGCCGTACGGTCAGGTCATCGCTGCCGGTGGCCAGCAGCCTGCCGTCGGGACTGAAGGCGACGGCGTTGACGAAGTCCTGGTGCGCGGTGAGGGTGCTGAGCTGCCGGTGCCCGACGGCGTCCCAGAGCTTGACCGTACGGTCGGAGCTCGCCGAGGCCAGCGTCCGGCCGTCGGGGGAGAAGGCCAGGGCGAACACCGAACCGCCGTGCCCGTCCAGTGTGGCCAGGAGCCGTCCGCCCGCCGCGTCCCACAGCCTCACCCGCCGGTCCGCGCCCGCCGAGGCGAGCGTACGCCGGTCCGGGGAGAACGCGACCGCGAACACGGCCCCCTGATGCCCGGTCAGCGTCGCGGCGAGCCGGCGCCGCGCGGGCTCCCACACCCGTACGGCGCCGTCGGTGCCGGCCGAGGCCAGCAGCCTTCCGTCAGCGGAGAACGAGGACTGCCACAACTGCGCGAACGGGCGCGCGACCAGGGCCCCGCGTCCGGGGTCCCACACCACCGCGGACTGGTCGAAACTGCCGGTGACCAGCAGGTCCCCCGGCCCGGTCGCCACCGCCAGGACGTAGTCGGTGTGCCCGGCGTAGGTGTGGGCGATGTGGTGGTCCACGGTGTCCCACACCTTCGCCGTCCCGTCGCCGCTCCCGCTCACCAGCCCGGTGCCGTCGCGGGTCCAGGCGACCGCGTTGACATCGTCGCTGTGCCCCTGAAGCACCGCCGTCGCGGCCTTCCCGGCCTGCCGGGGGCCGCCGGGACCGCCGGTGTCCCAGACCCGCACGGTACGGTCCGCCGCGCCGGAGGCGACGCTGCGCCCGTCCGGGGCGAAGGCCACCCCCAGCACCGCGTCGGTGTGACCCTCCAGGGTCGCCGCCAGGCTGCCCGTCGCCCCTTCCCCACCGTCGGCACCACGCACCGCACCGGCAGCACCACCCGCACGGGCCCCATCGCCCCCATCACCCGCATCCCCCGCATCACCCACGTCCCACAGCCGGACGGTGCGGTCGGCCGAACCCGAGGCCACGCTGCGCCCGTCAGGCGCGAACGCCACCGCGTGGACGGTGTCGCCGTGTCCGCGCAGGGCGGCGGCCGCGCGCCGGCTCCCCACGTCCCACAGCCGTACCGTGCCGTCCATCCCGCCCGACACCACGGTCCGGCCGTCGGGGGAGAAGGCGACCGCCCGTACCCCGCCGCTGTGCCCGTACAGGATCCCGGCGGCCTGCCGTTCGGGCATGCGCCACAGCCGTACGGTGCCGTCGGCGCCCGCCGACGCCAGCAGCTTCCCGCCCGCCCCGAACGCCACCGCCTGCACCGCCCCGCCGTGCCCGGTGAGCACCGCCAGGGCGGAGCGGTGCTCGGGTCCGCCCCACAGCCGGACCGTGCCGTCACTGCCGGCCGTCGCCAGGACCCGGCCGTCCGGTGTGAACGCCACCCCGTTGACCGCCCCGGTGTGCCCGGTCAGCCGGCCGCCGAACGCCTGGCTCTGGGTGCTGAGGAGCGCCCCTCGGGCCTCCGTGGTCGGCGCGGTCCGGTACGCCCGGGCCGCGAGCAGCATGGACGCCTCCGGCCGGCCCGCCGCCATCGCACCGGACTGCACCGCCATCGCCTGGGACTGCGCCACCCGCCGCTCCGCCACGGCCCGCGACCGCTGGTGGAAGGCCAGCCCGCTCGCGCCGACCGCCACGGCCAGCAGCACCGCCAGCGCCGCCAGCAGCCGGCTGCGGGCCCGCGCCTGCCGCAGCGCCCGCTGCCGCCGCCCGTACTCCTCGGCCCGGCTCGCCGCCAGGAACTCCGTCTCCACCGGGCCCGGCGGGTTCCGCCCGTCCTGCTGCTCCGCCCACTCGTCGGCCGCCGCGAGCCGGTTGCCGCGGTACAGCAGTTCGGGGTCGCGGCCCTCGCGCAGCCAGGCGGCCGCCGCATCGGTGAGCTGCTGGTGCAGCAGCAGTCCGGCCCGGTCGGTGTGGATCCAGTCCCGCAGGCGCGGCCAGGCCCGCAGCAGGGCCTCGTGGGTGATCTGCACCGCGGACTCGCCGGCGGTCACCAGCCGCGCCCGGACGAGGGAATCCAGCGCGGCGGTGGCCGCCCGAGGGTCCGGGGCGGCCGAGGTCAGCCGGTCCGGTGCGGCCCGGCGGCGGGTCTCCACCTCCCCGTCGCCGAAGTGCACCAGCTGCAGCAGTACGCGCCGTGCCGCCTCCCGGCCCGAGAGGTCGAGGGCCGTGTAGACCTCTTCCGCGGTACGGGCCACGGCGCCGCGCAGCCCGCCGGTCGCCTCGTACCCCTCGACCGTGAGCGTCCGTCCCGACCGCGCCGTCCAGGTGACGAGCAGTGCGTGGGAGAGCAGGGGCAGGGCACGGGCGGTCCCGCCCGGAGGCCCGTCGTCGGCGCCGACGTCCCGCAACAGCACCTCCACCAGACCGGGTTCGAGGACCAGCCCGGCGCGTTCTGCGGGCCGGGTGATCGCGGTCCGCAGCTCTTCGGAGGTCATCGGGCCGAGCACGAACAACCCGTTGGTGAAGACCTCCGCCAGTTCCGGATACGCCAGGCAGCGCCCGCTGAAGTCGGCTCGCAGCCCGAGCACCACCTGCGCCACGGCGGGCCCGGGGCCCCCGGCCACGAGGCTCCCGGCCGGGGGGCTTCCGGCTGAGGGGCTTCCGGCCACGAGGCCCCCGGCGGCGAGGGAGGCGAGCACCGCGAGACAGGCCCGCCGCTCCCCCTCGTCCCGGCACTGCGTGAACACCTCCTCGAACTGGTCGACGACCAGCACGATCCCGGCCGCGCCGGCACCCTCGCGCAGTGCCGCCGCGAGCAGATCGGGGCGTTCGACCAGTTCCCGGCGGCTCGGCCCGGCCCCGGGGAGAACACCCTCCCGGGACAACGCGGCCGGCAACTCGTCCAGCGGATGCGCGGTCGGCGTGCACACCACCACCCGCACCCCCGCCGGCCCACCCGCAGCCGGCCCACCCGCACCCGCACCGTCCCCCGCCCCCCGCAAGGCCGGCACCAGCCCGGCCCGCAGCAGCGAGGACTTGCCCGCCCCCGAGGGCGCCACCACGGCCAGAGGCCCCTTGCCCGCCCGTCCGGCGAGCCGTTCCAGCAGAGCGGCGGTGGTCCGCTCCCGCCCGAAGAACCATCCGGCGTCCCCGGTTCCGAACCCGGCCAGCCCCCGGTACGGACACTCGCCCGAAGGCTCCGGCTGACGGGGGTGCGGCAGCTCCGGCACCAGCGCCGCCAGGGCGCCACCCGCCCCCAGGACCGCGTCGCAACGCCGGGCCAGATCGGGCGTCGCCGGCTTCCCACCGTTTTCGATCTTGCTGAGATAGCCCTTGCTGTAATGAACGAGCCGCGCGAGCGCGGCCAGCGACAGCCCACGCTCCACCCGGGCCCGCCGCAAGGCCGCCCCGAACGCCTCCGCGCCGGCTCCGCCCCTGCCTGCCGTGCCTCCGGCCCCGTCCGGAAACGGTCCGCCTGTCCCGTCCATACGTGCCCTCCGCGCAGATGCGGCTGCCACGCTAGCGAGCCGCCTTCCTCCCCCGCGCGACCCCGTACCCCATCCGGCTGAATCCCGCCGCCCCCAGGAACCGCCGCACCCCCGATGCAAGGACTTTGATCGACATAAACTTGCGCGCGGCTCGACGGCCGGCGGGCCATCGCCGGAGGACACGGGGGGCGTCGTGGAACTGAGGGACATCGAGATATTCCTGGTGCTGGCCGAGGAGCTGCATTTCGGCCGGACCGCCGAGCGGCTCAGGGTCTCCCAGGCGAGGGTCAGCCAGGCCGTCAAGAAGCAGGAACGGCGCATCGGCGCCCTGCTGTTCGAGCGCACCAGCCGCACCGTGCGCCTGACCGAGGTCGGCCGGCAGCTGCGCGGCGATCTGCAGCCGGTCTACATGGGCCTGCACGATTCCCTGGAACGCGCCCGGCTGGCTGCCCGTGGCATCACCGGCCGACTGCGCGTGGGCATGATGCCGTTCAACCTCGTCGACGTGCACTTCTACTGGAAGGCGTTCCGCTCACGGCATCCGCAGTGGGAACTGCAGATCCGCCAGCTGACGTACGAGGATCCCTTCGGCCGGCTCCGCGCCGGCGAGATGGACGTCATGGTCCTGTGGCTGCCCCTGGAGGAGCCGGACCTCACCGTCGGCCCGGTCCTGTGCACGGACTCCCGGATCCTCGCCGTGACGGCCGACCACGAGCTCGCCGGCCGGACGTCGGCGCGACTGGAGATGCTCGCCGACTTCCGGCACGCCATGGCTCCCGGCTTCCCGGACTACTGGGAGGACCGCTACCTGCCCTTCCACACTCCCGGAGGCAGGACGATCGAGCGTCTCGAGACCGTGACGAACGCCGACGACCTGATCAACCTGGTCGGCATGGGCGAGATCATCCACGGGTTCCCCAGCCACGTCACCCGGTACTGGGGCATGCCGAACATTCACTGGATCCCCATCCCGGACCTGCCGAGCCTCCCCTACGGTCTGGTGTGGCGGACCGAGTCCGAGAACGAGCCCATCCGCGCTCTCGCCGACACGGTCCGCGAACTCGGCCCGCTGCGGTTCTGACGCACGGCGGTACGTCCCCGCGGCTCGCTCACACACCGGTGACGTGCCCCGACCGCTTCCTGACCTCCTCGATCGCGGCGACCACGGCGCCGGGATCCCCGGCGAGGATCCGCGGATCGCTGCCGGCCGTGGTCGCGAA
Source organism: Streptomyces sp. NPDC048603 (assembly GCF_043199475.1). Taxonomy (NCBI): domain Bacteria; kingdom Bacillati; phylum Actinomycetota; class Actinomycetes; order Kitasatosporales; family Streptomycetaceae; genus Streptomyces; species Streptomyces sp. NPDC048603. The sequence goes on along the minus strand of NZ_JBICVY010000009.1, from coordinate 1,894 downwards.
CACGCTCACCTGTTCGTTGCCCGCCACGGCCTGGGCGGCGGCGGCCCGCATCGTGCCCGCCTCCCGTACGGAGACCCCGGGGCGTCTGTCGGCCCCGAGGACGAAGACGGTCGGACAGCGCAGGGTCTCGAAGTCCGCCCCCAGCTCGCCGTTGACGATGTCCGTCTCGATGACGACCTCCGCGCTGTCCGAGGGGCTCATCCTGGCCGAGCGGCCGAAGAAGGCCAGGACACGCATGATCCGCCCGAGTCCGCGGAACTGCCGGCGCACGCCCTCCTTGCCCGCCTCGTCGAGCAGGGAGACCGGACAGGCGCCGTCGATGAGGACCAGTCCGCCGACCAGCTGCGGATATTCGGCCGCGTAACACACGGCGACCGTCGCGCCGTGGGACCAGCCGACCAGGATCGGCCGCCGGAGCACCGTCGCACCGATCACACGGTCGACGTCCTCGATGGCGCCCCTGATCGAGTAGTCCGAGGAAGGGCCCGATCTGCCCCGCCCCCGAGCGTCGAACGTGACGGTGCGGTACCGGCCGCCGAGCCGTCCGATCACGGGCTTCCAGTGACGTTGCGTGGAGAAGGCGCCGTTCAGGAAGAGCAGCGGAGGCTCCTCGCCCGGAGTGTCGACACCGTGGAGGCGGGTGTCGGCCGCCGCGACCGTGAACTCGCGTGACATGTGGGCCTTCCTGTCTCATGGCGATGGTGGATCGAGGGGTACGGGGAGTGAGGATCGGTCGGCGGCGGCAGCAGCTGCGTCGTTTACGGCCAGGCCGCCGTTCAGGACCGGTCGGTTGCGGCGTACGCGGGCTGCCACAGCAGGCCGTACGCCCGGCGCGCACGCTCCGGGAACGCGGCGAGCACCGCCGTGACCGTCCGGCCGTCCGCACCGTCCAGGAGCCAGGGCAGGAGCCGGGGCGCGTACGGCGCGATCCGCTGGGCGTGGACCTGCCCGAAGTGCTTCCACTGCTCCTCGCTCAGGGTGGTTCGGATGAGCGGGAACACGACCTCCTCCTCATGCGTGAGGTGCCCGGCGAGACCTGTGACCAGGGAACCGGTGAGCTCGCGGAAGAGATCGAGCCGGGAGCCGGGCGGGGAGCCGGGCCGGGCCAGCTCCTCGTCGACCACCCGGGTGAGCGCGGCTATCGCGGCGTGCTCGGCCTCCATCGCCACGAGCCGGGTCAGGTCGTCGGGCCTGCCGTCGAGGGCGCTGCGCAGTACGGGCCACAGGGCGTCGTCCTCGGCGGAGTGGTGGACGCGCAGGGCCGTCCTGAAGGTCCTCCAGCCGGCGGTCGTGCGCAGTACGTGCCGGGGATCCGGGCCGGCGAGGGCGGTGGCCCGGCCGATACGCCCCAGCTCCCTCCGCAACGCGTCGTGCACCGTGTACATCACCGTCATGTCGAACCCGCCGTACCCGCTGAACCCGCCGCTCAACGCTTTCCGCCCCCCTCCTGCAGGCTTCCCGGAGGCCGGCTCGGCCCGCCCCCCGCCTCCCTTCCCGCCGGAACGAGTCCCTCGACGGGCGCCTTCCGGGCCCTCCTACGTTCCCCCGGGCGCCACATCGCGATCAACGGGAACTTCGGGGGCGGATCGATAACCCCGCGGTTATCGATTCCGCACAGCCGATGACGCTCGGTGAGGTTCGGGCGGCTGAGTGGTGACTCGCCCCATAGGGCCCACGTCACATACGAACCGGCCTAGTGGCCCGCACGGGTCGCTTCCGTGCCCCGGTGCCGCCCCCCCAAGGGCCGCTGGTCGCGGACTGGCGGGGTGTCTTAGTAGGCGGGGGCGTTGCCAGGCCCCCGCCGGCCTGGCTAACTGGTTCTCGTCGCCGAGGCGGCCGGGGCGCACAGCCCCCCGCCGGACGAACCCCTCTCCTCCGCGTGAGTGGCTCACGC